>CAZOGY010000152.1:0-7497 GCA_964579305.1 uncultured Hyphomicrobiaceae bacterium
AACGTGAGACTTGCTGCGGCCGTGGTGGCCATCGGGTTCTTGATCGGGCCGATCGTGGCAACGGCCCTTTTTGCCATTGCGAATGTCGGCGTTGAGATGGCGATGGGCGGCTGGAGTGAGGGCGTGCGGGCGATCAGACGTTTCCCGGAAATGATGATGGCGGTCTTTCTTGTTTCAACGCCGATTGTGTTGGCTTTCGTGGGAGCGGGTTCGTTTGGGCTTGCGGCGGCGGTTTTGTTGCGCGGCCCGGTTGGCTATGGCGCCGCTTTCCTCGCCGGTGCAATTGCCGCTCTGATTGGCGGACCCGTCGTCTATTTTCTTTTGCAAGGGCGGATTGTGTCAGATGTGCCATCGAAGATGGCTGTCGACGCGGCGGCTTACCTCGCCCTTGCGGTGCTGACGGGATTGGGCAGCATGATCGTTCGGGCGCTCTGTCGCGGGTTTGGCCTGTTCCGCGCGCGAGACGTCAACGGCGCCCATGCATAGCGAACGGCGCAGACGGCAATTGAGACTCGCGGTAACGGGGCCTGGCGCTGGTTAACACGCAGGTATGTGGGGGATGAGGCATGGCCAAGCCAGATGAGGGCATTTCGAATGGGCAGCGGGCGCTTTGGACGTTTCTGCTCTATATGCTGATCGCGCCCTTTTTCGGGGCGTTGGCGGCCGTGGTTTTGCTTGCGGTCGGCATTCTTCTCGGACAGGCCCCGGGGCCGTTTGGCCAGATCTCGCAAAGCGACGCCTTTGCGCAACTCGGCCCGATTGGCGTGACGGCCTTTGTCTGGTCTGTGATCCCGGCGGCGCTGACGGCGATTGCGGTGCTGCCGACGGTGCTGAAACATGGCACGCTCGGCTGGTTCATGGCCGGCGCGGTCGGTGTGATCTGCTTCACGGCCGCAATCTTGCTCTTTCCGTTTCCGACGGGCGGCTTTCAGCCCGTGATTGCTTTTCTGGCGGGGCTGATCGCCGTATTCTGCCGCAATCTCTTGATCAGGGCGGGCATTCTCAAGCGCGAGGCCGTCGCGTGAATTGGCGGCGCAGTTTATCGGTTCTGGCGTTGACGTTTTTTGTCGGGCCTATTTTGGGTGCGCAGTTCGTCTTCTTGGCTGTATCTGCGGTCAATGCGCTCGACGCTGCCGTGCACGGATCGATGATCGAAGCGGTCCTTGGGTTGGCGATGGCGCCGGTGATTGGGCTGACTTTCACGCCGTTTGCGTTCGTTTTCGCGGGACCGGCCGCGCTGTTGGCAGGGCTTTGCGCGGGCCTTGCTGCAGGGCGCGGTGCACCATTTGGTTATTTGGCAGCCGTTGCCGTGGCCGTTTTGGCCAATCTGATCGCGACGCCGCTTTGGTTTGGCGCGTTTGAATTGAGCGAGGGCGGGCAAATTGGTGCAACGGCGATTGAGCGTGCGGCATCGCTGACCGCGGTGATGGTGATCGTCTCGTTGCCGGTCGCCGTCTCGTTGCGGTGGCTTGCTGGGCGTTTGGGCCTGGTTGGGCGGCGCGATCGCACCAGCGCGCCACCGTTTCCGCCGCGGTAGGCTTTTTGCGGGCATGGTTGGCTCTCGATCTAGTTGACGAGAAGATCACAGTCCTGCCGCTGACCTGCGTTGCGGGGTGGACGCCAGCCGGCATCGCGGGCTTGGCCCTCAGAGCAGAACCACCGTTCGCCGGCCGCAGTGTCGATCACGGTCTCAGCGTAGAAGCGCGAGCCGCGGACATGGTAGATCTTTGTCCGGTTGCCTTTGATGTCGCAGGTCGGATCGGGAATGCCGTTGGGCAATTCGCAATCGCGCCGGTCGTTGTGCGACGACTTGCCCGGCCGCCAGTTGCCAGGTCTGCGCCAGCCCGCCGCCTCAGCCTCCTTGGGGCTGCAAAACCAACGTTCCTTGCAATTGATTTTGACGCGCGGATACATCGGATCGTCCGGCGTGAAGTAAATCCGTCCGTTTCTACTGATGTTGCCCTTGATATTGCACGTCGCGCTGGGCGGCTTACTGCAGTTCTGCTTTTTGTTATCGGCCTGTTTGCCCTGTGCAAGCGCACCGTTGTTGGCGAACAAGGCGAGTGCAAATGCAAAACATTTGAGACGCATGGGACACCGCTGACGCAAATCGTGACGAGATATTCCGCAATAATGCAAATCAGGCGTCAGCGTTCAACAGCAGCTTGACCGGCCACACGAACCGGATCACCACTGCGTGCCATGACAGACGATCGGCTCGTGACACCCGACCGGCGGGAGGGCGACCCGCTGGACGCTTCGATCCGCCCGCAGACGCTTGCCGATTTCATCGGGCAGGAGCAGGCGCGCGCAAACCTGCACATCTTCATTGAAGCCGCGAAGAAGCGCGGCGATGCGCTCGATCATGTGTTGTTCGTCGGCCCACCAGGCCTCGGCAAGACGACGCTGGCGCAGATCATGGCGCGTGAATTAGGCGTCGGGTTCCGCGCGACCTCAGGGCCAGTGATCTCCAAGGCGGGTGACTTGGCGGCGCTTTTGACCAACCTGGAAGACCGCGACGTCCTGTTCATCGACGAGATCCACCGGCTCAATCCGGCGGTGGAAGAGATCCTCTATCCCGCGATGGAAGATTATCAACTCGATCTGATTATTGGCGAGGGCCCAGCGGCGCGGTCGGTCAAGATCGATTTGGCAAAGTTCACGCTTGTTGCTGCGACGACGCGTGCGGGTCTGCTGACGACGCCGTTGCGGGATCGGTTCGGTATCCCGATCCGGCTGAATTTTTATACCATCGATGAGCTGCAAATGGTCGTGGAGCGCGGGGCGCGCGTTCTTGGTGCGCCGATGCAACCCGATGGGGCCCGTGAGATCGCCAAGCGCGCGCGTGGCACGCCGCGGGTCGCTGGCCGTCTGCTGCGGCGGGTCCGCGACTTTGCGGCCGTGGCCGATGCTTTGGCGATCACGGCCGATGTTGCCGATCAGGCCTTGCGCATGCTGGAGGTGGACGATGCTGGCCTCGACGGGCTGGACCATCGCTATCTCAATTGCATTGCGCGCGATTATGATGGCGGACCTGTCGGTATCGAAACAATTTCGGCAGCCCTGTCGGAGCCGCGCGACGCGCTCGAAGAGATTGTCGAGCCCTATCTGATGCAGCAAGGCTTTGTCGGGCGTACGCCGCGCGGTCGTGTGTTGACGTTGCGGGCCTACAAACACCTTGGACTCTCCGGCGGACCGACGGCGGCGTTTGAACAAGCCGTGCTATTTGAGCCCGACAGCCCGTTCCCGAAGTCGTCCTGACTGTGAATTCGGCTGCGAACACATCCAGCGCACGAACTGGTCATGATTGTCTGAGACAACGCATGCTGGTGTCTCGGCGCAGGCCAGTGCGGGCTGTGGACTTGAGGATGATCCGCTCGAACGTGTTCGCCGTCGCGGTCATACGGTCGGATCAGCATCCTCTGTCATTTTGGAAATAGAGCTATTTCATCCGATCGGGAGGTCGCCAATCGGTTCCGTATGCTCGGATGAATGCTCCAGGAGGCGTTGGTGCTGACACGTCGGCGCGTGCTCTACGGGATCGGAACGGCAGCAGCGGGTGGGCTGGGCGCGGGTGGCTATGCGTTTGCCATCGAACCTGAGCGCACAGTGGTATCCACCTACCGGCCGCAGATCTCAAGTTGGCCAGATGCGCTGTCCTTGCGCATTGCCGTTCTCGCCGATCCCCATATCGGCCAACCTCATCTGACCATGGCGCATCTGGAGCGCATCGTTTCTCAAACCAATGCGCTGCAGCCCGATCTGGTCTTGTTGCTTGGCGATTTTGAGGTCTCGCACCGGCTGTCTCAGCGCTATCCGAAACACGTTTGGACGCGGGCGCTGGCGCGGCTTCGCGCTCCGCTTGGCATTTTCGCGGTGCTGGGCAACCACGACTGGTGGGAGGACATCACGCTGCAGCGAACGCGCAAAGGTCCAACACCCGTGGGGCTTGCGCTGGAAGCGGCGGGGATCGCGGTGCTCGAAAACGACGCCATCCGGCTGGTGCATGACGGGCGGCCGTTCTGGCTGTTGGGGCTTGGCGATCAGTGGGCCTTCTTTCTCGATGCACAGGGTAGGCCGCGTCAAAGCCGGTTTGGGTTTTTCGGTGTCGACGACTTGCCGGCCACGCTGTCGAAATTGACAGATGACGCGCCCGCGATCCTGATGGCCCACGAACCGGATATTTTTCCAAACGTGCCCTCCCGCGTGGCTCTGACGCTGTCAGGTCATACCCATGGCGGCCAGGTCAACATGTTGGGATGGACGCCCATCGTTCCGTCAAAATACGGCAGCCGCTACGCCTATGGTCATGTTGTGGAGCGGGCACGCGATCAGGGCGAGCGCCATCTCATCGTGTCTGGCGGACTGGGATGCAGCGGCCTACCGATCCGTTTTGGGCGGCCGCCAGAAATCGTAATCGTCGAACTTGGCGGCGTCATCGCGTCGGCGTGAGAACGGATCATCAGGGGACATGCGGCATGACGCAGGACAGGCAGCCCCATCGCAAACCATTGGCTTCGCAATACCGGGTGCGGCTTGATGCGCTTGTTGCGGCGAATGGGCGCAACGCGGTTATTCTGCGTCGCGGCCCTCGGACGCACTATCAACTGATCAACTGGGATACGCTCTCAGACGTGTTCTTGCCGGGGCAGTGGATGCACGGCGGAATCCGGCTATTCGATTTGTCACCGGATGGGCGTTATCTGCTCTATTTTGCGCAGCAGTTTCGCCGTTACGGTGACCGCGCGCGCGATGGCCAGAGCGATCCGGCGCCCGGTTATGAGCCGCTAAGCACACAGCGGCCGAAAAAGCGGCGGCACCGGCGCAAGCTGCCACGCTATCAGCGCGAATTTTCCTACGACGGGCTCGCCGGCGCCGGGCCGCGCGCGATTGGCCAGACGTGGACCGCGATTAGCCGGCCGCCATACTTCAGCGCGCTCGCGGTGTGGCCGACGATTGGGACGCACGATGCTGGTGCCCTGTTTGCGGATGCGCGCACGATCGTTCTGCTCAAGCGCGAGGATGCGCTGCTGCCAAAGGTCAACGTGACGATGCCGGGGTGGCTGTCGCTGCAGTCGTATTTCTCGCCAGCCTATCAGGGCCAGCTTGTGTCGGCGTCGGCAATGCCGCTGAGCCCGACGGGCGCGGACAAGCGAGAGATCGCCGTTGCGCTTCGTTCGTCCGGAGTGCGGTGGATTGAATGGATCTGGCTCGATCCGCACCGTGGCGGTGTCGTCTTTGCCTGCGATGGCCGCGTTTATCGCGCCAGTGCGGACGATTGCGCAGACCCTGCGACTTTGCTTCAGAACGCGCGGATGCTTGCTGACTTCACGGCAAGCACGTTTGAAGCGATCGCGCCCCCGGCATCGGCCATGCGCTGGTAGGCGGCGCGCCATGGGACGGGGGCCGACGCGGCATGAGCACAGATAACGGCGGGCAAGCCTGGCCTGATCTTTCCGGTCGTCTGGTGCGCAGCGAGGCTGGCGTCCACCACGTCCTGCCGGTGCGGGTGTATTTCGAGGACACCGATTTTTCCGGCGTCGTCTATCACGCCACCTATTTGCGCTGGTGTGAGCGAGGTCGTTCAGACTTTCTGCGACTGCTGGGCAATTCGCATCAGGATTTGCTGACTGGCGCGAGCGGGGACGTGCCCGGTGCGTTTGTCGTGCGGCGCATGAGCCTGGATTTCCTCAAGCCAGCGCGGATCGACGAGGTTTTGGAAGTGGAAACGCGCACGGCTGACATTGGCGGCGCCAGCCTGACGCTTGATCAGGCGATCCTGCGCGATGGCAAAACCGTCTTTGAAGCCAATGTGACGGTCGTGCTGATCAGTCTGGAAGGCAAGCCAATGCGGATCAGCGCTGCGCTGCGCGAGGCGGTGCAGGCCGCGGCCCAAGACGCGACCTGAACCACCTGCATGCGCGTGATTAGCGACGGCGCAGACGCCGTTTCAGCTTGAGATGATTGGGGGGACACGACAGGCACTGCGGGCCTGGGATCGGTTTTGGAATTGGCTTTAGGCCTTCCAGTTTAAAGCTGCGGTATGCCTTGCCGATCTGCAGGTTGCGGCGGAGTTCGCCGGCGCGGACGGCGTCACGTAGCGCTTGTTTTTGCGCAGCCGTCAGCGCGTGGGCGGGATCGGGCGTGATCAGGGCTGCACCCCAAATGGTCGTGAAGCTGAGCGCGAGCACAGCCGTCGCGGAAAATGCGCGGATCATTTCTGAAATCTCCTGACATTGCGATGGGTGGGCCTGTGCAGTCGTCGTGGACCGCCAAGCCCTGTCCGTTCGTCGCACCGTCCAGGCGATCTGTTCCCGTTCAAGCGATGATCGCTCGCGCCTGGGAAACGGGCGGAACGGTGCCGAAACGCGACAGCGCGTTCGATTGCCTGCTCAGCCTGAGCACATCGGGTCGCAGTTTGGCCGCAAACCATCGTAAGGAACACGCGGTTCTCAACGCACATCGGCGCTGCGCTGCCATCTTGTCACCATCGGCATCAGTGAGGGCTCGGCGCGGGGGCGCGCCCACTGCAACGGGCGCCGTTCGATGAAGCGCGGATTGCACGCCGGTCGGTGGCATCACTATGGAGCAGGTTTGAATGGTTCCTCTTGTCGGGGGCGGCATGTCGTTCATCGAACTGTTTCTGCAGGCCCATATTGTTGTGCAAGCGGTGATGATCGGCCTCGTGTTGGCTTCAGTCTGGTCGTGGGCGATCATCATCGAAAAGCTGTTTGCGTTTCGCCGTGCGCGGATTGAGGCGGACCGATTTGAGCAAATGTTCTGGTCCGGCCAGTCGCTGGAAGAGCTCTATTCCCAGTTGTCGCGAGGGCGGACAATCTCGATGGCGGCGTTGTTCGTGGCCGCCATGCGGGAGTGGAAACGGTCCGTCGAGGGATCGATCCGGGCGCTGGGCGGCATTCAGTTGCGCGTTGAAAAAGTCATGGATGTCACGATCAGCCGCGAAATGGAGCGGCTTGAGCGGCGCCTGCTGTTTTTGGCCACAGTCGGCTCGACGGCGCCATTTATCGGGCTGTTTGGAACCGTGTGGGGGATCATGACGAGCTTCCAGGCGATCGCTGTTTCAAAGAACACATCGCTGGCCGTTGTTGCTCCGGGTATCGCTGAGGCCTTGTTTGCAACCGCCATCGGCCTCGTTGCCGCCATTCCAGCGGTGATCTTCTACAACAAGTTCTCAGCCGATGCGGCGCGGTTGGCGCAGCGGCTGGAAGCGTTTTCCGACGAGTTCTCAGCGATCGTGTCACGTCAGATCGACACCCGCGGGAATTAGGTTTTGCGATGGGCCTGCCTGTTGTTGCTGGTTCTTTGCGGGGTGGAGACCCGGGCTCGGGGCCGAGCCCAACGCGACGGTTTGAATTTGTCGCTGCCTCCCATCTGACAGCGGCAGTGGGATTTGCGGCAGCGATGTTGGCGCAATTGAAAGTCCGCCCAACACGCGGCAGCGATGTTGGCGCAATTGAAAGACCGCCCAACACGCGG
>CAZOGY010000153.1:0-6068 GCA_964579305.1 uncultured Hyphomicrobiaceae bacterium
GTGGTGGCGGCCGCATCAACGTCCATATGCGTGACGATCCGAATGCGTTTCGGCCCAAACGCGCCGATCCGATAACCTGCTGCGCCAACATGCGCACAAATGTCGGCTGCATCGGGACCATCGTCCGCCAAATCAAATATGACAATATTGGTCGGCGCCGGCAAAACGTTTGCGACATTATCCATGCCGGACAATGCAACCGCAATTTGCGACGCATGTGCGTGATCGTCGGCTAACCGCTCAACATGATGGTCCAGAGCGTAATTGCACATGACGGCAGCAATTCCCGACTGGCGCATCGCCCCGCCCCAACGCTGCTTGAAACGCCAGACCTCGCCGATGAAATCGGCAGAGCCCGCCAGCACCGCCCCGATCGGCGCGCCGAGGCCCTTGGTGAAATCAATCCAGACGCTGTCAAAGCCGCGCGCATGTTCCACAGCCGGCACACCACTGGCCACGACCGCATTGATCAAACGCGCGCCGTCCATGTGGGTGGCAAGGCCGTGTGCTTTAGCCGCGTTGGCCACGGCTTGAAGCTGTTCGACGGGCCAGACAATGCCGCCGGCCAGATTGACGGTCTGCTCGACCGACACAAGGCGCGAGCGCGGCGTGTACCGGCTTGGCTGCCGCACGGCCGCATGAACTTGCTCGGCCGTGAACGTGCCGTGCACACCTTGGATCGGACACATCATCGTGCCCGACAACGCAGCCGGCCCCCCGCCCTCAGCCGTAATAATGTGGCTGACCGCTTCGCAAATGATCTCTTCGCCAGGCCGACAATGCACGTGGATGGCGATTTCATTACACATCGTGCCGGTCGGCATGAACACAGCGCGCTCTTTGCCGAGGAGATCGGCAACGCGCTCACACAGTGCAATCGTCGTTGGATCGCGATCGGACTGCTCATCACCCACGACCGCATCAAGCACCGTCTCGCGCATCGCCCGCGTGGGCAGCGTCTGCGTGTCGGAATAAAAATTATGCATGTCCGCCGTCCCCGAAAACCGCCTCACGCCGCAGGCACAATTACAGCCCGGCACAGTCCACACCAGACACCCGCACAAAAAAACCGGCCGCCCTCAGGCAGCCGGCCGATCACGCATCAAAGCGCGTTTTGTCGTAACGCGGCTCAGCGGCGCCCGCGCCGCGTGAAGCGCTCGTCCTGGAGACCTTCCACACAGACCCGCGCCTTGCCCGAACCACGACCCGAAATCAGGCCGCGCACGATGCCTCGGACCGCATCTTTTGTGTCGCGCTTGGAAACGAGCTGCACCTCGCGGATGAAGCGATCGCCACCAGCAAGGTCGAACGATTGCGACACAACCCCGCGATCAAGCGAGGCCGAAAATCGCAGATCGTCCGGCCGGCCGTTCCCGTAAATCACGCGCACGCGCTCGATATCGATCTTGCCGCCAACCGAACGGACGCGGATCGCTTTATAGCGGCCATCGCGCTTACCAACGCTCACAACGTCATAGTCTTTGCGCAAGCCGGTGTCGACACAGCCCAACTCTTCCCAGACCGGACGCACGACCACCCGTGGCGCTGGACGGCGAAACTCACGGCCCTCCACGCAAAGCCGTGCCGGGCCGCGACCGCTTCCACGCTCCTTGCGCAAATTGACCTCGATACGACGGATGAACCGCTGGCGGCCTTCCAGGTCGGCAACGGCCGATCGGCGCCCCTCGCTCAGATTATACTGCACGCGCAGGACGTCGCTCTCGCCATTGCCGTAAATCACACGGGCGCCTGCAATTTGAACGTCGTTACGCACAGCGTGAAAGCGCAGGGCGGTGAAAGCCCCTTCCCGACGGCCGACCTCGATAACCTCGGTATCACCGCGGCGACGCACGTCGACGCAGCCAAGCCGTTCCCACTGGTTTGCCGCACCACGTCGCTGTGCGGCTGCCGGCGTCGCCAACTGCGCAACAAGCGCGGCACACACCAGACCAAGCGCTAGTTTCTGATACATTCAAGACCTCACACAGCGGCGCTTTGGCCGCAAACGGACTAACGTTGATTGACGAGAACCGTCTATCGCACTGCGCACCTGAACGATAGCCATACGACGAGCACTGTTGCTGGCAACGCGGACGTCCAAGGCGGGCGACCTAGACACGCCGGCACGGCGGATGGCCCGGCATGATAAATGGCTTGGGGCCAAGAACAGCAAACACAGCAGAAAGTGCAGGGAGGAAACATCATGGCAAAAGTCTTGATCGTGACGGGGGGCTCACGCGGCATCGGCGCGGCCACCGCGCGTCTTGGCGCGGGCGAAGGCTATGCCGTTGCAGTCAACTACAATGCCAGTGCTGCCAAGGCCGAAGAGCTGGTCGCCGAAATTACGGCAACCGGCGCGCGGGCCATCGCAGTCAAAGCAGATGTGTCAACGGATGAAGGCGCCCGCACCCTTTTTGAGGCGGTCGACCGCGAACTCGGCACTGTGACGGCGCTGTTCAATAACGCAGGCGTCATCCACCAAAACATGCCCATCGAAGAGACAGACCTTGCCGAAATCGACCGGATGTGGCGGGTCAATATCTCAAGTCAGTTCATTTGCGCGCGCGAAGCGGTCAAGCGCATGTCTCGCAAACACGGCGGCCAGGGCGGCGCCATCGTCAACATGTCCTCGGCCGCGGCCAGACTGGGCGGCGGCGGCGGCCTGTTGGCCTATGGCGCTTCAAAAGGTGCGATCGACACGTTCACGACCGGTCTTGCACAAGAAGTCGCGCCATTCGGCATCCGAGTGAACGCCGTGCGACCGGGCATCATCGAGACCGAGATCCACGACGGCACCGGCGATCTCGACCGGGTGGAGCGGCTCGGCAAACTCGTGCCGATGGGCCGCTCTGCACCGCCTGAAGAAGTGGCCGATGCCGTTCTCTACTTGCTGTCCGACAAAGCAAGTTACGTCACGGGCACCCACGTCGACGTGTCGGGCGGCCGCTAAAGCGTGTCGCATGAAATGCGCCTCGCTTGAGCTCTGTTGCGCTCACGGGGCCGTTGGCCCTCCGCGGGGGCGTGAATCCGATTGGATGCGACATGCATTAAAGTCTCTGAGCGGGTCCGCACCCTTTGGACAACCCTTCATCGCGATCAACATCGAGGTTTTTGACACATGGCCCAATCGCAAAACTGGACCGTCTATCTGTCCGGCGAAATTCACACGCCGTGGCGCGAAGACATCGCGCAAAAAGCGCAGGCTGCGGACCTGCCGGTCACGTTCCTCGCGCCGGTGACGAACCACGCCTATTCCGACGATTGCGGCGTCGTGATTCTCGGACGCGAAGACCAGAAGTTCTGGCACGACCACAAAGGCGCAAAGGTCAACGCGATCCGCACGCGCACGCTGATCGAGCGAGCCGACATCGTGATTGTCCGCTTCGGTGACAAATACAAGCAATGGAATGCCGCGTTCGACGCGGGCTACGCGGCAGCGCTTGGCAAGTCGCTGATCATCCAGCACCAAGCCGACCACCAGCACGCGCTGAAGGAAGTCGACGCAGCCGCTTTGGCCGTGGTCGAGACCGTCGACCAAATCGTCGATATCCTGCGCTACGTCATCCGCGGCGAACTCGACATGTGATCGTCACCGGCAAAGACCGAGGCCGGTTCAAATGCGACCGGCCCCGTGCGCGGCATCGCGCCGGAGCCGGTCTGGTCGTTGGGCGAGACGGCCAAACCTACTTGCGCACGACATTGGAGAACTGGCGCGCGATGCCATCCCAACTGCCCGTCCGCAGGCACGCCTTGCGCGTCTCGTTGCAATAGCTGTCGCAGAACGGCTCGGAGGCCTGCTTCGGGCACTCTTTCAGGCACTGCTGTGCAATGAAGCTACAGGTAAGCGGCTGCTGCTTAGTTTGCGCGTGAACCGGGCCGGGCTGAGAAAGCGCGACGAGGCCCCCGGCCAGGAACGTTGCAACGGCTGTGAAAAGTGAGCGTCGTGTCACGGCAGGTCATCCCCCGAATTGAGCCTTCAGCGCGCCCATATCGGGCAATTGTGACGTCACCGCCAGCGCGACGACTGCCACCATCGCAATCGCCATTGCGATGTTGATCGCGCGCGTCACCCCAGGGCCAAGTTCAAGCGATTTCAGTACGGCGCCGGCATAAAGCCAGATGAGATGAACGGGGATCGCGATCGCCGTGAGGATCAAAATCTTGAGCGTGTTTTCGGCAATGATGTTGTCGGGCAGGAACGGAAATCCTGAAAACAGCACCGTGCCCACCGCATAGGCTTTCGGATTGATGATCGACAGAATGTAGCCATCACGAAAGCGTGGCGCCTTGCCTTCGATGAATGCGATCCGGCTTCCGGCAACGGCGATCTTCAAGGCGAGATAAAGCAGATAGCCTGCTGAGGCGACGACCAGGACTTCGCGAACATAGGGGATCGCGAAAACCATCGCAGCAAGCCCGCTTGCCACCAGGATCATCACTGACGAAGCACCGATCACGATGCCGGCCGCATACCAAAGCCCAGGGCGAAAACCATGGTTGGCGGCGACACCAGCCGTGGTCAGCACCCCAGGTCCAGGCGTGATGATCAGGAAAAAGAAAGCAGCGGCGAATTCGAGCATGGGATCTCACGGTTGCGGGGCGGGCGCGCGATCATGCACGGACCGCGTCCGGGCGGCCCGGTTGGGATAACGGCATCAAGCGGCGGGTTTGAAGCACGACAGCCATGTAGCGCGACAACCGGGCCAGCGGCCAGCCGCTTCAACGCGACGGCGGCTGTGTCCGCTCTGGAAACCACACAGCTTCAAGCCGGTTACCGTCCGGATCAAACAAGAAAGCAGCAAATGCGTTGGTCATGGTGTAGGCGCGCTGTCCCGGCTTTCCATCACAGGTGCCACCGAACGCCAGCGCCATCGCATGAAAGTTACGGACCGCGTCTTCGCTGTTGGCCACGAAGGCAAGATGCAGGCCGCACGACAGGTGTGCCCGCCGCATCGATGGCCGCGAGAGAATCCAGAATTGCGGATAGCGTCGGCCGAAGCCCGCCTTTTCCGGCAAATCGATCAAGCACCGATAATCAAGAGTTGAGAGCACCGCGCGATAGAAGGCCAGCGACCGCGCCATATCACTGACGCCGACGGAGACGTGATCGATCATGCAAGACCCTTAGGTGTGAAATGGATCGTTGCCCGGAAAATGCGCGCGCCGCTTTGCCTTGAGCGCTTCAAGGCCCTCACGCGCTTCCGGACCAGAAAATCCCATGAACTCCATTGCCAAAGACGCATCGAAGGCGGGTCCCATCACCCGCATCCAGTTATTGAGCGAAAGTTTTGTCCACTTCAAAGCCGCCGGCGGTCCCTCAGCAAGCCGCTTGGCCACCGCTCGCGCCTCGTCAACAACCGCCCCATCGTCGACCACTTTGGAAACCAGCCCGATCCGTTCCGCTTCCGCGCCCGACAATGGTTCGCACGTCAGCAGATAGTATTTGGCTTTTGCCATGCCACACAGCAGCGGCCAGACAATTGCGGCATGGTCGCCGGCGGCAACCCCCAACCGGGTATGGCCATCGATGATGCGTGCGCTCCGCCCGGCAATCGAGATATCGGCCAACATGGCTGCGGCCAGACCCGCACCAACACACGGGCCTTCAATGGCGCTTATGATCGGTTTTGAGCAATTGAGGATGTTGTAGACCAAATCACTGGCTTCTTTCCAAACGCGCGTGCGCACGTTCCAGTCGTCCGCCATGGCCTCGATCAGTGCCAGATCACCGCCCGCCGAAAAGACCCCGCCGTCCCCGCGCAACACCACCACCGCGGTCTCTTGGTCGCGATCCACATCGCGCCAAACCTCGGCAATCTCGCGATGGCCATCTTGATCCAGCGCGTTGAGCTTGCCTGGGGTTGACAGCACGATTTCCAGTACACGCGGATCGTTGCGCTGGAACTTGAGAGCTGTGTAGCTTGAAGTGAAATCAGTCATGGTGAGGGGCCGCCGTCTGCTATTCGTCCAGTGTGCGCTAAGCTCAGTGTCGGAGAATGCCGATGGCCGGCCCAGGCCAGCACAGATGCGACTTTAGTCTTGCCAAGGTCCGATTTGGCAAGGCCCGA
>CAZOGY010000153.1:6168-7424 GCA_964579305.1 uncultured Hyphomicrobiaceae bacterium
TCACGCAAAACAACGCGTTGCTGACAGGACCATCGCCAATCGGTGCGCAACGCGATCGAAACACACCCCAAAGGCGGAGCGGTATGATGCGGATCTTTTTCTCAACTGACCAACTTGAGCACCGCCCGCAGCAGTACATGGTCGCAGGGCGCCTGATCGCGCCGTTTGAAATTGGCGACCGCGCCGCCGCATTGGCGCGGACATTGTCGGCAGCCGGCCACGAAGTCATCGATCCGCCCGACGCCGGCATGGCAGCGATCCACGCGGTCCACCCGGCCCATTTCACCACATTCCTGCAAACCGCCTACGAGCGGTTCCAGGCCCTCCCCAACGCTGGTCCTGAGGCGATCCCCAACGTCCATCCGCATGCTTCCGCAGCGCCCGATTACCGTGTGCGTGCGCCCGCCCGTCCGACCGGCATCATCGGCCAGCTCGGCTACTACGTCGGCGATCTCTCCAGCCCGATCGGCGCTGGCACCTGGACGGGCGCATACGCATCAGCACAAGCAGCCATAGCAGCGGCGGCATGCGTACGCGACGGCACAGCGCGCGAAGCCATGGCCCTGTGCCGTCCACCCGGCCACCATGCCTATGCCGACCGTGTCTCGGGGTTCTGCTTTTTGAACAATGCTGCGATTGCTGCCGAAATCCTGCGCGCGCGCTATGCGAATGTCGCGATCCTCGATTTCGACACGCACCACGGCGACGGCACGCAAGCCATTTTCTATGCGCGCGGTGATGTTTTTGTCGGCTCCCATCATACCGACCCGTCGGACTATTATCCCCACTTCACAGGCTACGCCGATGAACTTGGCGTTGGCGCCGGCGCAGGCAGCAACCGCAACATCCCGATCCCGCCTGGAAGCGGTGACACCGATTTCATTGCGGCCACGGAACAGCTCATCGCCTCAGCCCTCGCCTTCGGCGCCGAAGCGATTGTGGTCTCGGCTGGCTGGGACGCGCACGCCGACGATCCGCTGTCGAAGTTGACGGTCAGCGATGACGCCTTCGCCTCGCTTGGCAGACTTTATGGCGAACTGCCTGTGCCGATCGTGATCATTCAGGAGGGCGGCTACTCGCTCTCAGCGATCGAGCGGGTCGCGCCGCTTTTTGTCCAGCACTTCATGGCCGAGCGTCTGGCAAACTAATGCGTGTCGCGTCCAATCGGATCCACGCCCCAAGGCCGCAGCGGCCCGGGCCATCGATGTTCGTGTTCGAAACATCGACACGAAAACGGCCCGCACCCGCGGAGGGCC
>CAZOGY010000154.1:0-7311 GCA_964579305.1 uncultured Hyphomicrobiaceae bacterium
GCGATCGCCGCGCGCGCATCGCAGGCAAGCTGAAAGCAAAGCTTGGTTTGACGTCTGATGCCATCCGCAGTGTGCTGCGTGCTGGGGACGGATGCAGTGCTTTCAGCGCAATTCTTTGGGAAACGAGACGGTGCTGCCATGACCAAGACGTCGCCGGGCAATTTTTTTGAAGATTTTGCCGTTGGGCAGATCCTCAAACACGCAACGCCGCGCACGCTCACATATGGCGATATTGCCGTTTATAATGCCCTTTATGGGGCGCGCTTTGCCGTGCAATCGTCCCGCGCTTTCGCGGAGCAGCTCGGTTACCGTGACGCGCCGGTCGATGATCTGCTGGTGTTCCATACCGTGTTTGGCAAAACGGTGCCGGACATTTCGCTGAATGCGGTCGCCAACTTGGGGTATGCCGAATGCCGTTTCGTGGCGCCGGTTTTCGCGGGTGACACGCTAAGTGCCGTTTCTGAAGTGATTGGCGTCAAGGAAAACTCGAACGGAAAGACCGGTGTTGTCTACGTCCGGTCGGAAGGCCGCAATCAGCACGATGACGTCGTCCTGCGTTACGTCCGCTGGGTGATGGTCAATAAGCGGGATGCTGCGGCTCCGGCGCCGACCACGGTTGTGCCCGACGTCGCCGAGGCCGTTTCAGCCGCCGACCTCGCGCCGGCCGTGCCGCAATTTGAGCCGGATCGCTACGACGTCGCGCTTTCAGGATCCCCGCACCGCTGGGACGATTACGCGGTCGGTGAACGCATTGACCACGTGGATGGCGTCACGCTTGAGGAAGCCGAGCATCAACTTGCGACGCGGCTGTATCAAAACACGGCAAAAGTGCATTTTAATCAGCATGAACAAGGCGCTGGGCGGTTTGGCCGGCGATTGGTCTATGGTGGGGTCGTTATCTCGCTTGCACGCGCGATCTCATTTAACGGACTTGCCAACGCATTTCGTATTGCAGCCATCAACGGCGGACGGCATGTCGCGCCGGCCTTTGCCGGAGACACAATTTATGCGTGGTCGGAAATCGTTGACCGCGCTGAGATTCCCGGCCGCAACGATATCGGCGCGCTGCGCACGAGGTTGATTGCGACGAAAGACATGCCGTGTCGCGACTTTCCATACCAGGACGAAGACGGCAAATATGCTGCTGGCGTGATCCTAGATCTCGATCTATGGCTTTTGTTGCCGCGTTAACCTTTCCGAAATGTGACAGTACCGTTACTGTGGCGCATCGAATGCGGCGCAATTCCCCGTTCGTTGTGTAAGGTGACCGTCGGAATGAATCTGCGGCGGTATGCGACTTGAGCGGCGGTTTTGGTGAGCGAACGGTTTTCAGGTGATCGTGCGCCGGCCGGCCGCGTATTGGACAGCGTGCGCGTGACCATCACGCACGCCCGGACTGCGATCGCGCGGCTGCCGGTTTCATGAAGCTGTGCCCGTGGGGGGCGACGGCGGCATTCCCGATGCCGCAGATGAATGGGGACGGGATTGACGCACCGTGTGGCTGTGATCGGGGCGGGGCTGGCCGGACTTGCGTGCGCGCGGGTCCTGCGAAAGGCCGGTTGTTATGTTGAGTTATTCGAACGCGATCAGACAATTGCTGGCCGGATGGGGACGTTGCGCGTTGGCGTGACGTCGTTCGACCATGGCGCGCAGTACATCACCGCGCGTTCGACCGAGTTCCGAAAGTATCTGCAAGAGCTGGCCTCCACCGGTTATGCGCGGACGTGGGAGCCGGCGATCGCGAACGACGCGGAAGGCGGTGGACGTCTCTTGCCGTGGTACGTGGGCACGCCTGGCATGTCGGCCGTTGTGCGTCCGCTGGCGGAGAGCGTCCGCGTCAACACGCGACGCGAGCTGCATACGATCAAGCGCGGGGCAAAGGGCTGGCAGCTTTGGTTTGCCGACGGCAGTGACGAGGGGCCGTTTGCTGCCGTCGCGGTTGCCGTGCCGGCCCCAGAGGCGATGCTGCTGCTTGGGCCGCTGACGGAGATGGCCGATACGTTATCTGCGGTCCGGCTTTCGCCGTGTTGGGCGGTTGCCATCCAGATTGAGAGCCACGTTCTGCCTGATCTCGACGTGTTCTCTGACATGTCGCAAGTCGTCCGGTGGGTCAGCCGCAACAACTCCAAGCCAGGGCGGCCTTCGCGCGGCGATCACATCGTGGTGCACGCTTCGCAGGCGTTCAGCCGCGAAACCGAGGATGAGGACCCAGAGTCGATCGCCGAGGTGATGTGGAACGAAGTCTGCCACGTTCTCAATCTGCCGCCGGTTCGGCCCGCAGCGATGTCGGCGCATTTGTGGAAACACGGTTTGGTGGAGGTCCCGCTCGGCGAGCGATATCTATTCTCAAGCGCACACCGGGTCGGTGTTGCTGGTGATTGGTGCTGGGGCCGGCTGGGTGAACACGCATTTGAAAGCGGGATCGGGCTCGGCAATGCAATTGTTGGGGCGCTGCAGGATTTCACGCCGCGCTGAGATGTCGTTTGCCAGCCCGCCCGGCCACAGGATGGGTTTGCGCGACCACTTGAATGATCGTGTGGGCGGTACTCTATCATGTTGGAAATAGAGCAATCTCACCTGATCTGCGAACCGCAAGGCGGATCGGTAAGATCGCATATCTCTCCAAGCCCGTTGTTTTGGCGACCGCGCAGCCAGAGCGTTCTAGAGGCCGCGCAATTCGGCCTCATGGCGCGATGCGCCCTTCCGCTCATTGCTGGTCATGTTGCAGCGCGTTAGTAAGTCGCAACACCGCTGACGAGGAGCCAATCATGGCGCAGGCAGAGCTGCCATCGGCCGAGGACAACCGGCCTCTTTCACCGCATCTGCAAGTCTATGCAATGCGCATTAACATGGCGATGTCGATCGTCCACCGCATCACGGGCGTGGCGCTGTATGCCGGCACTTTGCTTGTTGCGTGGTGGTTGATCGCGGCAGCGACCGGCCCGGCATATTACGCATTCGTGACCGATCTAATGGGCAGCATCCCTGGGCGGATTGTCCTGATCGGCTACACTTGGGCGCTGTTGCATCACATGTTTGGCGGGATCAGACATTTCGTGTGGGACACCGGACACGGCTTCGCGCTGGGCACGGTTGACGCAATGTGCTGGGCGTCGGTGATTGGGTCCGTGCTGATCACAGCGGTATTGTGGGTCGTCTTCGGTTTCTGATCGGACTGAGCCGCGCTGCGAATTGAGTTTTGTTCGGCATGCACCGTGCGGTTCAATCGTCGGTGCTCACCGCGACGCCGCCAAAGGGACGTGAGACGATGAAAATGAGAACGCCGCTGAAAACGGTCCGCCGTTATGGTTCGGCCCATGAGGGTGCGGATCACTTTTGGACCCAGCGGTTGACCGCGGTCGCCAATATGGTCCTTGCCATCGCATTCATTGCGTTGATCATTTCGCTGAACGGCGCTGATTATGCGACCGCGCAAGCGACAATCGCGAACCCATTCGTAGCTCTGCTGCTGCTGCTGTTCGTGTTGTCGGGCACATACCACATGAAACTCGGCATGCAGGTCGTGATCGAGGACTACATCTCCAGTGAAGGGTCCAAGATCGTTCTGTTGATGCTGAACACGTTCTTTGCGGTCGCGGTCGGTCTGGCCTGCGTCTACGCCATCCTCAAAATCAGCTTCGGGAACTAAAGCACCATGGCAGTGAACGGCAACGGCAAAGCCAACGGTTCGGCAAACGGCTCGGGGCACGGTGCACCCGGCGTCAATGGCCGGGCCTACGAAATCACCGACCACACCTATGATGTCGTGGTCGTGGGGGCCGGCGGCGCTGGTCTGCGTGCAACGCTTGGCGCGGCGCAAGCCGGTTTGCGGACGGCCTGCATAACGAAGGTTTTCCCGACCCGTTCCCACACGGTCGCAGCGCAAGGCGGTGTCGCCGCCGCGCTCGGCAACATGGGTGCCGATGATTGGCGCTGGCACATGTATGACACGGTCAAAGGGTCTGACTGGCTCGGCGATCAAGATGCCATTGAGTATCTTTGCCGGCATGCGCCCGAAGCGGTTTACGAACTTGAGCACTTCGGTGTGCCGTTTTCGCGGACCGAAGATGGGCGGATCTACCAGCGCCCGTTCGGTGGCATGACCACGAACTACGGCGAAGGCCCTGCTGCGCAGCGGACGTGCGCGGCGGCGGACCGGACCGGCCACGCGATGCTCCACACGCTTTACGGTCAATCGCTGCGCCACGCGGCGGAGTTCTTTATTGAGTACTTTGCGATCGATCTGATCATGGATCAGGAAGGCGCTTGCCGTGGCGTGGTCGCCATGAGCTTGGAAGATGGCACGATCCATCGCTTCCGCGCGAAGAAGACGGTGCTTGCAACCGGCGGCTACGGTCGCGCTTACTTCTCGTGCACATCGGCGCACACATGTACGGGCGATGGCAACGCGATGGTGCTGCGTGCCGGTCTGCCGCTGCAGGACATGGAGTTTGTGCAGTTCCACCCAACCGGGATTTATGGCGCGGGCGTCTTGATCACCGAGGGTTCGCGCGGTGAAGGCGGCTATCTGACGAACTCCGAAGGTGAGCGTTTCAT
The DNA here is from genome assembly GCA_964579305.1 of uncultured Hyphomicrobiaceae bacterium. GTDB lineage: Bacteria > Pseudomonadota > Alphaproteobacteria > Rhizobiales > Hyphomicrobiaceae > JBCBWG01. Next base: position 4,558 of record CAZOGY010000154.1, read on the forward strand.
GGAGCGCTATGCGCCGAGCGCCAAAGACCTGGCGTCGCGCGATGTCGTTTCACGGTCCATGACGATCGAGATCCGCGAAGGCCGCGGCGTCGGTCCCAACAAGGATCACATCTTTTTGCACCTGGACCACCTTGATCCAAAGATCCTGGCTGAGCGCCTGCCGGGTATCACTGAGAGTGCGAAGATCTTTTCTGGCGTTGACGTGCGCCGGGAGCCGATCCCGGTGCTACCGACCGTTCACTACAACATGGGCGGTATCCCAACGAATTATCACGGCGAGGTCCTGACGCTCAAAAACGGCGATCCAGACCACGTCGTGCCTGGCCTGATGGCGATTGGCGAGGCGGCGTGTGTGTCGGTTCACGGCGCGAACCGCCTGGGGTCGAACTCGCTGATTGACTTGGTGGTGTTCGGCCGTGCTGCCGGCCTGCGCTGCGGCGAGACGATAGAAGCTGGGGCCTCGCAGCCGGAACTGCCGACCGATTCTGCCGAGCTTGCCCTGTCTCGGCTTGATCGTTACCGCCATGCCGACGGTGATACGCCAACGGCGGCCATGCGCCTGGAAATGCAGAAAGTGATGCAGAACAACTGCGCGGTGTTCCGCGACGGCGACGTTCTCGACGAAGGCGTTCGCGAGATCACGCAGGTTTGGAAATCGCTGCCGTCGATCCGCGTGAACGACAAATCGATGATCTGGAACTCGGATCTGGTTGAGGCGCTTGAGTATGACAACCTCATCGCACAGGCGTCCGTGACGGTGGCCAGCGCGGCAAACCGCAAGGAAAGCCGTGGTGCTCACGCCCGCGAGGATTTCCCGGATCGCGATGATGGGGAGTGGATGAAGCACACGCTTGCCTGGATCGATGAGGCCAATGCGGACGTGATCATCGACTACCGGCCTGTGCACAGCTTCACGATGACCAACGAAGTCTCCTACATCGAGCCAAAGGCGCGCGTTTACTGAACCGCGTTTGGGTTGTGCCGTTGGGTTCCGCCCAATCGCTGGACAGGTGTTGAGCATCAATGCCGGGTCGCGCGCGACCCGGCATTTTTGTGACCCGAGGGCCGCCCACGGGGAGATGTGCGCACGCCCGCGGTGACTTGCCCCGAATCCCGGCTTATGACTGCGCGGACAGGCCTTCGGTCTTTGGCCGCGCAAGTCCGTCATCAGGAGCACGCCCGTGGCGCCGAAATCCCCAGCCCCAAAGCCCGCATCTCCGCACGATACCCGGATCGCGCCGGACCCGTTCACGCTGATCCTGCCGGCGCTGTCTGCATTGGGCGCCATCACGTGTATTGCCGCGGTCAATTGGGCGGCTGAAGATAAAACGCCGGATCGGCCAAAGGCGAAACGCAAGGCGGCTGCTGCCTTGCGCGATTTGGAGAGCTGCTGCCTGGGTCTGCAGGAGGTTTTCCGCCGGTTTCAACGCAATCCGCGTCTGTTTGCTGGTGAAGGGGCTTCGGCTTCGTCGCCGCTCAAATTCGGCGTCCATGGACCGCGGATTTCGCCGGATGAGGTGCGCACGTTCCAGCAGCTCATGAACGACACGGCTTCGATGATGGTGTTGGCCGCGCAGAATGCAATCGACGTGATGGCTGCTGTTGAGGATGGTGAACTGAACCCGCCCGATGAGGTGTTCTTTGCCTTTGGTGAGGCGCAGGAAACTTTGAATGCGCTGATCCAGGATCGCGCCAGCATGAAGCAGACCGTCGACAAGGGCGCGGAGATCGCGGCCAAGCTCACCGAACTGGTTGCGAAGCTCAAGGACTATCGACCCGCGCCGTAATCGCCCGCGTGCGCCCGGACAGCTTGCCGCACAAACCGCCCATTGGCGGAACGGAGCGTTGACTTGCGCGCTGCAGCATCCGATTCATCGTGACAAAGATAGACGCCAATCGATGGTCATTCAGGACGCACGCAATGGTTCAGCTCACCCTGCCGAAGAACTCCGTCATCAAGGCCGGTAAGGTCTGGAACAAACCGGACCGCAATCGGGCGTCGAAGGCGAAGATGAAGGAGTTCCGGATCTACCGCTGGAACGCGGAAGACGGCCAGAACCCGCGCGTCGACACTTATTATGTCGATTTGAATGAATGCGGGCCAATGGTTCTGGACGCACTTATTAAAATCAAAAACGAAATCGATTCGACTCTGACGTTTCGACGCTCGTGCCGCGAAGGGATTTGCGGCTCCTGTTCAATGAATATCGACGGCGTCAATGGCCTCGCGTGTCTGACAGCGATTGAAGATGTGCGCGGCGCGGTCCGTATTTATCCGCTGCCTCACATGAAGGTCGTGAAAGACCTCGTGCCCGACATGACGAATTTCTACGCGCAACTGCGTTCCATCGAGCCTTGGCTCAAAACGGATACGCCGACGCCGCCGAAAGAATGGAAACAAAGCCGCGGGGATCGCGAAAAGCTCGACGGACTTTATGAATGCATCCTTTGCGCATGCTGTTCGACGTCGTGCCCAAGCTATTGGTGGAACCAGGATCGCTATCTGGGTCCGGCGGTGCTGCTGCAAGCCTACCGCTGGGTCGTCGATAGCCGCGATGAAGCCACCGGAGACCGGCTTGATAACCTGGAAGACCCGTTCCGGCTTTATCGCTGCCACACCATCCTGAACTGCGCCAAGGCTTGTCCCAAGGGGCTTAATCCAGCCAAGGCGATTGCCGAACTGAAAAAGCTCATGGTCGAGCGCCGCGTCTGATCGATCGGTATGGTCGGCTGGATAGCGGGCGCGATTGCTGG
>CAZOGY010000155.1:0-7276 GCA_964579305.1 uncultured Hyphomicrobiaceae bacterium
GCGACGTGGATTAGGCGGCTTCGACAAAGCTGTCGACGACGCGTTTGCGCCCCACGCTTGCGAATTCAACGGTGAGTTTATTGCCGTCGACCTCAATAACTTGGCCTTGGCCGAACTTGGCGTGCTGGACGGTATCACCGACCGCAAAGCGCGCGTTGTGTCCGGTTGACGAGGCTACGAGTTCGCCTTCGATGACCGTTGGCCCGCGACTTGGCTTTTTTCTGCCAGGAGCCTGCTGTCGGGCTTGCGCGCGTTGCCAGCCCGGCGTCTCGTAGGTGCGGCCCTCAAATGTTTGGACCGCGTCGAACCGGCTTGCGCCGAACGGATTTAACTGGCCGACGGATTGTCCGTGACCGTAGCTACCGCCAAACGGCGAGCGGGTTTCCAGGACGTCGATGTGATCCTTGGGCAATTCATCGACAAACCGTGAGGGGATCGCGGCCTGATAAAGCCCACGGTTGCGCCGGTTTTGGGCGAATGAGACTTTGGCCCTGCGCCGAGCGCGCGTGATGCCGACGTAGGCGAGCCTGCGTTCTTCTTCCAGTCCGGCAAGACCGCTTTCGTCCATGGTCCGCTGTGAGGGGAACAGGCCTTCCTCCCAGCCCGGCAGGAAGACGGTGTCGAACTCCAGGCCCTTGGCGGCGTGCAACGTCATCAAGGTGACGCGGTCGCCGTCGTCGCCCTGGTCGACGTCCATGACGAGCGAGACGTGCTCAAGGAAGCCCGCCAGCGTGTCGAACTCGTGCATGAAGCGCACGAGTTCCTTGAGGTTGTCGAGGCGGGACTGCGATTGCGGGTTCTTGTCGGCCTGCCACATCGCGGTATAGCCGCTCTCGTCGAGGATCAGCTCGGCCAGTTCGGTGTGCGGCATGGTCTCTGATTGCGTGCGCCAGCGCTCGAAGCTGGCAACGACTTCGGCCAGCGATTTGCGGGCCTTGCCGGTCAGTTCCTGTGTTTCGATGATGTCGCGCGCGGCATGGTAGACGGGGATTTCGCGGGCGCGGGCGTGCGCGCGGATGCGCTTGACCGACGTATCGCCAAGGCCGCGTTTCGGCACGTTGACGATGCGCTCGAACTTGAGGTCGTTTGCGGGATTGTTGACGACCTCCAGATAGGCGATCGCGTCCTTGATTTCCTGGCGCTCATAGAAGCGCGGCCCGCCGATCACCCGATAGGGCATGCCGATCGTCACGAACCGGTCTTCCAGCGCGCGCATTTGATAGGACGCGCGCACGAGGATCGCGATCTCGTTGAGAGCGTGGCCGGATTTCTGAAACGCCTCGATATCATCGCAGATTGTGCGCGCTTCTTCCTCGTCGTCCCAGACGCCAACAACCGTGACGCGCTCGCCAAGATCATCGTCGGTGAAAAGCGTCTTTCCCAGTCGGCTTTCGTTATGCGCGATCACACCTGAGGCAGCGGCGAGGATGTGGCCGGTGGAGCGGTAATTGCGTTCGAGCCGGACGACGGTTGCGCCGGGAAAGTCCGTTTCAAAGCGCAGGATGTTATCAACCTCGGCACCGCGCCAGCCGTAGATTGATTGGTCGTCATCGCCGACGCAGCAGATGTTGGGCGGGGCGCCGTCGGTTGGACGCTGGGCCAGCAGCCGCAGCCAGAGATACTGCACGACGTTGGTGTCCTGGTATTCGTCCACCAAGATGTAGCGGAATTTTTCCTGATAGCGCGCCAGCACATCGGGGTTTTCGCGCAAGAGCCGGAGGCCTTCGAGCAAGAGATCGCCGAAGTCGACGGCATTCAATTCTTTCAGGCGCGCCTGGTAGGCGGCGTAAAGCTTGTCACCTTTGCCGTTGGCGAATGCGAAGGCTTCGCCAGAGGGGACTTTGTCCGGCGTCAGACCCTTGTTTTTCCAGCCATCGATCAGAGCCGCGAGCTGGCGGGCCGGCCACCGGTCCTTGTCGATGCGTTCGGCCTCGATGACCTGTTTGATCAGGCGAAGCTGGTCATCGGGATCAAGGATCGTGAAGCCTGGCTGGAGGCCGACGAGTTCGGCATGCGCACGCAGGAGGCGGACGCCGATGGCATGGAACGTCCCGAGCCAGGGCATGCCCTCCACCGCGCCGCCGACCAGGCCGCCGATCCGCTCCTTCATCTCGCGGGCGGCCTTGTTGGTGAAGGTGACGGCCAGTATCTGCGAAGGCCACGCGCGACCGGTCGCGAGGATGTGCGCGATGCGGGTCGTTAGAACGCGGGTCTTGCCCGTCCCGGCGCCGGCCAACACCAGGACAGGCCCGTCGACGGTTTCAACGGCGCGACGCTGTTCCGGGTTCAAGCCGCTCACGTAGGGCGCTGGTCCCGCAGCGGCGAGCGCGCGCTGGGAAATGGTGCCGGGCCCCGGGTGGGCGGGCGCCGGCTGGCTAGGTGGCGGAGCATCATGACGGTGCGAATCCATGTCGTAAATGTAGCATGTTCGCGATGGCGGTCATGAGGCGCTGCCGTCTCGGTGGCCGCTTGCGCGATCTTGTCCACACCATGATGGTGTCCTGCGCGCGCCGGCCGGCCTGGACAGACCTTGTCTGCGCCTGCGATCACTTAAGGGCACAAGCGCCAGGGCAAATGCCGCTGGCGCCAATCCAAAACAAAGCGCGTCTGGCCAGTGCCCCGTGCACGGGCTCAATGTTGCCTAGGCGTCGGGAGGAGTTTGGCTCATGCAACTGACTATGGATGGGCGCTGTGCGTTGATCACCGGCGGAAGCCTTGGCATTGGGCGCGCGATCGGGCGGCGGTTCGCCGAGGCTGGTGCGCATGTGGCCCTTGTCGCCCGCCGATCGGACGTCTTGGACGATGCCGTTGCCGATCTTGGCCGCACCGCGCGCGGGCAAGTCATTGCCATCGCATCTGACGTCGCAACGGCCGAAGGCTGCAAGACCGCGTTCGATGCTGCCGTCGCCCAACTCGGCCAGGTCGACATCCTGGTCAACAACGCCGGCAAGTCTGCCACCGGCAAGTTCACCGATTTGACCGATGCTGACTGGGCTGAAGATATTGATCTCAAACTGATGGCGGCTGTGCGGCTCGCTCGTTCGGCTATGCCCGGCATGGCGCAGCGCAAGTGGGGACGCATCATCAACGTATTGAACACGGGGGCCAAGGTGCCGCCGGCGGGTGGCGCACCGACGGCCGTCTCGCGGGCCGCGGGCATGGCGCTGACCAAAGTGCTTGCTGGTGAAGGCGCGCCGGATAACGTGCTGGTCAACGCACTCCTTGTCGGCCGGATCGAGAGCGATCAGTGGGTGCGGCGGCATGCGGCGCAGGACGATGCTAGAAGTCTTGCCGCGTATTATGCGCAAATGGGCAAAGCGATCCCGATGGGTCGAGTGGGAACGGCGGAAGAATTTGCCAATGTCGCGTGTTTCCTTGCTTCCGACCAGGGAAGCTATGTTACTGGAACTGCTATCAATGTTGATGGCGGGTTATGCCCCGTGGTCTAGCTTGCGCGCGCGATGCGCGCTGTTGAGCGACCAATTGGCGAGGGTCGGCGGGCGTGCAGGTCACCATGATCTCGGCCGGCGCTGGCCTCGCGGGCTTGATCGGGCAACATTGGCGCGTCATGCGATCGTGCCACGGGGGCGCACGAACCTGATTTTTTGAAGGACCGGACAGCATGGTTCACTCTCAGCACGCCGGTGACCGGATGCCAGGGCCGCATCGCACCGATGACGATCACGGCCTGTTTGGCTGGTTCTGGCACATCTGGCAGGCGCCGCTCGGCGCGAGTGCGATCGTGCTCTCGGCTTCCGCCGCAATCGCAGGCGCGATCATTTTCCTGTTTCCGGAAATCGTCGGTGGCATTCCCTGGACCCGTGCCAAAACCGTCGTGACGGAGCGGTGGAGCCGGTCAACCGTTGTGTTTCCGATCACAGGCCGTGACGCGGCCGGACGTCGGGCGCGGTTCGATTTCATCGTGGCGACAAACGACATTAGCTGGCGCAGGGGTAGCCCGTTTTACCTGGAGCGGGACAATGGCATCCTGTATCCGCAGCGCGTGATTGAAACGCTGTTCACGCCGAATCTGATGTGGCGTTTGAACAATGCAGCCGATGTGATTGCGGTGGGTTCAGCCTCAGAAGAAGGGCGACCCGCGGTTGAAAAGGTGCGGGCTGCGCAAAGGGCTGAGTCGGCGGCCGAATGGATCAAAACCGCCACATCATCGCGCAAGCGGGTATGGGAGTTGAACCTCGGCCAATTCCGAAGTGGGTGCGATGGCGCCCTCAATACGCAGGATACCAATTGGCAACGGCCGTTCGTGATGGTCAGTGTGCGGTGGAAAGATCCGGATATCTCCATGTCGCAGGCGCTCAAAGACGCTATGCGGGACCGCGATAATCTTCCAAGTCCCAACTGCTACACCACCTTCGACCTGATACCTTCGCGGGTTTGAAGGCCGACTTCGATCGCTTGTGCCCGGCAAGCCCGGGCAAGAACACGCTGTGTGTCGTGGAATTTTTACAGTTTGCACAAGGCGACCGCGCCGGCCCGGGGGTGGCCGACGCGGCACGCTCAGTGCGTCGCCGTGATTATGCAGCGGCGCGATCTTCAACGCGATCTGCGTCCGCCGAAATCTGGTCAACGCTTTGGTTCACCGAGATCTCAACCGTCCGCGGCTTCATGCGCTCGGGCAGGTTGCGCTCCAGAGCGATGACGAGCATGCCGTCACGCAGGTCAGCACCCTTAACTTCGATGAAATCGGCCAGCTGGAAGCGACGCTCAAATGCGCGCTGACCGATCCCGCGGTGCAGGTAGGTCTTTGTTTCAGCTTCGTTGCCCGATTTCGCGCCCGCCACGCGCAGCGTATTCTCTTTAACTTCGATCGATAGATCGTCGCGCGAGAAACCGGCTACCGCGATCGCGATCTGGTAAGCGTTCTCACCGGTGCGCTCGATGTTGTAGGGCGGGTAGCCCGAGCCGTCGCCGCCTTCAGACATGGCATCGAGAAGGCGGAAGAGATGGTCGAAACCGACGGTCTGACGGTAAAGCGGCGAAAGATTTGCATTTCGCATGCACGTTCTCCTGATGAAGCAACATGTGTGTGGCCAGCCGGTAAAGGCCTGGCCGCGTAAGCTGCCGCCCACTCCTGTGGCGCGACGCTCCTGAGATGGGCGCTGTTACTCGCGTGTCAAGGGACCAGGCATTTCGGCCAATTCCTGGCGGGCGCGGATCGGGGTGCGGCGCCCTAACAATCTGAATTGGATGAGTATTTCAGGTGTGTTCATCGTCGGTTCAGGCGGACGCCAGAAAGCTGACGCATGTCAGGAATAGCTGCAAGGACACCGATCATGCCGAGCCATCCCTCATTCCCAAGGCAGGCCCGCGTGTTTGCCACATGGTCCAGCCTGCGCTCGGTTTGCGTTGGGTGTGCCAGCATTGCCGTGGCGGCACTTGCCATTGCTAACATTGCGCCCGTGGCCGCTGCCGATCTCTACGGCGAAGACCGTCGAAGCGCCGGATCGCCGTACGATGACCCCCGCTATGCAGGCATCTATGGCTACGACGATGACCGGCATGATGGCTATCGCGCACCACATAAGCGGATCCGCGGTGTGCCGGATCACTACGGGGAGCGCGAATTTGAAAAGCGTCGTGGCAAGGGCGCTTACAAAGATCCCGACGACGGCGCATGGGCCTATGACCGACGTGACCGGCGCTATGAAGGCGCCGACCCGGACCGGTATCGTCGCGCGGGATGCGTGCCGCGGCGCGTGATCCGCAGACGCCTGCTTGGCGCTGGCTGGCACGCCTTCAATCGCGTTGTTTTCAAAGGCGAACTCGTTCGCTTCCATGCGACCGATCGCGACGGCATCCGCCATCTCGTCTACCTTGATCGCTGCAGCGGCCGTGTCATGGACAAGGTTGCCATCGACACGCGCGACGTCGATCGCAGTCGGTATGCCTATGGACGGCGTGGGCGCTATTTCGATCACCGCTATTAGGCCCCGGGCCGCGCCCAGTGGCCGAGTGTGGTCGCGACACCTCTCGCCTCATCACATGATGGTGGAGGGGAGGGGGCGTGCGGCTGAATTGATCAGCCGCACTGTCTGTCCTGGTTGCGCCGATGGGCGGCGATGCGCACAACATCTCCCTGTCGGGTCCTGTGAGTGATCGGCTTTCGGCGCAGATCCGCGCCGCGGTCGCCGCTGGCCCGTATGTGTGACGTGAGACGGGGGGAGAGGGCTTTGGCGGATGTCCAGAACCTGATTGCGATTGGGCGCAATCCGGTGCCATCGGGGGTAACGGTCGGCAAAATCGCGGCTGACGACGGCACTGAGCTGCGGGCAGCGTTTTGGGGACCGACGCGTGATCCGCTGCGGGGGACGGTGTGCTTGCTTCCCGGCCGCAATGAGCCCATCGAAAAATACTTCGAGACCGTCGCCGACGTGCGCAGGCGAGGATTTGCCGTGGCAGTGCTTGACTGGCGCGGTCAGGGCGGCTCGCAAAGGGCTATTGCCAATCCGTGGAAAGGCCACGTTGAGGATTTTGCACAATACGACAGCGATCTGAATGCCTTCGTAGACCAGGTCGTTCTGCCGAACTGCCCGCCGCCTTACCACGTCCTTGCCCATTCGATGGGCGGGCACATTGCGATCCGGAACGCGACCGCTGAGCGCCCGGTGTTTCGATCGATCATCGTGACCGCGCCCATGCTTGCGTTGCATCCCGATGTGCTGGGCTATTCCCCAACGCTGGTTGCGTCGTATGCCGAAGCTGCGGTTCAGCTTGGGTTCGGCGAAAACTATGCGGCCGGTCATAACGATGACACGGGGCGGTTCAGGGATTTTGAAGACAATCCACTGACCAGTGATGCTGAGCGCTTTGCCCGCAATCAGTTGATCGCGGAGGTCGCGCCGGAATTAATGATCGGCGGGCCGACCGTCGCGTGGTTGGCGGCCGCGCTGCGATCCATGCGACAGGTCACGCGGCCGGCATTTGCCGCGCGCATCAAAGTCCCGATCCTCGTTGTTGTGGCGGGGCAGGACCGGGTGGTCGACCCTGTCGCAGAGGAAATGTTTGCTGAGCGGGTCAAGTCGTGCGGACTGGTGTCGTTGCCGCTTGCGCGCCATGAGGTGCTGCAGGAAGCAGATCCGATCAGAACGCGCTTCTGGGCGGCTTTTGACGCCTACTTGGGGATCGATGTGGCTGTTGCCTGATCCGATCTCCGGCCGGGCGAGGTCTCGCTATGCCAGATGCGCTAAAGCGTGTCGCAACAAATGCGCCTCGCTTTAGGTTTATGTGGCTCACGGCTGTTCCCTCGCTACGCTCG
>CAZOGY010000156.1:0-7190 GCA_964579305.1 uncultured Hyphomicrobiaceae bacterium
GTGCACTTGGCCCAATGCGCGATCCGCACTATCTTAGCACTCGAAACAGAACACTGCTAAAGATTGGACGGCGCGCGATTTGCGCTGTTTGAGCTTTGGCAGTTGAACCGGGCGCTCCAACCTGACCGGATTGAAAATGCAGCCAGTCACGATCTACACGACCATGCTTTGCCCGTATTGCCACATGGCAAAGCGGCTTTTGAAGCAAAAAGGCGTCGCGTACAACGAGATCAATGTGAGCAAGAGCGCGGACCGCGATAAGATGACGGAACGGGCTGGTGGTCGCCATACCGTGCCGCAGATTTTTATCGGCGAGCATCACGTGGGCGGCTGTGACGAGCTTCACGCGCTTGAACGCGCCGGCCGGCTCGATGCGCTGTTGGAAACCGGCGCGTTGAAGTGACGTTGATCTTTCGCGGAACGCCTGGCCGGTTGCCGTTGGCAGGATTGATCGGCAAGCGTGTTTCCCGCGCGCATGGGCGGACCAGCGTCCTGACAGCCTCAAGCCGCACGGTCGTTTGATCAGTGAGATTGGAATGAATGAAAACGCGCATGCTTCGCGGGCGGTGAGCGACAAGCCAACGGCATCGCCAAAGCCATTTCGCGCCGCCCTCGTGCAACTGTGCACCGGGCGCGATCTGGCTGAGAACATCGCGATTGTCAGCGAACAGGTGCGCGCGGCGGCGGCGGGTGGAGCGGTTTACGTGCAAACGCCCGAGGTTACCGCCTTGATGGAAACCGAGCGGTCGGCGTTGTTTGCTCACACACCGCACGAACACGATAACGTTGCCGAGGCGGCTTTCGCGGCGCTCGCGGCGGAATTGGGCATTTATCTTCATATCGGTTCGATGGGCGTGCGCGTTGGCGATGACAAAATCGCAAACCGGGCCTTTCTTTTTGGTCCGTCGGGCGCGCGCATCGCGACGTATGATAAGGTGCACATGTTCGATGTTGTTTTGCCAGGCGGCGAACAATATCGCGAGAGCAAGAATTACACGCCGGGTACGCGCGCAGTCGTCGTTGATTTACCGTTCGCGCGCATCGGCATCACGATCTGTTATGATCTGCGCTTTCCCAGTTTTTACGAATCGCTCTCGCAACTTGGCTGCGATGTTATAACGGTGCCGTCGGCGTTTACGGTGCCGACGGGGCGCGCGCACTGGCACACTTTGTTGCGCGCCAGAGCCATTGAGACGCAGGCATTTGTCTTGGCCGCCGCGCAGTCCGGCGCGCATGCTTGCGGGCGCAAAACCTTTGGGCACAGTCTGGCGGTGTCGCCTTGGGGCGAGGTTCTTGCCGAAGGCGGCGTTGACGCGCCGGAGGTCATTTTCGCCGACATCGATCCAGCCATGCTGTCGCAGGCGCGCGAACGGGTGCCGGCTCTGACGCACCGCCGCGCGTTTGACGTCACCTTAATCAGTTCGGCGTCGCATGGAGATGAGCCGCAATCGGCTTTTGACGTCCACGGAGGAGCCGCTCGGTCGGCCGCTGCCAAATGATCAAGTACCAACTTCTCTGCGCTGAAAAGCACACATTCGAGTCGTGGTTTTCCAACAGCGCAGCGTTTGAAAAGCTTCAAGAGATCGGCGAGGTGGCTTGCCCGACGTGCGGGTCAACTGAGGTGCGCAAAGCCATCATGGCACCAAACGTGTCGCCCGCGACCCGTCGGAAAAGCGATCGTCCAGCGCTCACGGGCCGCACCGCAACTCACGGGACAGCGGCAGCGCCGGTTCCAGATACCGCCGACGCGGCGGTCGACGTTGGTTCTGCGCCGGCTGGCTTGCCGGAGGCAGCGCAACGCGAATTGGCGCAGTTGGTGGAAGCGGTACGCGAGATCCGGCGGACGTTTGTTGCCCAGGCCGATAATGTGGGTCATCGGTTCGCCGAGGAAGCGCGAAAGATCCATTACGAAGAAGTCGAGCCGCGCGCGATCTATGGTCAGGCAAGTCCCGAGGAGGCTGAGGCCCTTGCGGACGAAGGTGTCGGGTTTTTTGCTCTGCCCACACTGCCTGAGGACCGGAATTAATGCATGTCGCGTCCAATCGGGTTCACGCCCCAAGGCCGCAAAGCGGTTCGGGCCATCGATGTTCGTGTTCGAAACATCGACACGAAAACGGCCCGCCCCCGCGGAGGCGCCCGACCGCAGGGAGGAATAGCGACGTGAGCGCAACAGAGCTGAAGCGAGGCGCATTTGATGCGACACGCTTTAGGTCGGCATCCTTGGCTGTGGAACGCAATCGACGCGTTGAATTTTCGGGCTGAGCTTCTCGAGAGACTGTTTTCGCCTGTATTGCTGGATGCGCTCGCGGCGCCCTGTTCAGATGCGCGGTCCCCCGCGTGCGGCGACCAGGGCTTCCTTCAGGGCGGTTGCGAAGTCGCGGCGCTCGTCATCGGTCAAAAAGATGCCGAACGGAACCGCCCGGCCATGTGACGTCAGGGCGAGGTTGGTGCGCCCATCTCCCGTTTCCGTCAACAACACGCGCACCCATGCCGGGTTGAATTCGAATGTCTCGCTGCGGCCGGACGGGTGAAACCGCTGCAGACAAAGGTTGTCGCGCGTCACGTCCACCGTCTCATAAAGCCGGCCGGAGCGGTAATTCAGGCGGAAGGCGACGTAAATCAGAAAGGCGTCCAGGCCGAAGAAGAAGGTGATGGGCCAAGCGCCCATGATCAGAAATGCCATCCCGCATAGGAAGCTGACGCCGCCAATCGCCAGCATCAGCACGGCAAACCCGCCTGGCGACAGCGAGCGATGCGGCGTCAAGGTCGCGGAGAACATTGGTGATGACGGCCTGTTTTCGGGTGGTATGTGAGCGCGGCTGTCTGGCATTCTGACACGATAGATCGGAATTTGAAGGGACGGAAGCATGAGTGGCGACGATGCGGCGGCGGTGGCGTCCAGCGCAAAGCGCAGGACAAAGCGTGTAGACCCAATTGCGCCGTCAGCCCCGGATGCTGCGTCCCAGGTTACGACGAAACCTACCCGAGCCGCGTCAAACAAGGCCCGGTCGGCGACGTCTAAAACGGGTCGTAAACGCCGGCCTCGCGCAAAGGTTACGCGGGAGGCCGCCGCGGAGATCTTTCGGCGCCTGTCGCAGGCCGACCCAGAGCCGCAAAGCGAATTGGAATATGTGAACCCATTCACGTTGCTTGTTGCGGTTGTGCTCTCGGCGCAAGCTACAGATGCCGGGGTTAACAAGGCAACGCGACCCTTGTTCCAACGCGCATCGACACCGCAATCGATGTTGGCATTGGGCGAGGACGATGTGCGCGAAGCGATCAAGACCATCGGTCTGTACCGGAACAAGGCCAAGAACGTCATTGCGCTGTGTCGCGCTTTGATTGACCAGCACGACGGCGAGGTGCCGGAAGATCGCGACGCGCTCGAGGCATTGCCCGGGGTTGGCCGCAAAACCGCGAACGTCGTTATGAACGTGGCGTTTCAACATCCCACCATGGCGGTCGACACCCATGTGTTCCGTGTGGCGAACCGCACTGGGCTTGCGCCGGGCAAGACACCGCTGGACGTGGAAGACGGATTGTTGCGGATCATCCCGGAAGCCTACGCGCTCAATGCGCACCATTGGCTGATCCTGCATGGGCGTTACGTTTGCAAGGCCCGGAAACCCGACTGTCCCAATTGCGCAATCCGTGATCTGTGTGCGTTCAAGGAGAAGACGCAAGCTTGAGGGCGCGCGGGGTGCCCACGGGGCGTCGGATTTGGATTGCGGAGGTCTGCCACTTGGGTAGGCTGTCGCACTTGCCGGCAAAACGCGGGCTTTCAGTCACCAGTTACGGACGGGCGCCATGCACCTGACGATCGGCAACAAGTGCTATTCATCGTGGTCGCTGCGGCCGTGGATCTTGATGAAGGCCCTCGATCTGTCATTCACCGAAAGCGTTGTCCCGCTTGATACGCCGGAGTTCCGCGCGCACGTCGACGCAATTTCCGGCGCGGGGCAAGTCCCGATCCTCCAAGATGACGGGCTGGTCGTCTGGGACAGCCTTGCGATCTGCGCTTACCTCGCCGACAAGTTTCCCGATGCTGGCATCTGGCCTGGGGATGTTGGAGCGCGCGCACATGCGCGCTGCGTGTCTGCGGAAATGCATGCGGGTTTTCGTGCGTTGCGGGCGGCATGTCCGATGAACCTGGGCAAGCGCTATGCCGCGCGGGATCGCGGTGCGGATGTTGCCCGCGATGTTGCGCGGATCGAAACGCTCTGGCGGGAGGCGCGCGGGCAATTCGGCAAGGCGACCGGTGCGCCGTTTCTCTATGGTGAGTTTTCGGCGGCCGATGCGATGTATGCGCCGGTGGTGACGCGGTTTGACACGTACAACATGGATGTGGCGGACGACACGCGCGCCTACATGGATGCCGTTCTCAACCATCCCGCTTTCGTAGCGTGGAAAGCCGATGCCCTGCTAGAACCCTGGATCGTCGCGGCTGACGAAGTGGACGAGCCGGCGATTGAGACCTTGCGTTCTGTCTGAGCCAACACGCGACTTGATTTGCGCAACGGCAGACTGCGCCAGGTCGCGCCGCCCCACACGCCACCGCAAGCGACAGCATTGAAGTAACGGAAAGAAAACGACATGGCCGAGACCGATGCCCGTCAATCGCACTACCCAGCACCCCAGTACGATGAGGATACGGTCAGTCGAACGTTGTCGGTGCTGGTGGACAACGAACCGGGCGTTCTTGCGCGGGTGATCGGTCTGTTTTCCGGGCGCGGTTACAATATCGACTCACTGACCGTAACGGAAACCGAGCACGAAAAGCATTTATCGCGCATCACCATCGCAACGCGCGGCACGCCAGGCATCATTGAGCAAATCAAGCATCAGTTGGAACGGCTTGTGCCGGTCCACCGCGTGACGGACCTCACACTTGACGGCATATCGCTTGAACGCGAACTGGCGCTGATCAAGGTCGTTGGCACCGGTGAGAAGCGCATCGAAGCGTTGCGACTGGCTGAGATTTTCAGAGCGCAAGTCATCGACGCTTCGACAGAGCATTTTGTGTTCGAGATCACCGGACGCATCTCCAAGATCGAACAATTCATCGGGATCATGCGCGATCTGGGGATGGTGGACGTCTCGCGGACGGGCATCGCAGCGATCGGACGTGGCAAGGCGGCGCTATAGGTCCCCCTGGTCGTCCGGTTCACATACTTGGCTTCCATCTGCGCAGCCGTGTGCTTGGCTGCGTTGTCCAACGCTGCGAAGCTTCGGGGTGAGCTACGCGCAGAGATGCACGTGTTGGTTTTTGGCATCTGACGCCTGGTTGTGGCGTTCGTTTGGAGGGGGCATGACGCGTTCGATGCGTGACACGCGGGTGTACGGCGTCGATCGAAACCGTGGGTTCGCGCGTTATGGGAGCGTAATTCGCGCTCAGATACATCTCGGAGGATCTTCACATGCACGCACTTTTTCTCTCACTTGCCCTGCTTGCGGCGGCCTTCATTGGCACTGCCGGATCGTCGGTGGCTGGTGAAGCTGTGACGTACGAGGCCGGCGGCTCGCAATATGAAGGATATTTTGCGAAGGCCGACGGGACATCGAAAGGCTTGGTGATCGTCATTCATGACTGGGACGGTTTGACCGATTATGAGGTCAAGCGCGCCGACATGCTCGCAGAGATGGGTTACGACGCGTTCGCGGTCGATCTCTACGGCAAGGGCAACCGCCCCGTTGAGACCGGTGCCAAAAAAGCTGAGACCGGCAAGCTGTATAACGACCGTGAAAAAATGCGGTCTTTGATCCTCGCTGGCCTTGCGGAGGCACGGACGCGTTCAGACATGCCAGCCGTCGTCATGGGCTACTGCTTTGGTGGCGCGGCCACGCTTGAGCTGGCGCGGTCGGGCCAGGCGGAAAATGTGAAAGGCTATGCGACCTTCCACGGCGGGCTGAAAACGCCAGAGGGCCAGTCCTATTCGAAAAACAGTGGCCCGATCTTGGTGGCGCACGGCGGCGCGGACCATATCCCAATGGAGGACGTTGCTCAGCTTTCCAAGGAATTGGAAGCGGCCGGTGTCACCTATGAAATCCAGGTTTATTCGGGTGCGCCGCATGCGTTCACGGTGTTTGGTTCGAACCGCTACCGCGAGCGGGCCGACAAGCAGTCGTGGGATGCTTTCAGCGACTTCCTGAAAGAGAACCTTGGCTGATCATCGCCGTAAGGTATGAAATCAATCGCAGCCGGTGGCCGCTTTTGGCCGCCGGTATCTGAGTGGACATTTTATAACGAGGCGGTTTGCCATGAATGCTGATGCTGCTTTCTTGATTGCCAATGCCGTTGGGATTTGGGGTTGGATTGCGCTGCTTCTGTCGCCGCTGATCCCGAAGTGGTCACACCGGATCGCCGCGTTCGTGATCCCCGTTCTGCTCTGCATCAGCTATGTGTTCATCCTGGGCTACGTGGTTGTCAGCGGTGGTTTGCAAGGCGGTTATCTCACGCTCGATGACGTAATGGCTTTGTTTTCGGTACGCGAAGTGGTGCTTGCCGGCTGGCTGCATGTCATGGCGTTCGACTTATTCGTTGGGGCCTGGATTGTGCGGAATGCCCGCGAGACCGGTGTGTCATTCTGGTGGGTGCTTTTGGTTTTGCCGCTTGCGTTTATCGCCGGGCCGGCGGGATTTGTGCTGTATCTCGCTATCCGTTCGTTTGCCGGCAAACGTGGATTGGAGCCGGGGGAACAGGCAAGCCCAGGGGCGGTCTGAGGGTTCAAAGCGAGAGCCATGCGATGATTGAATTTCTAAAACAGTATTCGATGCCGGTGCGGTATGCGATCATTGGTTTTGCCGCCGGTTTTGTCTGGTTCTTCGTCGCGATGGTGGCGGGCTATGATTTGCAAAACGCATTCGCCGCGATGTTGGGCTTGACGGTTGGCGGCGGCGTCGCGGGCTGGCTTCAGCGCGATAGCGATCGGGATACCTAAAGCGTGTCGCACGAAATGCGCCTCGCTTGAGCTGTGTTGCGCTCACGGGCCGTTGACCCTCCGCGGGGTCGGGCCGTTTTCGTGTCGATGTTTCGCACACGAACATCGACGGCCCGGGCCGCTTTGTGGCTTTGGGGCGTGCATCCGGTTGGATGCGACATTCATTAATCGCTTATCTTTTTATATTTTTGTTCCGAACGGTGGCCCGGAAGGCTTTTGCCAGCGCGGGCGGAAAAGTTGTCAAATCCCGCG
>CAZOGY010000157.1:0-7111 GCA_964579305.1 uncultured Hyphomicrobiaceae bacterium
CCACCCAGCCAATTGACGTAATCCATGCGTGCCGCCGGTGGCGCGGGCAGCGCCAGCATCTTTGCCGGTGCCCGGGCATCCCTTGCCGTTTGAGAGGAGGCCTGTGCCTGCTCTGGCGTTGGCACGCCAATCGAGACGACCGGTGTACGCCGCACGCGGTCCAGACCTTCGTCCGTTCCAACCATCGCGAAGCCAGCGGCCTTTGCAGCCGCTTTCAAGCGTTCCATACCCATGACGCCACCTCGAATTCGTGCAATCGCCGTGCGATCGCTGTCTTGCGAAAAGATTGGAGCGATTAAGTATCAGGTCAAGCGTAAACACCGTTCAAATGCGCGCAAAATATGCTGCAAATGCGCTGTTGCAGTGCGTTATTGTCAATTATTCGCGAACCAAATCGCGCGGGTCCACGTGGCGCCTTCGCATAAGCCCATTTGTGACGCAAACGCCCCGGCTGCCCTTTCGCCGCCGAGGCGTGTGCTGTCTGATGTCGGCCAGAGACCTGGTCACGCGCGCCCTACGATTGCGATTTGCGCGTCGCCCACAGCGATTTCAGCCGGGCATCGCGCCCACAGCCTGTGCGGTAGCTGTAGTAGCGCAGCGGATTGGTTCTGTAGAAATTCTGGTGGTAGTCTTCCGCCGGCGTGAATTCCGTCGCTTGACGGATTGGCACGACGACATCTTGGGAGAATGCCGCCTCGATTGCCTTCTTGCTTGCCGCCGCGGCTTTACGCTGATCTTGCGAATGCACGAAGATCGCCGGGGCATAGGAGCTTCCGCGATCACAGAATTGCCCGCCCCCGTCGGTGAAATCGACGGTGCGCCAATACCGGTCAAGCAGCTTCTCGTAGGTCACGATCTGCGGATTGTAGTAGATCGCGACCGCTTCCAGATGCCCGGTCCCGCCTGACGTGACTTGGCGGTACGTCGGGTTCTTCGTGTGGCCGCCGATATAACCCGAGATGGTGCGCACAACGCCTTCGACTTTGTCGAAATCCGCTTCCGTGCACCAAAAACAGCCCGACGCGAACGTTGCGACTTTCGTGCCCGCTGGCAGCTTCGCCTCATCAGAGATCAGCGTTGTCGCGTTCTTTCCATCGGCGGCGATGCTTGGCCCCAAAAAGTGTGGCAAGCCAAACGTCATGGCAGCTGCCAGGCCAGCCAAGCCCATCAGACCGAGCGCCGTGCGTCGATTAAGCATATCACCCAAGCTCCAATTGCATTTATCCGCCCGTTCGCGCGACCAACCCGCTGGCGACCCTGGTCGTTCCTCAGTCCACGACAAAGCCGGACCTGTTTGGCCCGGCCCCACCGTCAGTTGTTCAAGCCGCCTAGCTTTGCGTGGCGTCTTTTGGTTTGAACGTCATCGCCACGCCGTTCATGCAATAGCGCTTGCCAGTCGGCGCCGGTCCGTCATCGAACACGTGGCCAAGGTGACCGCCGCAGCGTCGACAGTGAACTTCGGTGCGCGGATAAAACAACTTGTAGTCGGTCGACGTGCCGACCGCATTTTCAAGCGGCGCGTAAAAGCTGGGCCAGCCAGTTCGGCTGTCATACTTCGTTTCGGACGAGAACAGCGGCAGATCGCAGCCGGCGCAATGGTACGTGCCAGCCGCGTAGTTTTTGTCGAGCGGGCTTGTGAACGCGCGTTCGGTGCCCTCTTCGCGCAGAACATAGAACTGCTCTGGCGTCAGGCGCTTGCGCCATTCTTCTTCAGTCAACGTCACTTCGAACGGGCCTTTGTCGGCGGCGGTGGCCTTGCCACTCAGCGATGCGGTCAAAGCGCCGATGCCAAGCCCTGCGAACGTGCGGCGGGTCAACATATTCACTCCTGCGTGGTTGCTCACATCGACATATAGGCGTCCTGACACGAATCCGATTTCAAACGTCTTCACGGCCAAGTGAGATCGCGTGCCGCAGCAATCTGCCCGCCGACCATCGCGCGCGCAGCCATAATGCCGTGATCATGGCTGCACGACGGGGATCTTGCGGTCGATCACGATCGCCTCGGGCCGCACAACGCAGCGATAGGCCAAGGGCTCCACACCGGCCGCGCAGGCCCGGCGGAATGCTTCGGCGTAGTTGGGATCGATATCGCTTGCGATGGCGCAGCGCTTGGCGTCATCGCGCTGGACAAGGAACATCATGACGGCGCGGTGGCCGTCACGGACCATGTCAGCCAACTCATCCAGGTGTTTGGCCCCGCGCGCCGTCACTGAGTCTGGAAATTCCACAAGCCCGCGCGCCCTCAGCAGGTGCGTGTTCTTGATCTCCACATAGCAACGGCCTTTGCGCTCATCCTCCAGCAGAATGTCGATCCTGCTGTTCTTGCCGTATTTCACTTCGCGCCGCGCTGACGCATAGCCTTTGAGCGGCGCAATGCGGCCCGCTTCTACCGCTTCGAACACGATTTTGTTGGGGTGGCCGGTATTGATCCCCACCAGCGCAGGACCGTCGCCGATGTCGGCTTCCACGACTTCAAGGCAGTGGCGGTATTTGCGCGTCGGGCTGTCATTTTGCGACACCCACACCCGCGCGCCCGGCGTGGTCAGCCCCATCATCGAACCCGTGTTCGGGCACGAGGCCGTGATCGTCTCGCCGTTCTCAAGCGTGATATCCGCCAGGAACCGTTTGTAGCGCTTCACAAGCGTGCCTGACATCAACGGCGGGTCGAAATCCATGTCTTGTGCCTCCACTCGTTTCAGGTGGGCGCCAAAGGGCTTTGCATCCCGTCCGGGCGGTGGCAAACCTCCCCTCCGGCAGGGCCGCTTCCCACGATCGGTAGCCGGGCTCACGCCCCCAGACCCCTACCAGCCACCGCAAGGGTGAGACAGCGTGCAGCCCCCAATTCTGATTGCCACCCAGTGTTTTCCACCGGACGTGGGGGGAATTGAAACGCTTATGGGCCAATTGGCCGACGCCTTCGTTGCCCGCGGCCATACCGTCGTCGCACTGGCAGACGCGACCAAGAACCTCGCCCCCCGCCATGACACGCACGCGGCGCTGCGGACAGGCGGTAAAACTCAGGCGGACGCCGACGCGCAGCGGGCAACATTGACGGTCCACCGTTACGGTGGGCCAAAACTTCTGCGCCGCCGCCTCAAAGCGCTGGGCGTCAGTCGCCACCTTGCGACCACAAAGTATGGCGGCCTGTTTTGCGATAGCTGGAAAAGCTTGGAGTTGCTTCACCCTGTCGGATGCCCGGTGGCGGTCCAGGTTTACGGCATGGAGATCCCGCCGGCGCCAACGGCCTGGAAGCAGCATCGCATGCGATCCGCGTTCGCAAAGGCCGACACGGTTGTTGCCATTTCCGCCTACGCTGCCGAGCAGGTCGCGCCCTATCTGGGCCGCTCAGCGCGGCTTGAGGTCATCAACCCGCCGATCCTGCCGCAGCCGGGCGAAGATCTTGACCAGGTCGCCGCGCTCCGGTCTGGCCTTGGCACCCACACGCACTTGATCGCAGGGATGGCCCGCCTGGAGCCCCGCAAAGGATTTGATCGCGTGATTGCCGCCATGCCTGCGTTGGCAGATCGCTTTCCAGGCGCGGTGTTGGCGATTGCCGGCGGCGGTGCCGATCGCGATCGTTTGGAGGCGTGTGCCCGCAACGCGGGCGTGGCTGACAAGGTGCACTTACTTGGCCGCATCGACGAGGCTGCGAAGGCCGCTTTGATGGCCGCAGCCGACGTGTTTGCCATGCCGGTGCGGCGCGAGGGGGCCAGTGTCGAAGGCTATGGCCTCGTCTTCCTCGAAGCCGCCTGGTACGGCACCCCATCCATCGCTGGCGCCGACGGTGGCGCGCGTGATGCCGTTGTCGACGGCGAAACCGGCCTGGTGGTCGATGGCACCGATCAGGCCGCCGTCACTGCCGCATTGGCGCGCCTGCTCAACGATCAGGATGAGCGCGCCCGCATGGGCCAGGCCGCGAAGGCAAGGGTCCGGCAGTCATTTCTGTGGCCGCAGCGCATTGACGCCTACGCGGCCGCCCTCGGGCTGTGAATGGGCGCGCGTCCCCCTGCGCCGTGCTGCCGCTGTTGGCGAA
The DNA here is from genome assembly GCA_964579305.1 of uncultured Hyphomicrobiaceae bacterium. GTDB lineage: Bacteria > Pseudomonadota > Alphaproteobacteria > Rhizobiales > Hyphomicrobiaceae > JBCBWG01. The sequence continues at coordinate 4,037 of CAZOGY010000157.1, forward strand.
GTTGCTTTTCTCCCCAGGCTTGTGAGACGAACGCCCACCGCGCGCCCCTGCGGCTGATGCCCCCAAAAAAGAGTGATCTCGCGACATGGCCAAAACCGCATTCATCACCGGGATCACCGGCCAGGACGGTGCCTATCTTTCAAAACTGCTTCTGGAAAAGGGCTACCAGGTCCATGGCGGCGTCCGCCGCATCGGCGTCATCGGCACGGGCCGGCTCAGCGAACTCGGCGTGCTGGATGATGTGACGCTGCATGATTTCGACCTGCTTGAGTTGACCAACATCATGCGCAAACTCGACGCGGTGCAGCCGGACGAGGTCTACAATCTCGCGGCCCAGAGCTTCGTTGGGGTGTCGTTCGAACAGCCCGTTTATACCGCCGATGTCGATGCGTTGGGTCCGCTGCGTGTACTCGAAGCGCTCCGCATGATCGCGCCAAAAGCCCGCTTCTATCAGGCCTCGACGTCGGAGATGTTTGGCAAGGTCCACGAGACGCCGCAGCGCGAGACAACGCCGTTCCATCCGCGCAGCCCCTATGGCGTCGCCAAGACCTGCGCCCACTTCGCGACCATGAACTACCGCGAAAGCTTCGACATGCACGCCTGTTCCGGCATTCTGTTCAACCACGAAAGCCCCTTGCGTGGTTCGGAGTTCGTTACCCGCAAAGTGACGCTGAGCCTGACGCGAATTGCCAACGGTGATCTTGACGTCCTTTCGCTTGGCAACCTCGACGCCAAGCGCGACTGGGGCTTTGCCGGCGATTACGTGGACGGCATGTGGCGCATGCTCCAGGCCGACAAACCCGACGACTATGTGTTGGCGACCGGCGAGACCAATTCGATCCGCACCCTCGTTGAAGTCGCTGCAAAGTGTTTCGACTGGGAAGTCGTCTGGCAGGGTGAGGGTGTCGACGAGGTCGGGATCGACCGCAAGTCCGGCCGGCAGCTTGTCCGTGTCGACCCGAAATTCTATCGCCCCGCCGAAGTCGACCTTCTGATCGGCGATGCGACCAAGGCCAAGACCGAGCTTGGCTGGGCACACAGTGTGACGTTCCAGGGCCTGGTGGAAATGATGGTTGCGGCCGACCGCGCGCGGGCCAACGATCCCCACTTGCCGTACTGACGAAGGGGGCAATGGAGGATCGACATGTCTGATGGCGCAACAACACTGGACGAAGCCGCCGGGATCGTAACGGCCGCGATCCTGGTCATCGGCGATGAGATCCTTTCAGGCCGCACCAAGGACCAGAACATCGGCTACATCGCCGAACACTGTACGCAAATCGGCATCCAGGTCCGGGAGGTCCGCGTCGTGCCCGACGATGAGGCCGAGATCGTCGCCGCTCTGAATGCATTGCGCGCCCGTTTCACCTACGTGTTCACGACCGGCGGCATCGGTCCCACGCACGATGACATCACCGCAGACAGCGTCGCCAAGGCCTTCGGCGTCGGTATCGACCACGATCAGCGCGCGCTCGATTTGATCGTGCCATATTTCGAAAAGCGCGGCGTTGAGATCACCGACGCGCGTTTGCGAATGGCCCGCATTCCCGACGGCGCGGACCTGATCGAAAACTCCGTGTCGATCGCGCCGGGATTTATGCTTGGCAACGTCATCACCATGGCCGGCGTGCCAAAGATCATGCAGGTTATGCTCGATGCGGTGACGCCGCGGCTGAAAACGGGGCGCAAGATGCACGCCCGCGCCATCGACCTTGGCGTCCCCGAAGGCACGGTTGCCCACGTTCTGGGCGCCCATCAGGCCGACTTTCCTGACGTGTCGATGGGCAGCTACCCCACGTTCCGCGACAACCGTCCGCAAGTCCAACTGGTCCTGCGCTCGCTCGACGAAGCCCGCCTCAACGAGGCCGAAGCCGGCTTGCGCGCAAAACTCATCCGCGAAGGCTGGCTCGACACCTAACGGCCCGCGCGCTCTGGGGCCGAAGCGCATCAGCGCGCTGATTTTGTGTGATGAGCACTGCGCGGCAACGCGCGGATTACGCAATTTCTGATAACAGCAAGGCCATCAAAGCCGCGTCGCTGAACGCCATGGATGGCTCATGCCTGGACACCGGTCACAAGCAGATCCTATGAGCCGCGGCGTGGTCGTAGCTCTGTCAACGCTCGGCCTCACGGGCTTGGTTGCTGGCTGCGCGATGGTGCCCGCGCCCGATTTGGGGTTCCATGCCGCCCCAGTCACCATCGCCGACCATGGCAAACCCACACGCTTACACGTTGACCGCGCAGGGCGCAGCGGCCCGGCAATAATCATGCTCCATGGCCTCGGCGGCACAAGCCAAGGCTGGCACGCGATCGCGCCGCGGCTGGCCGCACGGTTTCGGGTCCATATGCCCGACATGCTCGGCTTTGGCCGCTCCGACAAACCGCTCGGCGCGGACTACGGCTTACCTGCGCAAGCGCGCCGCATTCGCGCATACATGCGCCGCGCCGGCATCCGCCGCGCTACGCTTGTCGGCAATTCAATCGGCGGCACGGTTGCACTGCACCTTGCCCGCCTCGATCCCGGCCTGGTCGACCGCCTCGTCCTGATCGCCACCCCAATCGCGGTCGAGGAATTGCCCGCCATTAAATTCGCCGCTGCCGTCCCGGATCTCGCCCAAGCGTTCGAGCGGACCGTGCCAGCCCCCATCCTGGTCAGCATCGGAAATGGCGCAGCCTTTCCACAGGGCGCCCGCCCGCCCGCATTCGAGATCTCCGGCCAGGCAGCCGCGTTAGGATCGCCGGGCGGCAAGGAAGCGGTGATCGCCACGATCAAATCTATGATCGCAACCGACAGCACGCGGTTCCGCCGCGCCGTTCGTGGGATCGCAAAACCCGCTCTCGTGATCACATGCGACGACGATACGATCGTCCCGCCGGACCAGTCGCGCGAATTGGCCCGCAGCCTGCCTCACGCACATTTGGAAATCCTGCCCGACTGCAACCACGCCGCGCGCGTTTTGCGCGGCAAAACCATTGCCCGTTGGATCGCCGCTTTTGCCGGACGGCCGTTGCGGCGATAAAACAACGTCAGACCTGTTGTGCGCCATTGGCGTTTGCCTCCCGGTTGCGGCGCGC
>CAZOGY010000158.1:0-7097 GCA_964579305.1 uncultured Hyphomicrobiaceae bacterium
TGCTGCGCGAAGAGACAAGTCACGCGTCGGCTTAATGCATGTCGCGTCCAGTCAGATCCACGCCCAAAGGCCGCAAAGCGGCCCGGGCCGTCGATGTTCGTGTTCGAAACATCGACACGAAAACGGCCCGCCCCCGCGGAGGGCCAACGGCCCGAACCGAACCGCGGCAGAACCGGCCGTACAAAGCCTTATTATTCGGCCGCCGCCAATTGCGCAGCCGCGGGGTCGGCCACAAGTTTCGCAACCTTGACGAAGTCCGGTTTGCCAGAACCAAGGACGGGCACGCGGTCCACAACACGCACCTCGGCCGGCACCATCAGCTCAGTGGCACCTTGCTGGCGCGCAAACGCCAGAAAGTCTGACCTGTTGGCGCCAGCTTTCTCCGTGACCATGATCAGCCGCTCGCCTTTGCGCGGGTCCGGCACGGCGACCACGACACTGAGCACACCGGGCCAGAGCTCGGCGGCCATGGTTTCAACCGCCGCAAGCGAGACCATTTCGCCGCCGATCTTTGCGAACCGCTTTGCGCGTCCCTTGATCGCGATGAAGCCGCGTTCGTCGAAAGCCACGATATCGCCCGTATCGTGCCAGCCGCCCGGCGGGGGCTCAAGAACACCCGGCCTGTCGGCGCGATAATACCCCAACATCACATTGGGTCCCGAAACCGAAAGCCGGCCCCCGTCCTCAATGCCCGGCACCGGTTCAAGCTTCGCCTTGACCATCGGCAACAGGCGCCCGACCGAGCCGGTGCGATTGGCAAGCGGTGTGTTGACCGCAATCACCGGGCCGGCTTCGGTGACGCCGTAGCCTTCCAGGATCGCCGTGCCGAACCGCTCCATGTAAATGTCGCGCGTCTTCGGTTTCACCGGTTCCGCGCCGGCAACGATCATGCGCACATTGCGGAAATCATAAGGATGTGCGGTGCGCGCATAGCCGTTCAGGAACGTGTCCGTGCCAAAGACGATCGTCGCATTCGTTTGATACACAAGCTCAGGCACGATCCGGTAGTGCAGCGGCGAGGGATAAAGATACACCGGTACCCCAGCGACCAGCGGCATCACGAGCCCGCCCGTGAGACCAAAGGCATGGAAGACCGGCAGCACGTTAAAAAGCTTGTCCTCGCCATCAGCCGCAACCACGGTCAGCACCTGGCAGGCGTTGCTGAGAATGTTGCGATGCGACAGCACAACGGCTTTCGGCGCACCTTCAGACCCAGAGGTAAACAGGATCGCGGCTGGGTCGGAGGGTTTGCGCACAACGATCGGTTTCGTGCCGCGGCGCATGGCGGTGAGTTTCTGGCGCAGTCCAATGCGCGCACGCACATCTTCCAGATAGACCACGCGGGCCACCGCCGAGATGGCTTCGATCAGTTTTTCAAGGTGCGCGCGTTCCACAAACGCACGCGACGTCAGCACCGTTTTAACCTGCGCCGTCCCGCAAGCAGACACGACATTGCCCGGCCCCGCCGTGAAGTTCAGCATCGCTGGGACCCGTCCGGCGCAATGCATGGCAAAGAACGTGACCGCAGCGCCAGCCGTGTTCGGCAGCATCATCCCGACCGCTTCCCCCGGCACGGTCACTTTGGCGATTTCCGCGCCAAGCGCCTGCGCGCCGATGATCAACCTCCCGTAGGAGAGCTTGGTGTTGAGCGGGTCCTCGATGATCGGTTTTTTGGTGTCGCGTTCACTGGCGGCATCGGCCAGGGCCTGGAACAGCGTCCGGTCGATGTTTGCCGTCTGCGCAGCCGCATCGACCATGATGTCCTGCAGGGCAGCGCTTGCGGCTTGCCGGCGGGCCTTGCCGCGCAGTGTCTTGTCGACCGGTAACTCCCTTGGCGGAAGGATTTCAACCGTCACTTTCGGGAACCATTGCTTCCGCGTCTGTGAGCGCCGCAGATAACTCCAGGACGACCGCTCCAACCCCGAAATCCGCACCGGTACGACAACCGCATCGGCCTTATCGGCGATCATCGCGGCGCCGTCATAGACTTTCATGAGACCGCCGGTGACGGTGAGGCGCCCCTCTGGAAAGATAACGAGCGTTTCGCCGTTCTTGACCTCGTTGACGAGATGGCGCGTTGCGAGCGGTCGCGTTGGGTCCAGCAGATAGGATTTGATCAGCCCGAGGAACGGCCGCACCCACCAAGCCTGGGCGATCGTTGTGTCAATGGCGAAGGCGGCATGCCCCGGCAGAACCGAATTCAACACCGGCCCGTCCATGAACGAGACGTGGTTGGGCGCAATGATCGCGCGTGTGCCCTCAGGCGGCAGGTTCTTACGCCCCTTCACCTTGAGGCCGTAGAACGCCTTGAAGATCGCATAGCTGAGATCGCGCACGGCATCGCGGCCCCAAACACGCAGGATCAGAAAAAACGCAAGCACGTTCAGTGCAGCAAGCGCGGCAAAAACGGCCGCCGAAGACACGCCGTACTGCCCTTGCCCCAGAGCCAGAGCGAGACTTCCAACCGTCATGAACGCGGCATTGAGAATGTTGACGGCGGCGATCGTGCGGGCCCGGCGTTCGGGCCGCGACCAGGCTTGAACGGCTGCAAACGACGGCACGATGAACAAGCCCCCCGCCGCTGACAGACCAAACAGGGCAATGATCAACTGCCAGCCGTTCGGGCTTTGCAAGAAGCCTTGCCACGTCAGGGTCGGTTCGCCCGTGACCAGCGGAAGACCCGAAATCAGCCAGGCGGCATAGAGTGAAAAGCCGCCCATCAGCAGCGCACCGAGCGGCACCAAACCCAGGTTGGGCCTGTGGTGCGACGCCCGCGCAGCAAGCCAGGAACCGAACGCAATGCCGACGGTAAAGATGGCCAGGCAAAGCGTCGCGACGGTTTCCACCCCGCCAATGTTTTCGCGAACAACGATCGGCAAGAGCGTCAAGGAGACGATGCCCGCCATCCAGAACCAGCTTGTGACGAGGCCGCCGATCCAGAGCCGACGGTCTTCGCGCAACTCCGCCAACAGCCGGAACGTCGATGCCAGCGGATTTTTTGTAATCGCAAGATCGGGCTGCGCTTGGCCAGTCCGCGGGATCATTGTCGCAGAGCCGTATCCGAGCGCTGCAAACGCGATCATCAAAATGCTCACCAGCCAGATCGGAAGCAGCGGAGCGCCGGTCCCATCCGACGACAGCGCAAGCCCGCCGGCAATCGTGCCGCCGAGGATGGCCAGAAACGTCGCGCCTTCAACGAGCGCGTTGGCCGCGGGCAGTTCGCGCGTTTCCAAGTGATCCGGCAGGATGCCGTACTTGATGGGTCCAAACAGCGCGGCCATGCAGCCAAAGCCGAACAAAGCCACAAAGAGCAGCGGCATACTCGTCAACATGAAGCCGGCGGCTGCCGTCGCAGCCAGCGGGACTTCCGCGATCTTGATCCAGCGCGCCACGTGCGCCTTGTCGAAGCGGTCCGATAGTTCACCGCCAAGCGCCGACAGGAAGAAGAACGGCGCAACAAGCGTCGCACTCGCCAGCGCGACCAGCGTCGCCCCTTCGTCCCGCCCGATTTGGTACAGGATCAGGATCACAAGCGCGGTCTTGAGGAAGTTGTCGTTCAGCGCCGAAAGAAATTGGCACCAGAAGATCGGTGCGAAACGGCGCGAGCCCATGAGGCTCTTGAACATGGCAGACTCCATCTGGGGCTTTGAGCCTCGGGTTCGTGCATCCGTTATCTCAGAAAATAGTTGTCCGATGCACGGCTTTTTGAGGCTCAGCCGTCCGCGCGTCTGGAACGTTGGCCTCAGTTCCACATATCGGAGCGCGATGAACCCTGTTCAAATCGGCGCAACCGGCAACGGTCAGCAATCACCGGCATGCGAGAGCCGCGGGCCAGATCAGCAGCCCTGATGCGATACCCGATCTTACGGAATCGCTTTGCGAGTCTCAGATCGGATGAGAGTGCTCTATCACGTTGCCGAGGCCTGGATTTTAGCTGCCGACAATCCGCGCGGTCCCGGTCTTGCCGGTGGCCGAACGCCAATGGATTGTTCCACCACTGCGTTTCACCACGCGAATGCAGTTCTTTTCGCGGTCGAGCCATACCCGCCAGCGAATGCACAACATGTCGTCTTCCACCCACCACTTTCCGTGGTCGATCCGGGATCCGAGAAAAAACGAATACCCGTTGGCGTGGCCGATCGCCTGGCCATCGGCGCGAAATTCGATCGGGATCGTCGCGCCCATAGCCATCGTCAAGCGCACTTTTTGCCCGCTGACGAGTGTTTCAAGGGGATGCTTTTCTGGCTCGTGTTGCGGCGCGGAGCCCGGCTCCGGAACCTGCGCGCCAGCGACACGCCGCACCGGCGTGATCGCAACCGTCTTCGGATTGGCCTGAGCGCGCGGCGCTTCAACCCGGCGCTGGCCGGGACGCCGCTCCCGACCGTCTCGGTCTGCGTCGCGCGGCACCCCGTCGCTGCCGAGCCGTGATGGGGCAGGCTTTGCCACAACACGCCATCCGCCGCTTGCGGGCTCCCGACCGCTGGACGTGCCTTGCGCGGGCGGCTGGTCCGCACTCCAGCCCCGCGCCAACTGCGGCGGTCGCACCATCGCTGCAGCAACAACCGATTTCCGGCTGGATTGGCAGTTCCGCTCAAAGAACGCGGTTGCAAGCGACGATAACTTGCGCACGTAGCTTTCCTGACCAAGCTTCCAGCGCAACGCGAGATCGCCGAACGTGACCGGCCGGCCCAGCTTTGCCCGCCAAGGCTCAAGCACGGCCCATTCCTGAACGCGGCGCGTGCGTTCGGCCGTCGGATTGGCGATGCGCACACCGGCATAGATCAGCAGGTGTTCCAGGTGGGCGCGCACACCAGCGCTGAGCGTTTCAAAACTTTCGCCCGCAACGCCAGGCCCAGCAGCTCCAAGGTTTGCAAGATTGTTCTGCTCTGGTGCAACCGGCCCGGGCACGTTGGGCGCGCGTTGGAACGTGAGATCGCCGGTCTCCAGCAGCATGTGGAAATACGCATAATCCCACCGCAGACCCAAGGCTGCGCCGTCCCGCGCGTAAAGCCCGGCAAGCTGGAGATAGCGTTCTTCCACTCTCGGGTTCCGCGCACGCAAAAAGTCATTCAGCCGCTCCGGCGTCACGCAGGCTGGGACAGCGTTGTTTTCTGCGTTGGTCAGCACACGTGGCATCGCCCGAACGCTGGCCACAAACGCCAGAAGGGCCAATGCCATCAAAAATATACGGAGTGGAGCTGACAGAACGCGAACCACCGACAACCTCAGGTCACTTGTGCGGGACTTGCCCGCAAAACGCTAAATGCAGCCAATGCGTTGGGTCGGCGGGGCGCACGGCTAGGCTTGGGTCAGTGGACGGCAAGTCCGGCAGCAGCAAGGCAGTTTCGCGCCCAAGCCGCCGCATTATCCTGGTGTGGCCCGTCCAACAGCTTCAAGTTGGCAGGTTAGATGTTCATGCCTGCGGAAGTCTTAACCAACGCTTCAAAAAAGCCCGCGTTGGCGTCCGGCATCCTGAGCGTGGAAATCGCGAAAGACAATCTGGGAGGCTGACGTGACGGAGATTTCGATGGGCCCGCGACTGAAGGGCAAGGTGGCGCTGGTTTTTGGCTGCGGTTCGGTGGGCCCGGGTTGGGGGAATGGCCGTGCCTCAGCCACGCTGTTTGCCCGCCACGGGGCAAAAGTGTTTGGCACGGACTTTGACGCCGCCGCGGCGGAAGACACCCGCCGCATCATTGCTGACGAGGGCGGCGACGTGACCGTCGCCACGTCCGATGTCACCGACGAAACCGCCATCCGCGCTGCCGTCGAGCAATGCCTGGAAACCTACGGCCGGATCGACGTCTTGATGAACAACGTCGGCGGTTCTGCCCCCGGCGGCCCGGTTGAAATGGCGACAGAGATCTGGGACCGGCAGTTCGCCACCAACATCCGCTACGTGTTCCACGCCTGCAAATACGTGATCCCGGTCATGGAACGGCAGTTCGACGCTGAGGGCAACGGCGGCTCAATCATCAATCTCGCGTCAATCGCAGCGCTCCGGCACTTTGGCCCCAACGTTGCCGCCTACGCGGCGTCCAAGGCCGGTGTGATCAAGTTCACGCAGGTCACAGCACTGCAGTACGCCAACAAAAAGATCCGCATGAATACGATCGTGCCAGGCCTGATGCACACACCGCTTGTCGAAGTGCGGCTCGCCGGCGAGCGCGCGGGCGGCGATGCGGATCGGGTCAAGCGCCAGCGCGACGCGCAATGCCCGATGGGGCACATGGGCGACGGCTGGGATGTCGCCCACGCCGCGCTATTCTTGGCCTCGGACGAAAGCAAATACATCACCGCCACGGAAATCGTCGTCGACGGCGGCCTGTCTGCGGCTTGCCCGCAACCCCCACAAGTGTGATCGCTGACCCGTGAACGCTGACAATAGCGGCGCGTTCGGCCGTCCAATGCGTGCGGCGGCAAGCATCCCCGTGGTTGTTTGCTGCCGTGCCGCGTGCGGGCTCTTAGCTCAGTCGCAAAAGCTGGAGTGTCGTGTAGGTCGTGGCCGGGCAATGATCCGCGTGCCAATAAAGCCAATCGTGCAGAAATGAGTGGCCCGGGAACAGGTTGATGCCGAGCGCGCTCTTGACAACGTATGCAGCCGCAATGAATGCGCACATGCAAGCCACGTAGGCCAGCAGGACCGCGATGACCTTTGCAGCGCGGGCGAACGACGGACCATCGATCACAGGGCGAAGCGGATGGGTCACTGCGGTTGCACTTGCGGACACTGGGCGCGGCTCCTCGATTTCTATGCCCGCCAGATCGCGGGCCGGCACAATGTTGCCAAGACTGTCACGGGCGTGCGTAAACGAAGCGTCAATTGTCTCGCCTGCGTGCGCGCTCATCCTGTCCCCGCGGTTAACAAATTTGCCAGGCCGGTCGCGGAGCAAGTCATAGGCCAACGCGATGATTGAACGCACGGCCAAGGCAGGGTAATAGTCGCGCTCCGCGGGACGGCGCGAAGGCGTCAAACCCGAATGCGATCACTCAAGTTCGCAGGGCTAAGGCCATCAGCCCTCGCAGTCCGCGAACAAAAGAATGTGGGCGGTTAGCTCAGTGGTAGAGCGCCTCGTTTACACCGAGGATGTCGGGAGTTC
>CAZOGY010000159.1:0-7059 GCA_964579305.1 uncultured Hyphomicrobiaceae bacterium
TGCGCGCTTAAAGCGCCGCGAATGCCGCCGTTACGACAAAGCCAAGCGCCATCGTGGCTGACAGCACGGCAGACGTCCAAACAATCACGCCGGACAAGCGGCTCCAACGATTGCTGGCCGTGCCATGGGCGCGCCCATTGGCGCCATCCACGGCTGCCGGGAGTGCGGTTTCATCTGTGCCGTTGGCCTTGGGCTCGACGTCGGATTTCAAAATGATCGCGACGCCGGACGCCTGTTCCACGCTGGAGGGATCGGAATCGGTTGCTGGCGCGCGCGATACCTCATCATCGGTCGCGCGGGCTGGCGCCGCCGGGTCTGCTGCGGCCTGTGTCTGTTCGGCAGACGCGATTGGTTGGCCCCAGGCATCTACGGCGCCCAGGTTGGCTTCCGCCGCACCCGTCACCGATGTGACCGAAACGGCTTCGGGACCGGTTGCGCGTGGTGCACCATAGCCGGGCGCGCGATATTCGGCCGACGGTGCTGCGGTCGCTTGCGCGGTGGCATCAGATAGGGCGGTTGGGACCACGTCAGCGTGACCAGCCTGATGATCTGCCGCTGCGCCGGACCGTCCGAATATGCGCTGGAAGAAACCGCCTGATGGCTTTGGCGCAGTGGTGTCATAGCTCGATTGACCTGCCCCCGATTGACTGGCCCCCGGTTGACCGGCCTGATCCACATGCGCAGGCGACGCATGTTCGGACAGAACCGCGGCGTCATCATACATTTGCGCATACGGCGGGTTGACCGGCGCGCCCGCCGCCCCGAACCCGGAGTTTGCGCCATCGCCAGAGTTATTGACCGGCGTGGCGTGCACCGCGTAGTCGCGCCCGGTCCCGCTGAAGCCGGACGCAAGATTGACGTCGTCGGTATAGGTCGGCTGCTCGGGAACTTCCGGGACTGCAATCAGCTCGGCGATCGCTTTGACGATCTCATCGTCCTGCGCCGGGCGGCGGGCGGCAAGCAACTGCTGGAGTGCGTCGCTTAGACGACCTTTTTCATAGTTGATGCGGTCGGCCGCGGCGTTCATCTGCATGTGTGCAATATAAAGCGGCTCACGCATCAGATCGCTGTGCGCGAAGTTCGCCATGCGCATGGCATCACCAGGTGACAACTGCGCCGTGCTGGCATCGACCAACTCGCGCGACCCCGAACCATCGTGCGAGATTTGCGCATACCCCTGCGCAAGCCGCGGCAGGTCGCGGACAAGCCGGAAGCGATAGTCATTTTGCAGATGACGCTCGAGAATCCGCAAAAGTGCGCTGGTTTTCTGGTGGACCGCGTCGAACGCCGGTACCTTTTGCGCCGGCTTCTGCTTGTCTTTGGATTTCGCAGCTGCGTTGTCCTGAGCCACACCATTGGCGTCGACCCGGCTCGCGTCGGAAGATTGCCCGCGGGACGGCCGCAACAGCTTCGCCGCCTCGGCTTGCTCTTGCTGGGGCAGGACGTGTTTGAGGTGGCGGCCGGTGCGTGTCTGGCCATCGCACACCATCGCGCGAATGACGGTCGCACTATCGACCCGGCGCTCTTTGTCCGGATCGGCGGCAGCGTTTTCGGCCATTTGCGACGCCAACGCCATGATGCGGCGCAGGTCCCGAGACGGCACAGGGTCAGCGGCCGGGGACGTGCCGGCCGCCGGTCCTGAATGGGCCGCATAGCCGGACGTGTCGTGTTGATAGCCGGTGGTTGTCGGCGATGGCCGCGACCAACTGCCGGCCGTCGCGCCGTATGATGTCCCGCTGTGACCCGCATCATGGGCCGTTGGGCGCGACCAGCTTCCCGACAAGCCACTGGAGGACGCGCCATCGCCCGCGTAGCCGGACGATGAGCCACCGACATAGTCGCTGCCCTGATAGCCGTTCGGGCTGGAACCTGAACCAGTCGCGTAACCGCCCGATGTGCCGGTTGCGTAGCCTGCACCCGCATAACCGGCGGTGCTGCCCGTGCCGGCGCCGAATGCGCTGCCGCTTCCGCTCGCCATGTAGCCGGACGTGCTGCCACCATGGCTTTCGCCGCTGGGCGATGCCGACTGGTGCGCGCCGTATTGAGATGACGCCGGTGATGGTGCTGGTGCGCCGCAAGTGGCATTGTCGGCGGTATAGCGCGCCTGCGCGGAGGACTGCGCGTCGCTTGGCGTACCGCCCTGCGTTCCTGCCGCGCGCTGTCCTGCGGTATCCGCAGCGCTTTCACCGATCAGGTTTTCGCAGAACTCGCGGAGTTCACCACGGTTGACTTTGTTGCCCGCGAGATACTCGACCGCGTCGGTATCCTCGATCAGGGCGGCCAAGACGTGGACCACCTTCACTTCTTCGTGAGACGCTGCCTTGGCCGCTGCCAAAGCGCCTTCGAGGGAGGCTGACAGGTGCTTGGTCGGGGCAACCCAACCCAGCAAAGACATCACAGACACACTCACGATACGCCTCCTAGGCCGGTGGCCGTCGTACGCGTTTGATGGCGCAAACCCAGCCAAAGCCTTGAAAAAGCTGCCAGCGGCGCCGTTGGTTTCACCGGTTACTGGTCGGTATCGGCGATCTTCGGCGGCCGCTTCCGCTAGCGATACGAAAATCTTACCAACCGATTAACGGTCGGCGTACCCTTTAGTTCGTTTGCAGTGCAATGTCACCGGCTGTGTGGCGTTGCACCACGGCTTTTTGCGCAGGCGCGTCATGGCCGACGCTTGGTTGCCACAACGTGCGTGAGGCCTAGCAAGCATCGCGCCAGCCTGCCCCGCCTCAATCCCACTGGACGGGGCAGAGCCGCCGCCGAAACGTCACGTGATGAGGCTGGCGCCATACGTGTGCCAGGCCAAAGCTGCTGCCGCCGCCAAGGCAAGCGTCGTCAACACCCCTTGGCGAAGTACGAACAGCAGCACAACCGCCAGCGCACTCAGAGCCAGGGCAACGATGTCCAGTGTCTCCAAACGCGGCAGCGAAATGTCCACAACACCCACTTGAACGCGGTCGGTCTGGGCAAACAGCACATTGACGGCAAACCAGACGGACAGGTTGAGGATCACGCCGACCACGGCGGCCGTCACGGCAGACAGCGCGCCTTTCAACCGGGGCTGTGAATTGAGCCATTCCACATAAGGCGCGCCAGCGAAGATCCACAGGAAACACGGTGCGAACGTCGCCCACAATGTCACCAGCGCGACCGCCAGCGCCAAAAGCCAGCCGCCCTCGCGGAACCCGGCAAGAAAGCCAACGAACTCAAGCACCAGGATCAGTGGACCTGGCGTCGTCTCAGCCAGTCCCAGGCCGTCGAGCATTTCGTTTGCGCTCAGCCAGCGGTAGTTTTCGACCACTTCCTGCGCCAGGTACGCCAACACCGCGTAGGCGCCGCCGAACGTCACAACCGCCAGCTTGGAGAAGAACCACCCTGCCTGTGTCAGGACGTGATCTCGGCCGAATAGCGCGGCGATGGCACCGAGTGGGGCAAGCCACACCGTAGCCCAGATAATAATGGTGGTCAGCGTGCCGGTCAGACTGACGGCGGAGACGCCGTTTGGGGCGGTGCCCACGGCCGGGCTGTCGCTCTCAGCCGGTATGCCGGCGTCCGCGCTGGACGCGGACCGCGCTGCGCGGAGGAAGCCCAAAAAGGCCGCGATCAAGATGATATACGGGAACGGCACTTTGAACGCGAAGATCGCCACGAAGGCAGCGGCGGCGATCACCCAGTCCGATGACATCTTCAAAGCGCGGCGTGCGACCTTTAATAATGCATCGAGGACGATGGCGAGGACCGCGGCTTTGATCCCGACGAATACGGCGGTCACAAGCGGCACACTGCCGAATGCAGCGTAGATGGCCGACAACACCAGCACAACCGCCGCACCGGGAAGCACGAACAAGAGCCCGGAGGCCAAACCGCCCCACACCCCGTGCGTGCGCCAGCCCACGTAGGTCGCGAGTTGCATCGCCTCCGGCCCTGGCAACAACATGCAAAAATTCAGTGCGGAGAGATACTGGCTCTCGCTTAACCAGCGTTTCTCATCGACGATCGTGCGGTGCATCAGTGCGATTTGACCGGCTGGCCCACCAAACGAGATGATCCCGATGCGGCCCCACGTTGCCAACAGTTCGGAAAATGGCGGACGGGCTCCGACATCGGCCGGCGACGCGACGGCCTCCGATGTCTGCGTTGCGGTGTCTTGCACGATCGTTCCCCCTGCCCCACGGCTGATGCCCGACCGCAGCTTCGGGACGGGTGAGTTGTACTACGCAGTGGGCGGGCGGTTAGACGGTCAGCATTACAGGCTTACGACTTTGCCTTCGGCATTCGCGCACACGCAATCCCGGCAAGGTGTGCTCAGTTGCACAGGTGTGTTCGCATGCAGCGGGTTGATTGAGCAGGCAGCAAACGCCAGCCGGCGGGCAATCGCCGCGGATGGCTCGACTTATTGTGCGTTGACGCGGGGCGCATTGCTTTCAACGCTCGCTGCGTCACAACACAGCCTGCCGCGCGATCCCGTTCGGACCGACAGCGGCCGCACATGGAGGAACCGCCATGACTGAGTGTCGCCGTCTTGCAGGGCTCACCGGTGCCGTTCTTTTCGCTGTTGCCGCCCTGAGCAGCGCATCAGCCAAAGACTTTCCAACGTCCGTCGACCCATCGCAATTACCGAAAAACAAACGGACGACGCTTGGGCTGTACCTGACTTCGAAGGAAGCCTATGCGGCCATCGCGGCCAATCCAAAGATCCTGTTGATCGATGTGCGATCGCGCGCAGAATTCTCGTTTGTCGGCCATCCGACGGTTGCCGATCGCAATATTCCCTATCGCAAGCTGAGCGAAAGCTACGACATCGACACCAAGCGCAAGCAGTACAAAATGGTGCCGAACGTCGACTTCCCACGTGCGCTGGAAAAAACGCTCGGGGCGCAAGGGCTTTCAAAGTCAGATCCGATCTTCGTGATTTGCCGGTCCGGATCGCGGTCGCGTGGCGCTGCCGATTATATGGCAAAGATCGGCTATACCAACGTTTACAATATCGTTGATGGCTTTGAAGGCGACAAAAACGGCAAAACGGGTCACCGCACGCTGAACGGCTGGAAAAACGCCGATCTGCCATGGACGTATGCTCTCACCAAAGAGCGCGCCTACGACGACCCCTCCATGTAAGCGCTCGCCCTATTGCCGTGTGCCGCGCGTGAAGGTCGCGACGGCCGCTTGGGCCAACAGGCTACGCACGACGCTAGTTTGGCGCGCAACAATCGCGCCAGATCTTTATTGCTTGTGCGGTTTGGCCGCTTGCGGGCGAGCCTTATGCGGCCTGGTCGCGATAGGGTGCTGGGTCGACGGGACCAAGCGCTTGCGTGCAAACCGTCTTGGCAGCCGCAATCACTTGGTTACGCCACGCGTCGTCAGCAGGCACAAACACCTCCATCAGATCATCGCGGGTCCAAGCGTCACTCAGATGGGCCAGATGCGGTTTTTTTGACGGGTCCAGCGTCGGATTGCCAAAGTGCGTTGCGCGGTTTTCCGCACGCAGTGCCTGTAGCACGCGAATTGCGGGATATGTGCCCCATTCCGCGACAAACATCCGATAATGCACGTCCGGCAACAAATGCCGCACCCATTTGGTCAAATAACCTCGGGCTGGATAATCGCTTTTTTCGTACAGGCCAAACCAGTCCTTCAGCGCAGCGATGGGGCTATTGGCAAACTGTGGTGGTGGTGGCACCGTTTGCAGGCCATCCCGCGGGAGCACGCTCGCACCAAAGCGGGCGTGCAAATCGCCAAGCTCCTTGTCATTTGGCTCCACCACGCCCAAGAGCTGGTAAGTCCCGCGCGCGCCCAGAGCCGTATGAAAATCAACATGAAAGACGTGACGCGCCTTCGGGCCGATCCAGGATGCCAAATGTTCTTTCAAGATGAGTTGTGTGCGCTCTGGGCCATTGCCACCAAAGAAAATACTCTTTGGGTAGTCATACTGGCCGACCGGTAATTCCCTTTGGATATTGCCAAAGCCATGGCGCAGAATTTTCCAAACCACCACTGCGAGAAAAGGATCCAAGCGCGACGGTGGTGACTGCGGATTTAAGAACCCATTGAGCTTGTCGAACAGCGGCATGCGCTCTGGCTCTTCGCCGGGGATCAGAAAATTCCGATTCAAGTCAACGTTGTTTTCATTCCAGCGCCGCCGCCAAGCAAAGCCGAACGGGTTCAATGCGTGGATCATCACAACGGTTTGACCTTCACAAGCCCGCAGCCAATCCGCATCATTCAAAAGAGCAAGTTGAGCGGCCGAACCGAAGTATCCTTCAATGCCGTGCAGGCCACTTGATGTGACCAGAACGCTTGCCTCATCGGCACCGCGGCGGATGCCAACGTCAACCGTCAGCGCTTCGCCGTCGGGCCCGGTCAACGGCAGTCCGTGCCAGCGGTCGGTGGCGCCGAGCGGAATTTGCGTATGCGTGAAACCAGCGGGCTCTAGCGCCGCAATGAAGCTGTCACGCGCTTGTTTATAGGTCGCAGAAAACATGCTTGCCTCATATACTGCCGGCTTGGCCGAGGCTGGGTCCGCCAAGCCGCGCCGAATGAAATGAACGACGTTCGAAAGCGCGTATGTCGTGCGCCCACCTCGCGGCATCGCAATGGCCAAGCTGTGTCAAGACCGAGGCGGGCGCATCAGCGACGCGCGCCATTATGCGTTTGACGAATGCTCGCTGCATTAATTGATCAAAGCGCTGCGGACGCCATGGTCACTTTGCCCACAAACGTTCAGACAACGTGTGCTGCTCAACGCTCTTTTCATTGATCCGATGCGTTTGTTGCGGACACTTGGTTTTGTCTAAACGCGCAAGCCCGCGGCGTTGGGATGCGTACGTGGCCCGCGGCGCCGCTCAGCGCTGGCACTTTCCTGCTGGATTGGTTTGGTCTCGGCAAGTGTGTCTATCAGTTTTGGATCGCACATTATATCGCAACTGAAAAATCGAGAAGCAGTTCAAGCGCGCTCATTACTTACAAATAGGGATGGCCTCATCTTCATTCCAAATACCGGCTGAAGGGGGGCGATGGGGGGGGTAATCTCCAGCAAGTTTTGAATCAGTTCTGAAACAC
>CAZOGY010000160.1:0-6999 GCA_964579305.1 uncultured Hyphomicrobiaceae bacterium
TGATGACATTCTGACCGGTGGCTCGGGTGACGACACTTTGCGCGGCGGCCGCGGATCTGACGCTCTGGTTGGCGGTGCTGGCGAGGACGTCCTGCGCGGCGGCGAGGGCGATGACACGCTGAGCGGCGGGGCCGGCAACGACGACCTGCGCGGTGGCAATGGCAACGATGTCCTGACCGATGACGGCGGCTACAACGTCATTCGCGGTGGCCGCGGTATCGATGAAATCACGCTATCGGGCACGGCAACAGGTGTTGTCTACGGCGGCGCCGACGACGACATCTTGCGTGCAGAAGCCGGTGCCAGCGGCAGATTCCATGGCGGCGCGGGCAACGATCTGATCTTCGTGACCGACGGTGACAACACGCTTTTGGGGGGATCGGGCGATGACGCTCTGATCGCCACCGGCGGCACCGCTACGATCAAAGGCGGCTTTGGCAACGACACGCTTCAAGCCGCCGGCGGCAACGACACGCTCTTTGGCGGTCGTGGTGCCGACACGTTGATCGGCGGCGCGGGCGATGACCTGTTGCGCGGCGACTCCGACGATGACCTTTTGATCGCCGAGGCGGGCAACGATACTTTGCGCGGCGGCTCGGGCAATGACGTTCTGGACGGCGGCCTGGGTGATGATGTGCTCGTCGGCGGCAGTGGCGATGACATCCTGATCGCCACAAGCGGCAACGACACGGTAAGCGCCGGCAGCGGCAGCGACACCATTCTCATCGGATTTACCGACAAGGTGCATGCGGGTTCGGGCGACGATACGGTTCTCGTCGACTTCACGGGCGCCGATGGCTCCGACATCAAAGGCGGCTCGGGCTTTGATACCCTTGATCTGAGCGCGTTGGGCGGTTTTGGATCGGAACCTGGCTCGCAGGGCATCGACGTCACATTTGAAGATGATGGCACTGGTGCGGTCGATGGCGGGACGATGACCTTCCGCGACATCGAGCGGGTGATCGCAACGCAGGCCGACGATACGATCACCGGTTCGCGCCGGGCAGAGACGATCGAAGGTCAGTTCGGCGATGACGTCATTGATGCCGGTGCAGGCGCTGACACGATCAACGGCGGCGGCGGTCACGATGACATGACCGGCGGCAGCGGCGCAGACGTGTTTGTGTTTGGTTTCGATGCGCTGGACGGAAGCGACGTGATCCGCGACTTCGAAGCCGGCGTGGACCGCATCGACCTTTCGCAGAGCGGGGCAACGCGCGACGATGTCGTGATCGGGTTCGACGAGGGTTCCAGCGACGTGTCAGTCAACGTGCTTGGCCACATGATCATGCTGGAAGGCATCACCGACCCAACCAGCGTCGAAAACGACCTCGTTTTCTAACAGCTCATCGGTTTGAGGCGGAACGTGCAAGCCCGGGCGTGCGGAGGACGCGCCGCCTCGCCCGCCCGGGAATGCGCGTTGAATGGCGGGGTCTAAAGCGTCTCGCATGAAATGGCGCCTCGCTTTCGCTCTGTTGCGCTCTCGGGCCGTTGGCCCTGCGCGGGGGCGGGCCGTTTTCGTGTCGATGTTTCGAACACGAACATCGATGGCCCGAGCCCCTTTGCTGCCTTCGGGCGTGGATCCGATTGGACGCGACATGCATTAAGCGGAACCTGGCATTAAGCGAGACCTGGACTTTGCCCACGCACTTTGAAGCAAAGCGAATGGCCCGAAATGGCCGCGCGCGGATGCCGGTGGTCACGACGACCGCCGGCATTTTTGTTGCCCTGTGCGCCGTTGGTCATCGGCATCGTTCAACACAGCCAACCGCGGCAGGGATGGCGCAGGCTGCACTCAACCCGACCGGTTTTCCCAGTCACGCGCTTGTCACGACGCCGGGCGCATGCCACCTCAAGTGAGCCGGTGTGCGCCCAGATTCGCTGCAACGGCCGTTCCGCGTACCACGACCTATCCCGACCTGGCACGGCACGTTGCGCGCGCCAGGGGGCAGCCTTCGCGGAGGACACCGTGGCCCAGGCCAAGCCGGATCTCTTGTCAGCTATTGAGACGTCGATGAGCACCAAAACCGCGCCGCGTGCGCGCAAAACGACCGGCGATGCCGCAGACGATTACACGGCCGCTGACATCGAAGTGCTGGAAGGGCTCGAACCGGTTCGCCGGCGCCCCGGCATGTACATCGGCGGGACCGATGAGCGCGCGCTGCATCACCTTTTTGCGGAGGTCATCGACAACGCAATGGATGAGGCGGTCGCCGGCCACGCCACATGGATCGACGTGAGCTACGATGCGGACGGCTATCTCTCTGTCGCCGACAATGGCCGCGGCATTCCCGTCGACGCACACCCCAAGTTCAAGTCCAAGTCGGCACTTGAAGTGATCATGACAACGCTGCACGCGGGGGGCAAATTCGACGGGAAGGCGTACAATACGTCCGGCGGCTTGCACGGCGTGGGCGTTTCGGTCGTCAACGCGCTTGCCGAAGAGCTCGAGGTTCAGGTCGCGCGCGGGCAAAAGCTTTACCGGATGCTGTTTTCGCGCGGTGCGCCCCAGACCAAGCTGGAAACGCTTGGCTCGATCATGAACCGGCGCGGCACGACTGTCCGCTTCAAACCCGACGAGACGATCTTTGGCAAAGGTGCCGCCTTCAAGCCCGCCCGGCTCTTCAAGATGGCGCGCGCCAAGGCTTATCTGTTCGGCGGCGTTGAGATCCGTTGGTCGTGCGCGCCGGAGTTGATCAAGGACGACACGCCGGCCACGGCAACGTTCCATTTCCCCGGCGGTCTGCGGGACTATCTGGCCGACCAGATCAACGGCCGCACGCTGGTGACAAAGGATATTTTCGCGGGCCGTATTGAGAAAGAAGGCGGACACGGATCCGTTGAGTGGGCCGTCAGTTGGATCGTGGATGCGGATGCGTTTTGCCATTCTTACTGCAACACGATCCCCACGCCCGATGGCGGGACGCACGAGATTGGGTTGCGCGCTGCGCTCTCCAAGGCGTTGCGGGCCTACGGCGAACTGACCAACACGAAAAAAGCGTCGCAAATCACCGCTGAAGACGTGATGGGCACGGCCGGCGCAATGCTCTCCGTCTTCATCCGTGAGCCGGAATTTCAGGGCCAAACCAAAGATAAACTGGCCACCGTCGAAGCCGCACGGATCGTGGAGACCACGATCAAAGACGCGTTCGATCATTGGCTCGTGGAAAGCCCAGCGCAGGCCAACAAGCTGCTTGAATGGGCGATTGAGCAATCGGAAGACCGGTTGCGGCGCCGGCGTGAGAAGGAAATCAGCCGGCAGACCGCGACGCGACGGTTGCGATTGCCGGGCAAACTCGTTGATTGCGCGTCCAATTCCAACGTCGGCACGGAGATCTTCATCGTTGAAGGCGATTCGGCCGGCGGGTCGGCCAAACAGGCGCGTGACCCGAAAATCCAGGCCGTTTTGCCGCTGCGCGGAAAGATCCTGAACGTGGCGAATGCGACGTCCGCCAAGCTCGCGCAGAACCAGATGCTCTCGGACTTGATCCAGTCGCTGGGATGCGGAACAGGCAAATCCTATAGTGAAACGGATCTCAGGTATGAACGCGTCATCGTGATGACCGATGCCGACGTCGACGGTGCGCATATCGCGTCGCTGTTGATGACGTTCTTTTATCAGCAAATGCCTGAGTTGATCGAGAACGGGCACCTCTATCTAGCCATGCCGCCACTGTTCAAACTCACGCAAGGGTCCAAGTCGGTTTATGCCCACGACGAGGCGGAGCGCCAGCGCATACTGGACAGCGGGACTTTTAAAACGAGCCAGAAAGTGGAAGTCACGCGCTTTAAAGGGCTTGGCGAAATGAATGCCAGCCACTTGAAGGAAACGACGATGGACCCGACACGCCGCGTGCTTTTGAAAGTGGAGTTCGGCGACGGTGAACGCTCGGAAATCGGACAGGCGATCAATGCGTTGATGGGCTCTAAGCCCGAAGCGCGCTTTCGGTTTATCCAAGACCGCGCGGCGTTCGTGACGGATCTCGATATCTAGTGTTCCGTTTCAGACATTTGCCACCAGCCGACTGAGGGTTCAGAGCGAGTGTCTGAAACATAAGGAACATGAGCAGATCTATGTTTCTTGTGTTGCTTTTTATCATCTACGTTTGCTCGCGCACCTCGCCGCAATCGGGAGGCCAATGTCAATGACGCAACACGAAAGCAACTCAGCCGATCTGTGAATCGCAAAGCGAACCCGCACGATCGGATATTGCTCTCGACAGCGGCATTTGCAGGCGGCTCAGGCCTGCGCGAGATTATTAGCGGTTGCGCGGAAGTGGCCGACGGCCGTTGAACTGGCGTTGTCGGAACCGCTGCCAGCGGTAATAGCGGTGCTGCGAGCGAAAACGGCGACGGCGACGGAACCGGTTTAAAAAACCCGATGACTGCCTGTTTTGCTCAGAGCGTGACGGGTTTCTGCGCTGGTCACGTCTGCGCCCCCTGACGCGTACGACTGGTGGGTGATAACCCAAATGCGTCATGGGTCCGCGGGCGTGTCCGCGCACGACGAATTGGCTTGCGGATGCCGGCATGGGGCAGAGCGTCGCCACGCTGGTGACGACGGCAGTGGCTGCAAGCAGGGTGGTTGGCGCAAAGGGGATGCTCATGGGTCCGGTCTCTTTGGTCTTTTGAGGAAGAACCGTACCCGTCGTGCTCATTACCGCTGTTTCTGGGGGAACGCTTGAGATTGACGCGGCCGCCCTATGGATTGGACAACTGCGTAAACAACCGCGTTGTTGGGCGGCGGCCGCGACCTGAATGTTTCGCCATGCGGTGGCGTTTGCCACACTATGAACCGATGCGGTGCGTAGACGTTCTCAACAAGAGAGTACGTCGCCGGCAATGCGGCGTGCTTGGGCACAATTCGCAAAACAATGCCAAGTGCACTGCGCGCAGGCCGGTTCACCCCCACGTTTTGCAGAAATTGACGCAAAATGGTTCGGCGCCCCTTGCGTTACGATACGGGTTATGCAAGG
Organism: uncultured Hyphomicrobiaceae bacterium; assembly: GCA_964579305.1. Lineage (GTDB taxonomy): Bacteria > Pseudomonadota > Alphaproteobacteria > Rhizobiales > Hyphomicrobiaceae > JBCBWG01. The sequence goes on from CAZOGY010000160.1 coordinate 4,977, forward strand.
CAACCCTCGAACTCCTCAGAACTCCCATGGTGCAACGGCAGAGCCCGGCCGGCGAGTTCAACTGGGTATGGCGTGCGACCATCGGGCCGACACGGCATCATCAGACACAGGTTCTCGGACGGGGGTGGTTTGGCACCGCACCGTTGCTGCTTTTGGGAACCGCAAGTCCGCGCGATATGAGTGAGAGCGCGCCTGAAGGAGATTTCGCCTCTTGAGCGATGTGACGTTTGCCCAACTTGGGCTCAGCGATAAATTATTGAAGGCTGTTGAAGCGCTTGGCTTCACCGCTCCCACACCGATCCAGGCTCAGGCTATCCCGGTGGCTATCACCGGCACCGACGTACTGGGGATCGCGCAGACCGGCACTGGCAAGACCGCCTCCTTTACGCTGCCGCTGATTGATCGGTTGGAACGGGCCCGGGCACGAGCGCGGATGCCGCGTTCTTTGATCCTTGCCCCGACGCGTGAACTTGCCGCCCAGGTGGCGGAGGCTTTTGAACAGCTTGGCGTCAACCACAAGTTGCAGGTCGCCCTTTTGATCGGCGGCGTGTCGTTTGACGAGCAGGAACGTAAGCTGGACCGTGGCGCCGACGTGCTGATCGCCACGCCCGGTCGAATGCTTGATCATTTCCAACGCGGAAAATTGCTTCTCACCGGCGTCGAAATCCTTGTGATTGATGAAGCCGACCGCATGTTGGACATGGGTTTCATTCCGGATATTGAGCGCATTTGCAAACTGCTGCCGCCTAGGCGCCAGACCTTGTTTTTCTCGGCGACAATGCCTCCGGAAATCCAGCGACTTGTCGATCAGTTTCTGAATAATCCGGTCCAAATAGAAGTTGCAAAACCGGCAACGACGGCCAGGACCATTACCCAGCGTTTTTGTTATTGCCACGAAGGCGAAGATTGGGCGAAACGCGAACAACTCCGCGATCTTATTCGCGAGCAAGACAATCTCCAGAATGCTATCATTTTCTGCAACCGAAAACGCGATGTTGCAATATTATTAAAATCACTTACAAAGCATGGATTTAACGCTGGCGCCCTGCACGGCGATATGGATCAAACGGCAAGGATGGCAACTTTAGCCGCGTTCCGGTCCGGTGAGATCAAGATCCTTGCAGCCAGCGATGTCGCCGCCCGCGGACTTGATATCCCCGAAGTCTCGCATGTCTTCAATTTCGATGTGCCGCTTGCCGCAGATGATTATGTGCATCGGATCGGTCGGACAGGTCGCGCAGGCCGCGAAGGGTTCTCGGCCACGTTGGTCGGACCAGAGGATCTCAAGCGCATTCAAGACATCGAAAAGCTTGTCGGCGAACCGCCTGTTTGGATTGGCGAGGCGCCCAGCGAGGAAGATTTCGCAGACGCGGCCACGCGGAAAGGCCGCAAGCGTCGGCGCGGCGGGGCATCGGCCAGCGACGGGGAACGGGATGGCGGGCGCAGCGCCCGAGGCCGCGGCAGCAAATCTGCGAACGCTGGCGAAGCTTCTCCGGCGCGGGGTGCCGACGGGGCGCGTCGCAAGCGCGGCGGTGAGCGCGTGACAAAAGCCGAACAGCACGCGGACGTTGCCACCATCGATCAAGATACGGTCGTGACCGAGCGGCCGAAAAGCGACCCCGAACCACGCCAGCCCGCACAACGTCGCCCGGCGGCGGCGCGTCCCGGTGGGCGTTCCGGTCGCGGGGACTTGCCTGAACAGAACGCGGAATTGGCTTTTGCCGGTAACGTGCCAGCGTTCCTGCAAAGGCCGATTCGCCGGCCGTCGAAGTCGGCGAACGAAAGCGTCGACTGACGACCCATTTTGCATCGCGCGTGGCAATGGCGTGCGTGGGGGGGCGTGCGCGATCTGACGTCGTCACATCAACGGGTCGCGCGTCTCGCAATGTCGGCCGCTGCTTGCGCCCCGCTCGCTCAGGCTGGTTGTTTGATCGCGGCGAGCGCGGACGGGTCGACCGGCGTGAGTTCGACGGATTCACCGCAGCCGCATGCCGACGTTTGGTTCGGATTATTGAACACGAAC
>CAZOGY010000161.1:0-6797 GCA_964579305.1 uncultured Hyphomicrobiaceae bacterium
GGGATTGTTGGCCATCGGTTGATTGTGTGATCATCTCCTCCTGCTGGTTTTTTGGGGATTGTCAGACATGCCGGGTTTTGGTGGGAGAAATCTGGGCGAGGTGGCGGTCGACCCGGTGGGGGCTGGCTTTGCACCGGAGCGGCTGGCGCGCATTGAGAGCGTTCTTGCAGCGCATGTTGCTGCGGGCCGGATTCCGGGAGCGGTGGTTGGCTTGGCGCGGAAGGGGCGCTTGGCACACGTGTGCGCGGTCGGCGTGCGTGACCCGCGGAGCGATCATGCGGCCGCGCCCGAAGCGCTTTTGCCCAATGCGGTGTTTTCGATCGCCTCGATGACCAAGCCGATGGTATCGGCCGTGGCGATGCAGCTTCTTGAAGAGGGGCAGATTGCACTTTGCGATCCGGTCTCGGAGTTTTTGCCGGCGCTTGCCGATTTGTCGGTCCAGGTGAGTGATCAGACCGGCGGGTTTCAGGTGCTGCCGAGCCCGCGTGTGCCGACGATCTATGATCTGTTGCGGCACACTGCTGGGTTTACTTATCAGGATCGCGGGACAACGCCCGCGCACCAGCAGACCCCTGGGTCGTCGATGGCGGCTTCGGTGCGATTGTCGCGCGACGCCTTTCTTGCGGCTCTAGCTGATGCGCCGCTGCTTTATGCTCCTGGCACGCGATGGGAGTACGGGTTTTCGACCGATGTCCTCGGTCATGTGATCGAAGCGGTGACCGGGCAGGATCTGGGTGTGGTCCTGCAAGAGCGGATCTGGGGTCCACTTGGGATGATCGATACCGGGTTTCAGCTGCGCGAAACGGCCAAAGCGCGGTATGCGCACGCGTTTTCCCATGATCCCCAGACGGGCGCGCCGATCTCCGTGCTGCATGCCACCGGTCAGTTGCCGCAGTGGGAAAGTGGCGGTGGTGGCGCGGTTTCCACGGCTGGAGATTATCTGGCGTTTCTTGAGGCGATGCGCCTTGGCGGTGGCGTTGACGGGGTGCGCATCCTGGCGCCCAGGTCGGTAGCTGCCATGATGTCAAATCACCTGACGCCGGACATACATAATGCGTTGCCCGAGATGGAGCCGGCCGCAACGGGATACGGATTTGGGCTCGGGTTCGCGGTGCGCAACGCAGATGGCGGGTCGGCTCTGATGGGATCAGCCGGCGACGTTTACTGGTCCGGCGTTTATGGGACCTACTTTTGGATCGATCCGCGCGCCGAATTGAGCTGCGTTTTCCTGTGCGTCCTTCCGACCCTTGCCCGCCAACGGTATCGGCAGTTGATCCGGGCGCTGGTTTATCAGGCGATGGCGGACTGAGCGGACGTTGCTGTCATTGCCGGTGTTGGAAGGGGGCAAGATTGGCGCAGGATCAAGCGAATGGCGCGGTGGTCTGTGGGGCGCGTGCCGGACTTGCCAAACTGGCGTCGGGTGGGACCGTGTCGGCGTTCACGCGCTTGCGGCGCCTCTTGGACGGCGTCGAAACGGATCATCGCGACCCGATCATAATGACGGTCGGCGAGCCGCACGAAAGAATGCCGGACTTTGTGGGTCCAATCCTGCAAGCGGCGACACCGACCCTGACCAAATACCCGCCCATTCGGTTATCTGATGCGTTGCGCGGGGCGATCGCGGACTGGATCGGCCGGCGCTATGGTCTTGCCGGACAGATCGATCCGGCCCGGCAGGTGCACCCGCTTAACGGGTCTCGCGAGGGTTTGTTCTTTGCGCTTTTGCCAGCGCTTGGGCGACGGCCGGACATCGCACAGCCCGCGGTCCTGATGCCCAACCCGAATTATCACACCTACAACGGGGCCGCGCTCGCATGCGGGGCGGAACCGATCTCGCTGCCGGCGACGCGCGACACAGGGTATTTGCCGGACCTCGACGCGCTTGCCGCCGATCAACCGCTGCTCTCGCGAACGGCAGCGTTCTATCTGTGTTCGCCGGCCAACCCACAGGGCGTCATGGCATCACCGGCGTATCTTGCGCGCGCGCTCGCATTGGCGCGGGCGTACAATTTCATGCTATTTTGCGATGAATGTTATTCAGAAATTTATTTTGGGGAACCGCCGACAGGCGGGCTCGAAGTCGCTGCGAAAACGCCTGAAGGGTTCGCCAACCTCGTGGTTTTTAATTCGCTGTCCAAGCGCTCCAACCTGCCGGGATTGCGCTCAGGTTTTGCGGCCGGGGACGGCGACTTCCTGGAGACCATGGCGGAAATCCGAAATCTGATCGCGCCGCAGATGCCGGGGCCGGTCGAGCAAGCGTCGATCGCCGTGTGGCAGGACGAAGCCCACGTCGAAGCGATCCGCAAAGCCTACGGCGAAAAGTTTTCAATCGCAGACGAAGTGCTTGGTGCGCTTCCAGCATATCGGCGGCCGGATGGCGGGTTTTTCATCTGGTTAGACGTCTCGGCTTATGGAGATAGTCGCGATGTCACCGTAACCCTTTGGAAACGCTACGGGGTCAAAGTCGTGCCCGGTGCGTTTCTGGCTCAACCTGGGCCGGATGGCCGGACACCGTGTGATGGCTACGTGCGCATCGCGCTGGTGCACGATCCCAAGGTCACTCGGGACGCATTGATGCGGATTGCCGACCTCGCAACCTGACCGCGAGGCGGCGGGTAATGCGTGGTTGAAAGCAATGGCTAGCAATTTCGAGCCGAATGACGAAGACCCTTTGCTGCCGGATCACATGCAGCAAGTGCTGATGCGTTGGACGGCGCGGTCTGCGGGAACGTCGCTATTGCTGGTCAGCGGGGCGCTCTGGCTCACGCTTGTGACGTGGCAGGTCACAGACCCCAGTTTGACGCATGCGGTGGCTGGTCAAACGCGCAACCTGTTCGGGCCGCCTGGTGCCATCGTCTCCGATCTGATGCTCCAAGTGCTCGGGTTTGCCGCGGTGTTGTTGCTGCTTGGCCCGATCGCGCTTGGCTTGCATCTTTTGTTTGGCAGCGGCGATGGCGACACTGCGCGCGTCAGGCCCCTCGTTTTTCTTGTTGGCGTCATGCTTGCGGCTGGGGGATTTTCTGCCGTGCCGGTGCAGGAGAATTGGCCGCTTGAGCATGGCTTTGGTGGGTTCGCTGGCGATCTGGTCCTGAGCCTTGCGACAATGGCGACTGCAACGGTGTTACCGTTCGGCGCGTCGTTCGTTGCCGGACTTGTCCTTTTTGCTGGCGGGATCTGGCTCGCTGCGCGTGCGATCGGGATCGAGGCGCTTGCGCTTGGCGCGGCCTGGGCTGAAGTTGCCGAAAATCTTATCGGGCGGTTGCGACGCACCCGTGCGGCGGCTGGCGCGGTGGCGTCCGGCTTTCAGCGGCGCGAGCCAGATTTGAAACCGTCCGCGGCCCGTCAGCCTGCGGACTGGGAGCATCCGGCGCCGGATCTGGACCTGAGCGATGACGCGGCCGGGGGCGACACGGCCCCCCTTCCAAGTTTCCTTCGCGAGGAGGATAAAGAGCCCAAGCCCAAATCGTCATTCTGGAGTCGGCGTTCGGCTGACAGACGCACGCAGCCACAGCCGTGCGCGCGGTCCCGTGCCGATGCGACCGCTCGGGCTGACGATCAAGCCGGGGCGGCGGAGCACGACGATGCCGATCCGTTGCCAGCGTTGTTTGTGCGCGATCATGCCAAGCTTGGGGCTGAGGCGGCCAAGGCACGCGTGAACGGGCTTGCGCGCCAACAGGCCGCCGACGGGAGCGATGGCGCTGATCACCAGGCCGGCCGGATTGCGCGGGCTCCGATGACTGAGCTGGATGCCCTGTGTGACCTGCGCGGGCCAATTGATGGCGATGCGCTTGCACGCTCGGGGAAACGTGGCCCGCTGCCTTGCAACGCGCAGCCTGAGGCTGATCAGCATGCCGATTGCGATGCTGGCTCGGGAGACGCCGTAGTCGCCGCAGCCGGCACGTTGCCATGCGAGGCGCCGTCAGACGCGCTGCGGGACGGCGCCCGGACAGCGGGTCTTGGGCCGGGTGCTGTTTGCCATGGCGGTGGCTATCGTCCGCCAAGTCTGAGTTTGCTGAGCGAGCCGAAACCTTCGGCGCGGGCCGGTCAGGCGGTCACGCAAACCGTTCTGCGCGGTTCTGCGCGTCTGCTGGAAGACACGCTGTCTGATTTTGGCGTCAAAGGCGCGATTCGCGAAATTCGGCCAGGCCCGGTGATCACGCTGTTTGCCTTCGAGCCGGCCAGAGGCATCAAGGCCTCTCGCGTCATCGGGCTGGCTGACGACATCGCGCGTTCGATGAGCGCGCCGTCGGCCCGCATCGCTACGATCCCAGGCACCAACCTGCTTGGCATCGAACTGCCGAACGCGAAGCGCGAAACGGTCACCTTGCGCGAGATTTTGGAGCACGGCCTATTCAGGGGTCACGCCGGACGGCTGCCAATCGCGCTCGGCAAGAGCATCGACGGTGAGCCTGTGGTGGCGGATCTCGCAGCGATGCCGCATGTCCTGGTCGCGGGGACTACGGGGTCGGGTAAGTCGGTCGGCATCAACGCGATGATCCTGTCGCTGATCTTCCGCCATGCGCCTGAAGACTGCCGCCTCTTGTTGATCGACCCAAAAATGCTGGAGTTGTCGGTCTACAACGGGATCCCCCACCTGCTCACACCTGTTGTGACGGAGCCTGAAAAAGCAGTTGCCGCGCTGAAATGGGCGGTGCGGGAAATGGAAGAGCGCTACAAGCGCATGGCCGATCTTGGTGTCCGCAACATCGCGATCTACAACAATCGCGTCCGCAATGCCGCAAAGCGTGGCGATGCCCTTTCCAGGCCCGTGCAGACCGGCTTTGATCGGGTCACGGGCGATGCGGTCTTGGAAACACGCGATGTCCATGCCGCGCCGCTGCCGCAGATCGTGATCGTCGTCGATGAGTTTGCCGATCTGATGGGCGAGGCGGGCAAGGACATCGAAGCAGCCGTTCAGCGGCTTGCGCAAATGGCCCGTGCGGCAGGCATCCATTTGATCATGGCCACGCAGCGTCCTTCCGTCGATGTCGTGACCGGCACGATCAAGGCCAATTTCCCGAGCCGCATTGCCTTCAAGGTGGCATCCAAGGTCGACAGCCGCACGATCATCAACGGGCAAGGCGCCGAACAGCTCCTTGGTCAAGGTGACATGCTCTTGGCCAATGGCGGCGGCCAGCTCGTCCGCGTCCATGGTGCATTCGTCAGCGATGACGATGTTGAGGCAGTGACGGACGCGATGCGGGCCAGCGGTGGCCCAGCCTACGTGGATGAGATTTTTCTCGATGACGCCGATGGGCCGCGGGGCGGTGCGTCGTTGGAGGCGGGATCGGTTGGCGAAGATCTTTACGCGCGCGCCGTTGCGATCGTCATGCGCGATCGCCGGGCAACGACGAGTTATGTGCAGCGGCGGCTTGAGATCGGGTATAACCGTGCCGCCTCGTTGATTGAGCGCATGGAAGCGGACGGGCTGATCGGTCCGCCAGGCCCAAATGGCAAGCGCGAGATCCACTGACCGCTGCTGGCGCGGTCGCTGCCGGCAAGGCTCGGCGGCACTTTGCGTGGATCTGCGGCTGTTGGTTGAGGCCCCTAGCTCCATGTGGCCGGTGGTGTTGTCAGCGCATGGATAAGGTGCGGCTTCAAAGGCGCAGTTGCAGCAAAAGTCTGCGACATCCACCGTCAATCCCGACCGCATGGTCTTTTGCCGAGGGCGGCGCCAAGATCTGGTCTTAATCGTGCCAGACCGATCGCGCGCAGTTTCGCACGGCGTCGCGCGGGGGCTTCCGGCCTCGGCGTGCTATCGCTCGACAGCAGGAGATCATGGATGCGCTTTGGTGTGACACTTGGTGCGGCCGCATTGGCAGCGGTCGTTGGCATGGCTGCGACGGTGGCCAGCGCACAGGATGCCGGTAAAAAAGTCAGCCCGAACCCGGTCGGCGCGGGTTGGGGCAATACCACCGTGACCCAAAGTGGCAATGCGGCTGGCAGCTTTACGCCGGAGCAAACAGCGGCAATCGAACGTGTCAGCAACTACTTCGATACCCTGACGACGCTTGCAGGTCGTTTTGTGCAGACCGATCCCGATGGCACGAAGACCAAGGGCAAGTTCTACGTAAAGCGCCCGGGCAAGTTCCGGTTCGAATATGCCCGCCCAAGCACGAAAGTCGTCGTTTCTGACGGCCGCTTCCTTGCCATTGAGGAAAGCGATGCGAACACTGAAGAGACCTACGAGCTGAATGACACGCCGTTCCGCATGATCCTGCGTCAGGACGTTAATCTGCTCCGTGACGCCCAGGTTCTGCAAGTTGCTGAGAGTGACAGCCAGATTGAGCTGGTCTTGAAAGACAAAGACCCTGACGTTGGCGCGGCGATCAAGATCGTGATGACCAAAGGCGAAGAATTGGTCCTGCGCGGCTGGATTACGCGTGATGCACAAGGCCTTGAGACAACCGTTGAAGCGACGGACCTGGCGTCCGGCGGCAGCCTCGACGATGACCTGTTTGAGCGCGGGCAGTTGTTCCGCAAAAAGCTGCGCAATTAGGCTTTGACGAACTCCGAACCGCGCGCTGCCGATATCGGTCCGGTGGACGCGCGGTCTTCACACGATAACCACCGGGCGCGCGGCACTGAATTTTTGAGCCGCGCAGTTCCGTTTCGCGCGTAGGTGGGGGGAGCGGGGGCCGGCCGTTTTCGTGGCGATGTTTCGAACACGAACATCGATGGCTCGGGCCGCTTTGCGGCTTTCGGGCGAGAGTCCGATTGGACGCGACACGCATTAAGTTGCCCTGGCGTCGATCGTCCAGCGTCGGCAGATACGTCTATTGGCTTGATTTTCTCAG
>CAZOGY010000162.1:0-6696 GCA_964579305.1 uncultured Hyphomicrobiaceae bacterium
AACGGCCCGTGAGCGCAACAGAGCTAAAGCGAGGCGCATTTCATGCGACACGCTTGAGGCTGTTGATCAGCGACCCGCTGTAGCGTCGGCTCGCCTGGCACTGCGCGTAAACGCAAATTGCGAAGCGAACGTCATTCTCTGTCAGGGATATCAAGACGTGCGCGAGGGCATCACGTAATTGAGCGAGAGCCGCCCGCCATCGGCATAGATCGTTTCACCGGTGATGTAGCTGGCCTGGTCACTCGCAAGCCAGCAAACAATCGCGGCGATCTCGTCGGGCTGGCCAATCCGACCCATGGGTGTGCGCGACAACACGGTCTGGCGGAACTCCGGCGTCTTGACGACATCGGCGATCAACGGCGTTTCAATCGTGCCCGGACCGACCGCGTTGACCCGGATGCCATGCGGCGCAAGGGCGACGGCCATGGACCGTGTCAGCTGCTGAATCCCGCCTTTCGACACGGCGTACGCCACATGATCAGGCAAGCCAAACACGGCGTTAATTGAAGCCAGGTTTACGATCGCGCCCGGGTTGTCGCTGCCGTCCTCGCGTTGCGCAACCATCTGCTTCGCGGCCGCTTTGCCGCACAGGAAAGCGCCACGCAAGTTGGTCCGCAAGATCCGGTCAAACTCGTCGACCTTGAGCTCCAGAAACGGGACATCGTCCACGATACCCGCGTTGTTCACGAGCACATCCACGCGACCAAACGCATCGAGCGCTTCCGCAATCAAATTGCGCACGTCCAACGGCTCGCCGACATCGGCGTGCACGTATCGTGCAGCACCGCCACCGCCATTGATCGCCTCAGCGCCGGCGCTGCCCGCGTCATCTGCGACATCGCAAAGCACGACTTTCGCGCCTTCCGCCGCCAGACGTCTGGCACAAGCCGCCCCAATCCCTTGAGCGGCACCGGTGACAATCGCAACGCGGCCATCCAGAAGCATCTCGACAATCCTTTTGTGTGATCGGCTTGAGACGCGTGACGGCGGCTGATGCGGCGCAGAACCCACGGCGCTGCGACGCCAGAGCAATATCCGATCTTTCAGAATCGCTTTGCGATTCACAGATCGGATGAGATTGCTCTATTTCCAACATGATAGAGCCTGTTTATCGGACCACACGCGAGCGCAATTACGATCACGCGTGGCCCGATGATGCTCTAGTGATTCGCGATGGCGCCAGCAATCGGTGGCCGCAAAACCGCGTCTTTTACTTCTCAACCGTGATCGTAATCCGGCTGGACACAACCGGCGGGTCGTGCGGCACGTGGTTTTGATCACCCAAAACAAGTTGCAGCGTGTGTGTACCGGCCGGCAGGTCCAACGTCACTTCCGTCTGCCCGCCGCCGAAATGACGATGCTGGTCGTCGGCCGGGATCACATCGTCGAAGGTTTCAAGCTGCGTATTGATCAACAGATGATGGTGGCCGGTCTGCTCTTTCTCGACACCAGCCGGGGCGACCCCCATGCCTTTCAGCCCAAACCGGATCGTGACCGGGCCTTTGACCGTCGCGCCGTCGACCGGTGCGATGAAGTAAACTTGCGCGTTCGCCGGCGCCGGCGTCCGCTCCAGCGCCTGTGCGCCGATCACACTGGCGAAACCAGCGAGCGCGGCAGCCCATATCCAAAGACCAGTTCTCCCAGAAAGCATCATTGGGCATCCTCCATTGAAGTGCGGGCTCGTCATGTGCACGGCCCGTCTCCAGCGCGAACGCAAACAGGCCGGCGCAAGTTTGACGGCGCCAGAGCACAATTGCGCGAGTGGGCGTTGCGGCGCAGAAATGTCCGGCTTGAGAGTGGGGAAACGGCGATGAGCTACACAGTCTACGGCGACCCGAAAAACCGGACGTTCCGCGTGATTTGGATGCTCGAAGAGCTGGACGAGCCCTATCATGTGATTGCGACCGCGCCGCGCAGCCAAGCGGCGTTCGCCCGCAACCCAAGCGGCAAGGTGCCGATCTTGGAAACCGAAGACGGCGCCGCGATCAGCGATTCCGTTGCGATCATCACCTATCTCGCCGATCACCACGGCGCGCTGACCGCCGCGGCAGGCACGATCGCGCGTGCCCGCCAAGATGCCGCGACGCAGTTTGTCGTCGACGAAATGGAAGGCGCTTTGTGGTGCGCCGCCAAGCACAGCTTCGTTTTGCCCGAAGACCTGCGCGTGCCCGCCGTGAAGGACGCCTGCCGCCACGACTTCGCCAACGCGATTGAGCGCCTGGCTGCCCGATTGGGCGATCGTGACTATTTGACCGGCGACGCGTTCACGATCCCTGATTTGCTGGCTGCGCACTGCGGCAGCTGGGCTGCCAACGCGAAGTTCGCGATCCCCGCCGACGGACCAGTCGCCAGCTATTTCGCACGCATCATGCAGCGGCCCGCCTACCAACGCGCACAGGCCAAGCGGCAGTAGGCTCCGTACCCATGTCGAAAACCGCAGCTAGAGCAATTTCCGCTCTAACGGAAGCGCTTTGCGATTCACAGGTCGGATGAGATTTCTCTGTTTCCAACACGCGGCGCGGTTCCAATTCGCGCAGACGCCGCATCCCGGATAAGCGGAACATCGCCGCCCCTGGCAATCGCGCGGTCCGATCAGATCGCCATAGCCATCGCCGCGTCGCGCATCAGCTTTCGTGCGGCCCCTTCATCTCCGCCAGAGCGGCAGCCACGCGCCGCCAAGTTTCGGCTTGCTCCGTATCGCCTTGGCTTTCGAATTCGGCTGCCTTTTGCGAGGCTTCAGCCAACGCGCGATCACCGTGGGCGTCTTTTAACGCGCGCGCGAATTCATGAATTTTGGTGGCTTCCATCGTCGGCCTCCAATTTGAGGTTTCCACAACGAGCGAAACTTGAAAGGCCACTTCGCCAGCCGCGTTGACCCGGATCAAAAAAGAACAAACTGCAAAAACATCACCATGACACTCTGCGGCGGATCAGATCGAAAAATGCAACCAAAGCGCAGCATCATAAATGGTCATCGAAGGCAACCGGTGAGATCGTTTCAAACGATACGCAACCCGCCTCTGCATGGGTATTGACGACGCCGCTCACGAGAGGTGGCATGGAAGACTGGGGCGCGCGGCGGTGCTGCCGATTTTGCACGGACCCATCAATATGTAAGGAGCCTTCAATGTTGTCGGATGAAAGCAAGGCCGGATTGAACGTGGCATTTAATGAAGCCACGCTGTTAGGCGCCGAGGTTGATCTGAACGACCGTGTCGCCGCGCTCACACTCAACGTGTTGACCCTGCCTGAAGAAGGGCCGCCCCCGGACGATTGTCGCATTCAAGTCCTGATGTCTCCCATCGGACGTGTCGCAGCTTCACTTTACGCATTATCGCGGGATGGCCAGCCACGCGAGACGGAAGTTTTTGAGTTAAGTGATCTATTGCAAGTCGTTCAAACATTCAGGCAGCCGATTTACGGCTGGCGTTTTTTCGACATGCCCGAAGACTTCGAAACCTGGAAAGATCGCGTGAGTTTCGATCACGTCTTGGGTGAAGACGGCCGATCGCACTCCCTGACCGTGCTCCAGGACACCGGCAATCGTGCCCTTCATCTGCGGATCTGGTTTGACACCTTGATCTGCAAACGTGCGAACGGCGATGACGTCCCGCTCAACGCGGTGATCGCGGGCGGCCGGCGCTGGTGGGATGCGCTCTACGCAGGCGATCCGCGCACCGACGGTGCCGGGATTGTAGCGCTTGCACCAAACGGTGACGATCGCAATTGACCGCCTGTGGCCATGCTCTGCCGCCGACGACGATCACCCGTTCAAACCAACCCGCGCTCTTTGAGCACGTCGGAGATTTCGTCAAGGATCGCGGGATCGTCGATCGTGGCCGGCATCTTCCAATCGGCTTGGTCGGCGATCGCCCGCATCGTACCGCGCAGGACCTTGCCAGAACGCGTCTTGGGCAGGCGATTGACAGTCATGACGTTTTTGAACGCAGCGACTGGGCCAATGACCTCCCGAACGCGCTTGACAACTTCAGCCTCGATTTCTGCCGGTGGGCGATTGACGCCGGAATTGAGAACGATGAAGCCGGCCGGCAATTGGCCTTTGAGATCGTCGTGGACACCGATGACCGCGCATTCAGCAACGTCGGGATGGCCCGCGACGACCTCTTCCATTTGGCCGGTAGAAAGCCGGTGGCCGGCGACATTAATCACGTCGTCGGTGCGCGCCATCACGTAGACATAGCCGTCGTGGTCACGGTAGCCGGCATCGGCGGTGGAATAATAGCCGGGAAAGTCCGCCAGATAGCTTTGACGGAACCGGGCATCCGCGTTCCACAGTGTCGGCAGCGATCCAGGCGGCAAAGGCAGCTTGACCGCAAGCGTTCCCGTCTCACCGTTCGCAACCGGCTTGCCTGCTGGATCGAGCACTTGGATGTCATATCCCGGCATCGGCACCGTTGGGGACCCATACTTGATCGGCAGCCGTCCAAGGCCCATCGGGTTTGCGCAAATCGACCAGCCAGTCTCGGTTTGCCACCAATGGTCGATCACCGGCACACCGAGCACCTTTTCGGCCCATTGGATTGTATCTGGATCGGCGCGCTCCCCCGCCAAAAACAACGCGCGAAAAAGCGAGCGATCGTAATGGTCAACGAGGAGGCCTTGCGGATCTTCCTTCTTGATCGCCCGGAACGCAGTCGGCGCCGTGAACAGCACCGCGACCTGATGTTCCTCGATCACGCGCCAGAACGCGCCGGCGTCTGGCGTGCCAACAGGCTTGCCCTCATACATCACCGTCGTCGCGCCATGCAAAAGCGGCGCATAGACAATGTAGGAGTGGCCAACGACCCACCCGACGTCGGATGCAGCCCAAAACACCTCGCCCGGATGAACATTGTAGATGTGCCGCATCGACCATTTCAACGCCACCATGTGCCCGCCGTTATCGCGAACGACGCCTTTCGGCTGCCCGGTGGTGCCCGACGTATAAAGGACATAGAGCGGGTCGGTGGCCTGGACCGCAACGCAGCCTGCCTGGCGACGGCGCATGCGGGCATCTTCCATCAGCGGCGCCCAATCGAAATCCCGCCCTGCCGTCAGTTCCGCCTGCGCTTGCGGACGCTGCAAGACCAGCACGCTCTCTGGCTTATGCGTGGCTTGGTCGATCGCAGCGTCGATCATGGGCTTGTAGGCAACGACCCTGTTGGGCTCGATCCCGCAAGATGCGGCCAAAATGGCTTTTGGCGTCGCATCGTTGAGCCGCGTCGCAAGTTCGTTTGCGGCAAATCCACCGAACACGACGGAATGGATCGCACCGATCCGCGCGCACGCAAGCATCGCCATTGCCGCTTCGGGGATCATCGGCATGTAGATAATCACCCGGTCGCCTTTTTCGACGCCGAGGTCCTTCAGGAGGCCGGCAAGAGTGGCAACCTCATCGGTCAGTTCCGCGTAGGTATAGCGGCGTTTTTCGTCCGCAACGGGGCTGTCATAGATCAACGCAAGCTGATCGCCGCGCCCCATTTCCACGTGGCGATCCAGGCAGTTGTACGCGGTGTTGCATTCCGCGCCCGCAAACCAACGGCCATAATGTCCGCCGTAGGGGTCATAAACCTTGTCCCAAAGCTTATACCACGAGATTTCAGACGCGGCCTCAGCCCAAAAGGCTTCCGGGTCGCGCTTCCACTCGGCGTAGACATCGTGGTAGCGGCTCATGGGTCGGTCCTCCCGCCACGGGCGTGGCCTTTGGTGATGAATTAGCGCAATCAGCGGTTGGCCATCATCTATCCGCGCAGCAGCAAAACCGGGCAACTAGCCAATGGCTTAGGCAAGGCTCGCGATGATGTGTGCCACGCCACTCAAGCCACCACGAAAAGGGCGCTGAACGCGCAATGATCACAGACCCGCTGTTTTATATTGCCGCACTGCCGGCCGTGCTGCTCGTGGGCATGGCCAAAGGCGGCTTCGGCGGCCCCATCGCACTCCTCGGCGTACCCATGATGAGCCTCGTGATCTCACCGGTTCAGGCCGCAGGCATCATGCTTCCAATCCTGGTGATCATGGATTTTGCCGGCCTTTATGCCTACCGCGGGACCTATCACTGGCCAAGCTTGCGCATCCTTCTGCCGTCCGCCGCGATCGGAATTGCCATCGGCTGGTTTCTGGCCGCCTATGTGACCGACGCACACGTGCGCCTGATCGTCGGCCTGGTCGCTTTAGCATTCACGCTCAATTACTGGTTTGGCGGCGCGAAATCGGAGGCGCCCCATCAGCCCGGAGCGCGCCAAGGCGCATTCTGGGGCGCGGTTGGTGGTTTTACGAGCTTCGTCAGCCACGCTGGCGGGCCGCCGTTCCAAATGTACATGCTGCCGCAACGGCTCGAACCCAGACTGCTGGCAGGCACCGCCGTAATCTTTTTCACGGTCGTCAATCAGATCAAACTGATCCCGTACTATTTTCTGGGCCAGTTCTCATCTCAGAACCTGGCAACGTCAGCGGCACTATTTCCCGTCGCGATCGCCGCCGTTGCGCTTGGCGTCTGGCTTGTGAAACGGGTCGATGTCGCAACGTTTTATCGCTTCATGTATGCAGCCGTTTTCGCGGTCAGCCTGAAGCTGATCTGGGACGGCATCGCAGGCTTTGCGTGAGACGTTGGATCCCACGTATACGCCCGAACATAAGTAACGATCGGGGAGCTGCGATGCGCCGTGAACCAGCGTTGTGCCGGTATCAGATCCC
>CAZOGY010000163.1:0-6525 GCA_964579305.1 uncultured Hyphomicrobiaceae bacterium
AAAGCGAGGCGCATTTCATGCGACACGCTTTAAAGCGGCCGCGGTTCATCCTGGCCGCGCTCTGGCCTCCGCGCGGGCACGGCGCTTGCGCCGGGTCGCCTTGGCCGCTTACGAAATTGTGGGTGTTGTCTCGACGTGCGCGCGCTGGAGGGGTAAGCGCTTGACCGCAACGCAATGCAAATGCGGTCAACCTGGGGGCGTGCGTGGCGGCACAACGCAATTGGTTTGAAGGCCTGTCGGACCTGTTTGTCCCGATCCATCCCGACGGACAGAAATACCTGGCGATTGCCGGGGCCGCGGCGCTTATCGGCTTCCTGATCTGGTCGCCGTTGGGGTGGATCGCGA
Organism: uncultured Hyphomicrobiaceae bacterium; assembly: GCA_964579305.1. Lineage (GTDB taxonomy): Bacteria > Pseudomonadota > Alphaproteobacteria > Rhizobiales > Hyphomicrobiaceae > JBCBWG01. The sequence continues at coordinate 346 of CAZOGY010000163.1, forward strand.
TCATCGCCGCGATTGGCATTGCGCTCGTCTATCGTGATCCTGAACGGGTGTCGCCCTTGCGTGACGGCTTGGTTGTGGCACCGGCCGACGGCAAGGTTTTCGCGGTAGAACAGGTGTCGCCGCCCCAGGAACTCGGCTTGTCGGGCGGGCCGCGCACGCGCATCGCAATCATTGCGACGCCCATTGATCCGACCGTCACGCGTGCGCCGGCGACGGGCAAAATCGTCCGCGCCATCTATGTGCCGGGCGCTTTTCAGACCGTGACCGCAAGCGATGCACCTGAAACCAGCGAACGCCGTTCGATTGTCTTGGAAATGCCTGATGGCGGCGAGGTCGCTACGGTGCAGATGGCGGGGCGCTTTGCCCGCGCCATTCAGACACTGGTCATCGAGGGCGATACGGTGACCGTCGGCCAGCGCATGGGCTTTATTCGCCTCGGCGGCCGCGTCGATCTTTACTTGCCGCCAGGTTATGCCGGACTGGTCGCACCGGGGCAGCGCATGATCGCTGGCGAAACCGTCGTGTGTGATTTGGCGTCGCACGAACCGGCGCGTGAGGCCAAACGCGATTGATGCAGCCAGCGCGGTCCGTTGCCTGACGGGCCGGGACCGGCTTGGCCGCCAAGCGCCCCGCCGGGACAGCGTTATCGTCGCGTCATGCGTTCGCGCAATGAGCGCAGGGCGTCGGAAGCGCCCACTTTGCGCTCGGCTGATGGCGTCTCAACCTGATCATACGCGGGTTCAGTTGCTTGCGACCCGGATGATGCGCTTGCACCGCGGCTGAGCAGCTGACGGCGCTGGCCATTGCTCTCGTGGTCAATGGAACGGGCGACGCGGGGAATGGCGTCGGCGCTGACCCCACGTTCGGTTTCGGGTCCCTGCGCCGCTGCACGTTGCAGACGGCCGGCGCGATTTGCGGTGCGACCATCGCCTGTGTCCATGTCCGCTGCGCCACCGACCCGGCCACCGTTGACGCGTTGGCCCTGAGCCGGCGCCGATGACAGGCTGCCGCCGCGGGTGCCTGCGCGCACATCACGTTCGCCTTGGCCACTCAATTGGCCCTTCGCGACAGGCTGCGCGGGTGAGCCGCGCCGGCCGGCGGTTGCGGCGGCGTCGGGATCTTCGCCCTCGGCGATGCCCAATGCGTCTGCCATCATCGCCATTTCGGCGTCTTCGGCGATGGTCTCACCGGCAGAGCGCCAACGCTCCACGATGCGCTCAAGGAAGTCCTCGTCACCCACCGAACTTTGCCACATTTCGCTAAAGCGCGCGGTGGACGACCGTGGCAGGTTTTGTTTTTCCAGCTCCCGGAACTTCAAGCGCACGGGCAAGGCAACGCCGTCGCCAAACGCGATCGCTTCGCGCTGGCCAAGTGCAGGCAGAAATTCCAGAAGGCCCTGGCCGGTATCCGACACTGCGGATTGGACGATCTGCTGGTCGCGGTCATTGGACATGCGCAGGGCAAACACGGTGTTGCACTGCGATAAGATGGTGGGATCGATCTCGGCTGGACGCTGCGTGACGATGCACAACGAGGCTCCGTATTTACGGCCTTCCTTCGCGATTTTCGCAATCGCGCGTTTGCAGGGCTCAAAGCCGGAACTGGTGTTGGCTGGCACGTAGCGGTGGGCTTCTTCGCAAACCAGCGTGACAGGGATCTTGCCCTCGCCCCACAGCGCGAAGTCGAACGTCATGCGGCAGAGCACGGAGACGACCACGTTGACGATCTCGGTTGGCAAGCCGGTCAGTTCCAGGATCGAGATGGGCCGGTCCTTGACGGGCACGCGGAAGATGCGCCCCAGGATCTGGGCCATGCCGTCGTAGACGGTGACATTGCCGAACATGAACGCGTAGCGGGCGTCTTGGCCAACCGCTTCAATCCGGTTCTTCAATTGGCGATAGGGGTGCAGGTCGCGCTTGTTTTCAAGCTTGCCCATACGCTCGTCGATCAGCGAGACCAGATCTGACATCCGGTAAGGTACCGGTGTGTCTACGGTGAATGATCCGTTGCTGGAGGATCTGCGCAGTCCACTTGTTTCCTTGGCCCCGCGCGGCGTTGTGTAGCGGCTTTTCGCAAGAGGGATCAGATCCTGGAGGATCTCGATCTCAGCCTTGCGGCCTTCTGGCGAGCCGACCAGCACCTCGACGATTTCTTCGAAATTGAGCAGCCAGTAGGGCAGCTGGAAGTTGCGCGGTGAAATCACCTCGCCCCAATCCTTGAACGCGGTGGCGTACTCATTGTGGGGGTCGAGAAGCAAAATGTGGGCGTTGGGGTTTTCCGCCAGGATCGACCGCAAGATCAGCGCCGTGGTGCACGACTTACCGGTGCCGGTCGTGCCCAGGATCGCGAAGTGTTTGCCAAGCAGGTCGTCGACTTTGACCATTGCCGGGATCGTTTCGTCCTGGCGGATGGTCCCGACGCGCACCGCGCCCTTCAGGTCGCCGCAAAAGGCGCGGTGAAGTTCGGTTTTGTTGGCCACGCGCACACGGTCGCCCAGGGCTGGGTATTGCGTGACGCCACGGTTGAACGAGATCACTTCGCCCGTATCGCTGACCCACAATTCGCCAACAAGGGCAAGTTCCGCAATCCACACCTCTGCGTCGCCATCGCGCTGGGCTGGGACGGGCACCGACAGTGCCGTCACGATGGCAAGCACCGTTGTGCGATGTTGGGAAATCGCCATCAGCGTGCCCATCTCGGGGCGCAGGTGCTCAAGCGAGGTCTCGCGTCGCAAGTCTTCATCCAGGAGCACGATCGCTTTCGCGCCGGTCACCGACACGATGCGTCCGATGCTTTCGTGAATGCTGGCCTGCGTGGCCGGCAACTCGGTCACGTTGTCAGAAGCTGTCATGACCTGGTTCACGGATAGCCCTTTCCGAGTGCCTGTGCGCGCGCTTCGGCAAGCGCCACGCGGGTTTTTGGCGGAAGTTGCACGGTCACTTCCGTACCCACGCCCTTTTCGCTTTTGATCGAGAGTTCACCGCCGTGAATCTCGATGAGCGCGCGTGCGATCGGAAGCCCCAGACCCGTCCCGTCGCGCCAGCGGGTGCGGCCGCCGTCGACCTGACCGAAGTCCGCCAAAGCAATTTCGATGTCGGTTTCGCTCATACCCACGCCGGTGTCGCGGACCACAAATGTTGTTCCGCGATCGCGGCGGCGATGGGCAGATACAAAAACGTCCCCGCCAGGCGGCGTAAATTTCACGGCGTTGTTCAGAATATTGGAAAAAGCTTGACCAAGTTTTGTGAAATCGGCGCGAACCGGTTCGAGACCCGGCTCGATTTTGCAGTGCACATTGACCTGGGCTTGGTTGGCCGCGGACTGCTGATCGGCGATGACGGCCTCGACGACTTCGGAAACAATCAGTTCCTGTGTATCTATCGTGTAGCGGCCAGACTGAAGTTTAACTATGTCGAGGATATCGTTAATCACAGACAGAAGATGACCAGCCGCGTCATGAATAAGCGATGCATATTGGTCGATGTCATCTTCCGAAAGCTGTTTGCGGCCGTGTTCGCCAAGCAACTTTGAAAAACCGAGAATTGTATTGAGCGGTGTGCGCAGCTCGTGGCTCATGTTCGCGATGAATTCGCTTTTCACGCGATCGGCCAATTCCGCTTCGATGCGGGCTGTGTGTTCGGCCCGGCGGGCGTTGCTTCGAAGGACTGCATCGCCAAGAAGCGATGCGTAATCAGTTATCAGGGAACCGGAGTTCTGCCTGTTCATCGCGTTGAGCATAATCGGACCGCATCTCTTGTGTTCGCGGCAGATGCTACGTTGGTGCGAATAAACAAAGGTTAAATGGACTGCGATACAGATCGATCAACCGTTCGATGAATGGATGAAGATATATTTGATTTTTATTGAAGTGTTCTGCGATCGTCCGTATGGCGCGTGAGTGCTTAGGATTTGCGGTCGTGAAAGAAGTCGTAAACCTTTTGCGCCATATCCGCTGAAATACCTGGCACGGCCTTCAGGTCGGCCACGTTTGCACGCGACACTGACTTTGCCGAACCGAAATGATTGAGAAGCGCGCGTTTGCGCGTCGGCCCAATTCCCGGAATTTCATCAAGCGGGTTCGCGCTGATCGCTTTGGACCTTTTGGCGCGGTGTGTGCCGATTGCGAACCGGTGCGCTTCATCGCGGAGGCGCTGGACAAAATACAAGACGGGGTCGCGCGGTTCGAGCATGAGGGGGCGGTCGCGTCCGGGTATATGAAAATGCTCGCGGCCGGCGTCGCGGTCGGGGCCCTTGGCAATGCCGATCACCGGGATGTGATCAAGGCCAAGGTCATTGAGGACGTCGACGGCGATTTTGAGCTGGCCGGCACCACCGTCAATTAAAACGAGGTCGGGCGCTGTGGGGAAGGCGTCGTCGTCGATCTCAGTTTGGTCCGGCTCGGGTGCGGCTTGTGCGTCTGCGGTTGTCTCGTCTGGGCTGCCATCAACCGGTTCGACCACCAAACGCTTGAAACGGCGCGTCAGCATCTCGCGCATCATCGCATAGTCGTCGCCTGGCGCAGCTTCGCCTTTCATGTTGAACTTGCGGTAGTGGGCTTTCATGAACCCGTCGATCCCGGCAACGATCATCGCGCCGACCGCATTGGTGCCCTGGATATGGCTGTTGTCATAGACCTCGATCCGGCGCGGCATGGACGCCAGGTTCAGGCGTTCGGCCACGCCTTCCAGCAGAACGCGTTGGGATGCGCTCTCCGATAGTCGCCGGGCGAGCGCTTCGCGGGCGTTTTGCAAGGCGTGCGCAACCAAGTTCGACTTGGCGCCGCGTTTGGGCGCGCGGATCGTGACTTTGCGCTCCGATTTGGTGGCCAGCGCTTCGGCCAGAAGATCGGCGCGCTCAAGCTGGTGAGAGAGCAAGATCAGGCGCGGCACTGGCTTGTCGTCGTAGAACTGCGCGATGAAACTTTCCAGGACTTCATCAACGGCGATTGAGCGGTCGGCCTTGGGATAATAAGCGCGGTTGCCCCAGTTTTGGCCCGTACGGAAAAAGAAGACCTGGATGCAGGTTTGGCCACCTTCCTGATGGGCTGCAAACACATCGGCTTCTTCGACGCCGTCGGTATTGATCGACTGATCAGCCGTGACGTGGGCCAGTGCCCATAGCCGGTTCCGGTAGCTTGCGGCGCGCTCATATTCGAGTTTTTCCGCCGCTTCCGTCATCAGGCGTTGATAATACGCGCGCACTGATTGGCTTTCGCCGCGCAAAAACCGCACGGCCTGGTCGACAAGCCCGCCGTACTCAGTCTCGCTGATCTCACCGGTGCAGGGACCGGCGCAGCGTTTGATCTGATACAGCAGGCAGGGGCGCGTGCGGCTTTCGTAGACGCTGTCTGAGCACGTGCGCAGAAGGAACGCACGCTGCAGCATGTTGATCGTCCGGTTGACTGCGCCAGCGGAGGCAAACGGGCCGAAATAATCGCCTTTCCGGTTGCGCGCGCCGCGGTGCTTGAGGATCTGCGGTGCTGCGTGGTCGCGGGCGATGAGGATGAACGGAAACGATTTGTCGTCGCGCAAGAGCACGTTGAAGCGTGGGCGGAAACGCTTGATCAGATTGGCTTCCAGCAGCAGCGCTTCGGCTTCGGTACGGACGGTGACAAATTCCATCGACGCAGTTGCCGCAATCATGCGGGCGATGCGATTGGTATGCCCACCAAGGCGCGTGTAATTGGAGACGCGAGACTTGAGCGACCGCGCCTTGCCCACGTAGATGACATCGCCATCGGCGTTGAGCATGCGATAGACGCCAGGTGCGCTTGGCAGCGTGCGCAAATATCCAGCGATCACGTCCGGGCCGGTCCGCGGAGGCGTTGCCTCCGCCGTCGCCTGTGCGGTCTGCGCGGTTGCGTTGGTGGGCTCTGAGGGTTTGGCCGGGTGGTCATCCATGTCTGTCATGTAGGCGCGATGGTGTTGGCGCGTCGAGCGGGCATCTGCGGTTTTCAAATGTTGCTGAGCCTGTCACGACCGCGACGTGGTGCCGCGAAATCGCCATGCCTGCGTAACCATGTGGCTGGGCGTTGCAACCGGCGTGAGGCGCGTTGCCGCCCCTGATAGCCGAAAGCGTGTCGCATGACATGCGCCTCGCTTTAGCTCTGTTGCGCTCACGGGCCGCGTTGGCCCTCCGCGGGGGCGGGCCGTTTTCGTGTCGATGTTTCGAACACGAACA
>CAZOGY010000164.1:0-6481 GCA_964579305.1 uncultured Hyphomicrobiaceae bacterium
TTTTCGATTCAGCCGTCAGGCTAAAGCGTGCCTCATGAAATGCGCCGCGCTTTAGCTCTGTTGCGCTCACGGGCCGTTGGCCCTCCGCGGGGGCCGGCCGTTTTCGTGTCGATGTTTCGAACACGAACATCGATGGCCCGGGCCGCGTTGCGGCCTTGGGGCGTGAAACCGATTGGACGCGACATGCATTCGTTGTCGGCGCCCGCGGTGCGCGTTCGCTCTGAGGGCTGGACGCGTCAGTTCCCGGCTATACCGCCGAACCCAATGTCACGGCGTGCCACGCGGATGCCGATTGTGTAGCCGGCGACCACGTCAATCACGGTCGCAACCGTGATGAAGAAGAAGACGCTCGTTTGCGCTTCTTTCACCATCAGGAACTCGATCAGGCAGATGATGAAGACGAGCATCGAGAGGCCATGGTCGACCAGTGCGGTTGTTGCAGTCCATGTGGCTTTGAGGATCTCGATGAACAGCGTGACGAGCAATACCAGGATCAGCAAATCGCCCCAGGTAAAGATCCAGCGGTTACCGCCCAGCATGGGGATTGCAAGCAATTCCTGCCGCAAGATGCCGCTGACGATTTCGCCGCCCTCGGACACCGGCGAGGCGTCGGGCGCAACGTTTCCGCCGAACGCGAACACGATGACGTTGTAAAGGATTAGGACAATCGCCAGAAGCGGCAGCGCACGAATGGACATAACCGTTGTCTCCAGAAGTAATCGTGAGGCCTGAGTAGCCAACTATTGTGGCCGTTTTTCCTCACTCAATGTTCCCGGACGCGAGGACTATTCTTCTTCCTCGACGTTGAGAACCTTCCGGCCCCGGTACATTCCCGATTTCAAGTCAATGTGGTGCGGGCGCCGCAGATTACCGGTCTCGCTGTCTTCGACATACGTCGGCGCTTTCAGCGCGTCGTGCGATCTACGGAAGCCACGCTTCATCGAGCTGACTTTGCGCTTGGGTACTGCCATGGCGATTTCGTCCTACGTGCAAGGCCCTCAGCGCCGCTTATGCCATGCGGGCCAGGGTGGTCTCGTTTTCGTGCCGTCACGCGCCAGGCGGGATGCGGTTTTGCATCGTGCCAATGACCCGCGATAAATCCAGTTGCATCACCAGTTTGGCTGTCGTGCCGTCGCACGCCGTCACGGCGACGAGCGGATGTCACTGCGCTGGCGGACCATGCTGTCTCGCGGGCGACTTCTCGGGGACAAGACGCCTGGAGACTATACGGCCGACAAGCGCCCACACGGCATTATGGTGCTTGCAGAAGCGCCACGCTATAGCCGCCCACGAGCCTATTGACCAGAAAAAATTCGATAATTGCTGCAAGGCGCCGCGCGTAAAAGCTCTGCCACGCTCCGGGCCTCACCGCTTGGCCGCCACCTGCTGTTGTGAGACGCACGAGACGTTGAGCCCGCGCGCGCTGGCTCGGCGCGCGATCGTGCGGGCGCGACGGTTCAGATTGGCGGTTGGCCGCGCCGGGCGCCGGCGGATTGGATTGGGCAAGGCCGCCGCGAGCAGGGCGGCTTGGCGCCGTGTCAAGCGCGCCGCGGATTTGCCGAAGTGGCGACGGGCTGCGGCTTCGGCCCCGAAGATGCCCGGCCCCCACTCGGCAATGTTGAGGTACACTTCCAGGATCCGGCGCTTCGGCCACACCAGCTCCATAACCGGGGTGATCACCAATTCGAGGCCTTTGCGGGCCAGCGACTGATCAGGCCACAACATCAAGTTCTTGACGACCTGCATGGAAATCGTGCTTGCGCCGCGAACGGCGCCAACCTGTCCATTCTGCGACCGCCGGACCGCAGCGCGCAATTCGATAGGGTCAATGCCCCAATGGCCGCAAAATCGGGCGTCCTCAGAATGTATGACCGCGCGCACCAAGTTGGGGGAGATGTGCGCCAGCGGCACCCAGCGTTGATCGATCTGCCGGCCGCTGAGCCGTTGTGTCACCATCAGCGATGAGGCCGGTGGGTCAATGAACCGAAAAACGAGGAAAAACGCGAGCGTCAGGCCGAACGAAACCGCTGCGGCAGCGACCAGAAACCGGGTCGCCGCCCATGCAGACTGTCGCAAACACTCAAAACACAAACGCATAATTGGAACTTGCCGGCTTATTGGCGTTCAGGCTGTGGGGTTGCACTATCCGATCAGACCGCGGCAACGAAGCCAAAAGATCGCCTGCGCAAATCGGCGGGTCAACGCCTGCCGCGCTCAACGCTGGTCGACGCTTGACGTGTGGCCGGTCGTGATCGCGATCAACACGCGGACCGGGCGCCCAGCAGGCCCGGCACGTAAAATGGCAACCGATTAAGGCCGCGGCTTGCGTTTTACTGCACGATCGATGAGACACCTTTCGAGGCTGGCGATCACGGATATTGCCGCAAGCGATGTCTCGCTGCGATCACGCGACATTCTCGATGACCAGGCCGGGGGGCACCGATGGCAACGCAGACCGTCGACTTCACGCAACGCCTCAGCGCACATGCCGCGCGTGTCGAAGCGTTTCTTGAAACGCAGCTTGCGGGTTGCGAAACCGGGCGAGCTCACGCGCCGCCGGAGCGGCTGACCGCTGCGATGCGACATGCGGTGTTGTCGGGCGGTAAGCGATTGCGCCCATTCCTCGTGTTTGAAACGGCCGGGGTTTTCGGCTGCCCGCCCGAGCGTGTGATGGCCGTCGCCGGAGCGCTTGAATGTGTCCACTGCTACAGCTTGGTTCACGACGATTTGCCGGCCATGGACAATGACGAATTGCGGCGCGGCAAGCCAACGGTTTGGGCCGCGTATGACGAGTGGACCGCAATCCTGGCCGGCGATGCTCTGCTGACGCTTGCGTTCGAGCTTTTGACCCAGTTGCCAGACACGGATCAGTCGGAAGGCGAACGCGATCCCGCAAACGCGTTGCGGATCGCGCAGCAGCGCCTTTGGCTTGTGCGCCATCTCGCACGGTTTTCGGGTTGGCAAGGCATGGTTGGCGGGCAGTGCATCGATCTGGAAGCCGATAAGCTTGGCAAGCCTGCGGTAGCCGACGAGGCCCACGTGCGCCGCCTGCAGGAGATGAAAACCGGCGCGCTCATCGAATACGCCTGTCAGGCCGGTGCCGTGTTTGCAGGCGCCCGTTCCGCTCAGCTTGACTGCATCGCGCGCTACGGCAAGGCGCTTGGTTTGGCGTTCCAGATTGCGGATGACCTCCTCGATGTGGAAGGTTCGCCGGAGGTTGTCGGCAAGGCCACCGGCAAGGACGCGGCCGCTGGCAAGGCGACGCTGGTGAGCATTCTTGGCACGGACGGCGCACGCGCCGAACTGTTGCGCGCGCGTGATCAAGCGCTCGCAGATTTGCGTGCATTTGGCGCCGAGGCCGATTACCTGCGGGCCGCCGCCGAATTTATTGTTTCAAGGGATCGGTAGCGCGATCTGCAACGGCGCCAACTTGCGCGGGCAAGCCCGATGCGCCCAAAGTGGAACGAAACCAAAACCTTGAATAATCAAGCGGGCGTAACGAGTCAGGAGGGCGCGGTGACCGATTTGGGCGAGTTGGCGGATCTGACGGCAAGCCAGATGCGCGATGCGCTGCGCAGCCGGACACGGTCCGCGCGCGAGATTGCGGACGCTTGCCTTGCGCGGACGGACGCACGCGAAGCGGATGTTCAGGCCTGGGCTTTTCTGGACCCTGACCACGTGCGGGCGCAGGCCGAGGCCTGTGATACGGCGCGCGCTGAAGCCAGTGACGATGCCGAGGCAAACGACATGGACCGCGCTCCGCTGCAGGGACTGCCGGTCGGGATCAAGGACATCATCGCGACGCAGGATCTCCCGACGGAGAATGGCTCGCCCATTTTTGCGGGGCACCGCCCGGAACATGACGCGTCAGTCGTCGCCATGCTGCGGGCCGCAGGCGCGGTCATCATGGGTAAAACGGTCACGACCGAGCTTGCGACGCTGACGCCAGCAAAGACGCGCAATCCTCTCAATCCGGCGCACACGCCGGGGGGCTCATCGTCAGGGTCGGCGGCTGCGGTGGCCTGCGGCATGGTCCCGTTGGCGCTTGGCACGCAGACGGGCGGCTCGGTGATCAGGCCGGCCTCATACTGCGGTATTTACGGCTTGAAGCCGACCTTTGGCTGCATTTCGCGCGATGGGGTAACCCTTCAATCGCATACGCTTGACACGGTTGGTGTTTATGGGCGCGCGCTTGAGGATATCGCACTCATCATGGGCGTGCTTGACGCGTATGATCCGACGGATCCCGCGAGCTATCCGCGCGCGATGGGCGGAGCGGCCTACCAGCCCGCCATATGGCGCAAAGAGCGCGCCCCGCGGTTCGCTTTCGTGAAGACCCCAGCCTGGCAGCAAGCCGAACACGGTGCACAAGACGCCATCAACGCTTTCGTCGATGGACTGGGGGACGCATGCGAAATAATTGACCTCCCGCCGGCGCTTGAGGCCATTCTCGATGCGCATCGGGTGATCCAGCTTGTCGAAAACGCTTACCACTTTGGCGAACTGCGCCGCCGGGATGGTGACCTACTCAGCGCAGGGTTGCGACAGCGCATGGACGACGGCATTGCCGTGGCGGCTCCTGATTATCTGGCTGCGTGCAAATCGCGCGATATGATGTACACAGCTCTTCTGCCGTTGCTGACGCAGTATGATGGCCTGATCGCCCTGTCGTCGACAGGTCCCGCGCCAGCCAGCTTGGAGACGACAGGAAATGCAATTTTCAATGGTCTTTGGACGCTGTTGGGGGTTCCGGTCCTGTCGCTGCCAAAGCTGACGATTGGCGGCATGCCCTGTGGCGTTTCGCTGATTGGCCGGCGCCGTGCGGACGCTGGGTTGATCGCGGCTGGGCGCTGGCTCGAGGCCAACGCTGCACCTGTCAAAATTTGAACGGAACGAAAGACAGTTGAAGACTACAAGAAACGTTGTACTATCCGGCATGACCGACGATGATGCAGCCCGTGCGTTCAGCGCTCTGTCCCACACAACCCGGCTTGGCATTTTTCGCATGCTGGTGCCGGCGGGTCCGAGCGGTATGGCAGCGGGCAAAATCGCGGCGGCATGTGGCATGAGCCCGACGGCAACCTCCTTCCATCTGAAGGAGTTGGAACGGGCGGAACTCATCAGCGCGACGCGCACGGGACGCTACGTGCGCTATGCCATCAAAGTTGAGGGCATCCGTGCGTTGATGGCGTTCCTCACCGACGATTGCTGCCAGGGCGAGCCAGATCTTTGCGGTCGCGACTTTGCGTCGGGCCGTGCGTTCTGTGAGGAGGTCAGCGCAGATGGATCAGAGTGAACCTGGCGGCTCGGGAAATGCACCGCGCCATGTCCTGTTTTTATGCACGCATAACTCGGCGCGCTCTGTGATTGCAGAGGCGCTGATGAACCGGCTCGGTCAGGGCAAGTTCATCGGCCATAGCGCGGGAAGCCAGCCGCGCGGCGAGATCCACCCGTATGCACGGGATCTCCTGATCAAGATGAACCACGATGTCTCGGGCTTAAGCTCCAAGTCGTGGAGCGTGTTTGCGGAACCGGGCGCGCCCAAACTCGATTTCGTGTTTACCGTTTGTGACAATGCGGCGAACGAAACGTGCCCCGTTTGGCCAGGACAGCCCATGACCGCGCACTGGGGCGTGCCCGACCCGTCAGCGGTTGAAGGCAGCGAAGCAGAAAAGCGGTATGCGTTCGCAGACACGTATCGGATGATGAACCAGCGCATCGATATCTTTGTGAACCTGCCGCTGGGCTCACTTGATCGCCTGTCGCTGCAAAAACGCCTCGACGCGATCGGGCAGCCATAGGCCAAACCATTTGGTTGGACGCACGATCGACGACCAACCATGTTGCCGCCTCGGTTTGGGCCAATGTGAAAGCGTTATGCTCCACGGATGGCATGGCGATCCTTCGTTTCGGATCGCCCGCCAAGTGGGGCTTGCGCGGACCGAGGTGACGAGGGGCCATGGCAGACGACGCATTGGAGACGGTCGGCAGGGTTGCCAATGATGTTCCCATCGTTTTTGGCAAAGACTGCAGGTTGATGGGCTGCCTGGACGTGGCGGGTGATCTGCATCTCCACGGCACGTTGGACGGCGAAGTCCGCGCGCACCGGGTGATTATCGCGCCGTCAGCACGGATCGCGGGGACCATTATTGCGCGCGAAGCCATTATCAACGGGCGCGTCGCTGATGGTTATGTTTTTGCCGAACGCATCGAATTAGGCGCTGGCTGTAATGTGACTGCCGAGCTGCATTACACCGCGCTCAATATTCAGCCGGGCAGCTACTTTGAGGGCAAATCCAGGCGGTCGGAAAACCCCCGAGCGTTGGCGCCCAAACCGTTTGAAACCGAGCTCGACCAGGCCGATTAAAGCGTGCCGCATGAAATGCGCCTCGCTTTAGCAGGCTGTTGCGCTCACGGGCCGTTGGCCTTCCGCGGGGGCGGGCCGTTTTCGTGTCGATGTTTCGAACACGAACATCGATGG
>CAZOGY010000165.1:0-6371 GCA_964579305.1 uncultured Hyphomicrobiaceae bacterium
GACGGCTGCGATCTTCAGGCCACCACGCAGCTTGTTGACGACCAGCGTTGCAAGCGCTTCGCCTTCGACATCTTCCGCAATGATGAGGAGCGGCTTGCCCGTCTGCACGACAGCTTCGAGGACCGGAAGCATAGCCTGCAGGTTCGACAGCTTTTTCTCGTGGATGAGGATATAGGGATCCTCAAGCTCAGCGATCATCTTGTCGGCGTTGGTGATGAAGTACGGCGAGAGATAGCCGCGGTCGAACTGCATACCTTCGACGACTTCAAGCTCGGTCTCGAGCGACTTGGCTTCTTCGACGGTGATAACGCCTTCGTTGCCAACTTTCTGCATGGCTTCTGAGATCATGGCGCCGATCTCTTTTTCGCCGTTGGCAGAAATGGTGCCGACCTGAGCGATCTCAGAGCTGTCGATGACCACAACCGACTATTCGCCGATCGCCTTGACGACGTCGATGACGGCTTTGTCGATACCGCGCTTCAGATCCATCGGGTTCATGCCGGCGGCGACAGCCTTGAGGCCTTCACGCACGATCGCCTGCGTCAGAACGGTCGCCGTTGTGGTACCGTCACCAGCAACGTCGTTGGTTTTCGAAGCGACTTCGCGCACCATCTGGGCGCCCATGTTCTCGAACTTGTCCTCAAGCTCGATCTCTTTGGCGACCGTGACGCCGTCCTTCGTCGTGCGCGGCGCACCGAACGATTTTTCGAGGATCACGTTGCGGCCTTTTGGGCCAAGCGTCACTTTCACAGCGTTGGCGAGGATATCAACGCCGCGCACCATTTTCTCGCGGGCATCCGCGGAAAACTTGACGTCTTTTGCAGCCATTGTGCGTCTCCAAATGACGTGGATTGATTAGGATTTGAGAGGGTTTGTCGGCGGCGACCTTTAGGCGTCGAGAACGCCCATGATGTCGCTTTCTTTCATGATCAAGAGGTCTTCACCGTCGATCTTGACCTCGGTGCCGGACCACTTGCCGAACAGGATGCGGTCACCCACTTTGACGTCGAGCGCGACGATTTCGTTGTCATCGCCCCGTGCGCCTGGGCCAACAGCAACAACTTCGCCTTGCTGTGGCTTTTCAGCGGCCGTATCGGGAATGATGATGCCGCCTGCTGACTTCGTTTCCTGCTCGACGCGTTTGACGACAACGCGGTCGTGGAGGGGACGGAATTTCATCTCAGCCTTCTCCCATCTGGGTTGCTTTGATTGACATTGCTGAGTGCTGTTAGCACTCACCGTTGCGAGTGCTAACAGTCGCGGCGGAGCTAGTAGCCTGGCCACGCCCTGTCAAGACGTCGCCTCACATTTTTTCGCGGTTGCGTGAGGTTGTAGGGGGGCGCGGACTTGGAACTTTGCCGCCAACGGCCGGCGAGACCGTGCGACCGCACGCGCATGGCGACGCGGTTCACCTGGCTCGCGTCGGCAACCTGCCCTCCAGCGGTAAACGAACCGTTAATCAGCGGACGTCTCTGGCACACTTAGCGCAGATGCCGCGGACGATCCTCCAAGGCCACCGCGCACCTGCCGACGCTTAGACCGCGGCGAGTTCGGGCTTGAAGACCAATCCCGAGAAGGCATTTTCCGCATGCCGCGCGCCAAGCTCGTTGACGATTGCGATCAGCCGATCGCCACCGGTTGTGTCATCGGCCTCCGCGTCTTCAGCTGCAACCGGGCCAATGGCATTGACGGCGATGCCTGCATCCGCCCAGCGTTCAGCCAACGCACGCGTTGCGCCAGCTAATCCGGAGCCGACCAAGGCGGCCAGTAATGTATCGGCCGGAGATCCACTGGGTACAATTTCAACGACGTTGAGCACAAGCCCAGCACGCCACGTCAGGCCCATCCGATTGGCCGCAACATGGCTTGCGGCGACGGCCGATCCAAGGACGTCCTCAAGCGCCGTGTCCAATTGCTCGGTTTCGCCAAGGCTTTCGGCGAAATCCGCCAGCGCAACGGGCACCACGTTGACAACAAGATCGAGCGAACCCTGGACAATTGCGGCATCTGCGGTGAACCGCATGGCCGTCTGAGGCGCCTCCAGTGCGCCCGACCAAGCCGAGACCAGGCTGTTTTGCGCGGAGATGTCTGCCACAAGCGCCGCGACGGCATCACTGGTGGCCCGCGCATGCAGCACGATGCGATCACCACGCGCAGCAAGCGACCGCACAAGCGCGATGCTCTGCACGCTGGCGACGCCCGATATTAACACGCGGCGACGTTGGCGACGGGGATTTGACGATGACACGTGTCCCGGATCTTTCACGCTCGGCAACATGGCTACCCTTCCTCCCCGTCAAGTGCGAACGGGGTCAATCCACTGCGATTCGGGTTTACGAGTCCTAACTGGATGTCCGATTCGGGTCGTCGCTTGACGGAAGTAAGACACACCCGGGCCATTGCCGGGATGGGTTGCTGCCACAATGAACGTAACCCAGCCATAGCCCAAGCACCATGGTCGGCAACGCACGATGGCGCCACGAGCCAGCAAACAAAACGCGATTTCACCCAACACGACCGTTGAGCAGGCCGATGCAACCGTGGTTAAACCGCGCCGCATACATGGCCGAAAGCGGCCATCCCACGCTGGAGGCTGGCAATGGTTGGACGGATTTGCGGCACGTTGCGCCAAACTCTTGCGGCATGGCTGACATTTGCCGCTGTGATCAGCGCTGCAGCAGCGCTTCCCGCGCAGGCAGCCTGTGACCCGGACGCATTGGAAACGTTCTTGGCCGATCGTGTATTCACGCTGTCCGCGAAGGAAAAGATCGGCATCTACGCTGCCGAGCTCTACCGCTATTACGGCAAGCGGGATCAGACGCGGGATGCCGTTTACCGCGCAATGCGCCGCTGGGAGACCCGCTGGCCGGACCGAATTTACAAATACATGCGCATTGTCGACTACCGCGAGACCGAAGCTGGCGACGCCTGCCGCGTTGATTTTGATTACAAATTCATCGCGTACGACCCGCGCCGCGACCGCACGTCGGCCGGCCTCGGGCGCACCACCCTTGTTTTGGCCGAACGCTCACCCGGCGGCCCTTTGCGCATTGTCGGTGAATGGGGCGATGTGCTTTGCCGCGGCTTGTCGAAGTTTAACCGCAGCCGCTGCTGAACCAACCGCCGAGGGTGTCTTGACCTACGTTTACGGCCTCATTCGTGTGGCGGCCTCGACTTTTGCCGTGGCCGCCGGCCTGCTGGGTTGGCCGCTTTGGACGCTTGCGATCGCGATACCGGTCCACACAGCCGCAAGCTATTTCTTCTCCAAATCCCTGTACGATGAAATGCTGGCCCGCCTGGATCGCGATGGCGCCTCGCGGGAGCAGCGGGAATGGGCCAAATTCTACCAAGCCTTTTGGGTGCGCGAACTGGCCCTTGCCTTCGTGAAACTGGGTATCGGCTACGCCATCGGGTTCTGGATCGGCAACGTGCTTGCGGTCCCATCGACGCCAGGCCCCGCCGCATAGCTGCCAGACCCCGGTTGCGGCAGCGCATACGTTGACGCCATCGTCCATCTCCGACATCTGTCAGCGCGATAAGCAGAACAGATAGGGGAGATACGTGCGTGGCCATCCCACAGTTTCTGGTCCATAGCCCGAAGGACAACGTCGGCGTCGTCGTCGTCGAGGGGCTGACCGCAGGGACCGAGATGCTCGGTGTGATCACCGAAGACAACTCCGAATTGCGGCTGACCGCAAAACACGACATTCCAATCGGCCACAAGGTCGCGCTGACGGACCTCGCGGAAGGCACCACGATCATCAAATACGGCGAAGATATCGGCAAAATGATCGCGGCCGCCGGCGAAGGTGACCACGTCCACGTGCATAACCTCAAGACCAAACGCTGGTAGCGAAAACACGCATGAAGCGCGCGCCAATGGCCCACCTTCACGCGCTGAAGTTCTAGCCTGCAATCGCCCGCAATGGACGCCGCCAACAACGTCGGCAGCCATTCACACGCGGAAGTTGCCCAACGATCGGCAAGGACGACGGCGAATCTTATCGGCCTCGCGACGCAACCGCTCGCAACCACTAATTGTCGTTGCCAGCCAACAGGCGCCGGCGTGCGGCCCGATCGGAAGACCGACCGCACCAGGACGACGCGCCAAACCAGCATAAGCGCACAACGCGCGGAACTGAAATAATCCAGCCGCTCAAGGAGGAGCGCCCCGATGGCATCGAAATACGCAAACCTGACATTCAAAGGCTATCGCCGCGACAACGGCCGCGTCGGCGTGCGCAATCACGTCGTCATTCTGCCGGTCGATGACATTTCGAACGCAGCCTGCGAAGCGGTCGCCAATAACATCAAAGGCACGATTGCCCTGCCGCACGCCTACGGCCGTCTGCAATTCGGCGCCGATCTCGATCTGCATTTTCGCACCATGATCGGCACTGGCGCGAACCCAAACGTCGCCGCCTGTGTGGTGATTGGCATCGAACCGGGCTGGACCAAGAAGATCGTGGACGGCATCGCGGAAACCGGCAAACCGGTCGCCGGATTTTCCATCGAGCAAAACGGCGACCTCAAAACAATTATGGACGCCAGCCGCAAAGCCAAAGAGTTCGTCCATTATGCAACGGAACTCCAGCGCGAAGAATGTGCTGTTTCCGATCTGTGGGTCTCCACGAAATGCGGCGAAAGCGACACCACAACCGGCCTTGGCTCTTGCCCAACCGTCGGCAATATGTACGACAAACTGATCCCCGAAGGCATTTACGGCTGTTTTGGTGAAACCTCGGAGATCACGGGCGCAGAACACATCTGCAAAGCGCGCGCGATCAACGAAGAGGTTGGCGAGCGCTGGTATGCCATGTGGAAGGCTTACCAGGACGACGTCATCGAGGCGCACAAAGTCGACGACCTGTCCGAAAGCCAGCCAACCAAAGGCAATATCGAAGGCGGCTTGACCACCATCGAGGAAAAGGCCCTCGGCAATCTGGAAAAAATTGGCCGTGAATGCCGCTATATCGACATTCTCGATCCAGCCGAAGCGCCCAAAGCGGGCGCCGGCCTCTATTATATGGACACGTCGTCGGCCGCCGCAGAATGCGTCACCCTGATGGCTGCCGGCGGCTACGCCGTGCACACCTTCCCGACCGGCCAGGGCAACGTGATCGGCAACCCGATCGTGCCGGTTATCAAAATCACGGCCAACCCGCGCACCGTGCGCACGATGTCGGAACACGTCGACGTTGACGTCTCTGGTATCCTGCGGCGCGAAATGACGCTTGATGATGCCGGCGATGCGCTGATCGACATGATCGTGCGCACCGCCAACGGCCGCAACACCGCCGCCGAAGCGCTTGGCCACCGCGAATTCGTCATGACCAAGCTCTATCGCAGCGCGTAACCAAAAAACCGACGCGGCGTCCGTGACCATCAGGCGCCGCGCTCCTCCCCTTGATCCGCCGTCGATCCTGTGTCACCCGCGCGGCAAACAACCGGCGAGGTGATCACGCATGCCATTCGATATCGACTTGTCGCCCGAGCAGATTGATCAATGGACGCAATACGCGATCCAGATCGGGCTCAACATTGTCTACGCACTGATTATCTGGATTGTCGGCTCGGCCGTCGCGGCGTGGGCATCACGGCGCACGCGACAGGCCGCACTGCGCGGCGTGAAAGGCGACGAAGCCCTGGCTGGTTTTCTGTCCAGCATCGCCAAATGGCTTGTCCTCGCCGTCACCGTGATCGGCATCCTGCAAGTGTTCGGTTTCGATGCAACGTCGCTTGTCGCTGTTCTCGGCGCGGCCACGCTTGCCGTCGGACTTGCCCTGCAAGGGACGCTCGCGAATTTCGCAGCCGGCGTCATGCTATTGATCTTCCGCCCATTCAACGTCGGGCACTACGTCAAGATCGCGGGCCACGAAGGCACCGTCGCAAGTATTCAGATCTTCCTGACCGAACTCACCACGGTCGACAACGTGCAGATCACGATCCCCAATAGCGAAGTCTGGGGCACGTCGATCGTCAACTACTCTGCGCACGACCGTCGCCGACTGGATATGACGATCGGCATCGATTATGGCGCCGATATTGAAACCGCGATTGCAAGCGTGCGCGCCCAAATTGACGCCGACCAGCGCGCCCTTTCAGATCCTGAGCCGTTCATCAAAGTCACTAATCTCGGCGACAGCGCGGTGGACGTAACGTTGCGCGTCTGGTGCAAAGCGGACGATTATTGGGATCTGAAGTTCGCACTGACGCGCCGGATCAAAGAGGCGTTAGATACCGCTGGCGTATCAATTCCCTATCCGCACATCGAGGTTGTCCAGAAGCACCCTTCATAACGTGGCGCCAACGCCAGCGCGGGATTTGACAACTTTTCCGCCCGCGCTGGCAAAAGCCTTCCGGGCCACCGT
>CAZOGY010000166.1:0-6257 GCA_964579305.1 uncultured Hyphomicrobiaceae bacterium
GATGGCGAGGGGCACGTCAAACTCGCTGCCAGCGTTGAGTTCATGCACACCGCGACGCTGCTGCACGACGATGTCGTTGACGAAAGCGATGCACGGCGCGGCAAGAAGACAGCGCGGCTGATCTGGGGCAATCAAGCAAGCGTGCTCGTCGGCGACTTCCTTCTCGGCCAGGCGTTCCGCATGATGGTCGACGTCGGCTCGTTGCCAGCACTCAAGATCCTGTCGAACGCGGCTGCCGTGATCGCAGAAGGCGAAGTCATGCAGCTTGCGGCTGCCAAAAACCTGGCCACCACTGAGGACAGCTATTTAGCGATCATCAATGCCAAGACGGCTGCATTGTTCGCGGCCGCCTCCGAGGTCGGCGCGGCGATCTCGCAGCGCCCTGCTGATGAGCGCGATGCGCTGAGATCGTACGGCAAAACCCTTGGGATCGCGTTCCAATTGGTCGATGACGCACTGGACTATGCCGGCGACGCGCGCAGCCTTGGCAAATCGGTTGGTGACGACTTTCGCGAAGGAAAAATCACGCTCCCGGTCATTCTGGCCTATCGACGCGGCGACGCGACCGAACGCGCGTTTTGGAAACGCGCGATAACCGACGGTGACATCCGCGACGGGGACCTGGAACAGGCCATCGCCCTGATCGACCGCCACGACGCGATCAAGGCGACGTTCGAACGCGCCCGCTATTATGGGTCAATCGCGCGCGACGCACTCGCCATTTTCCCCGATTCTCGGGAGAAAGGTGCACTGCTCGACGTCGTCGATTTCTCAATCGCACGCGCCAACTAAAGCGTGTCGCGTCCAATCGGATTCACGCCCCAAGGCCGCAAAGCGGCCCGGGCCATCGATGTTCGTGTTCGAAACATCGACACGAAAACGGCCCGACCCCGCCGAGTGCCAACAGCCCCGTGAGCGCAACAGAGCTAAAGCGGGGCGCATTTCATGCGACACGCTTTCGATCTTAATTCTCGCGAGGTTGTTCATTCGCCCCGGATGACACTGTCGATCCGGTCCGAACCGATGGAGCCGAAGTCGCCAAACAAGCAGCGATCCTCTGGACGACCGAATGAACAGCCACAAGAAGGCCCGCCTCAGGTCAAGGTTGCCTGACGGACCCACCAAGCGGGGTGACGTTCGGCGATCGCGGTGGCGGCGTGGCCCGCTTGCTCCGCCTCAGCAAACAGCGCGAAAGCCGTTGGTCCTGCACCGGAGAGCCTGACGACAGCCGCATCGCTGCAAGCTTTGAGCTCTGAAAACACCTCATCGATAGCCGGCATGACACTGCGCGCTGGCGCTTCCAGGTCGTTGCGACTGTCTACCAGATCTGCAAGCGCAACCGCGCGCCCCGGTAGCTCAGGCGGCGCACACACGTCACCGTCGAACGGTTCCGCACCAAGCGCCATGAAAACATCGCGGGTCTTCGTCTCAGGCACTGGGCAACGCGGATTGACCAGGACAGCGTGCAACGGTTCTGCCAGCGCAATCGGACGGATATGTTCGCCAACGCCCCACATCACGCTGGCGCGGCTTTGAAGACAAACCGGCACGTCGGCCCCGAGCGACAAAGCAACGGCCGGCCAGTCGACTTGCCTGCCACGATCCGGATTGGCGGCCGAAACCATCCTCAGGTAGGCCGCAGCGTCCGCCGAACCGCCGCCGAGCCCTGCCGCGACCGGCAGGTGTTTCTCAAGCCGCACGCATGGCAGAACCAATCCCGCATCAAGAGCTTTGAGGGCACACCACGCCTTGGCCACGAGATTGTCGGAGGCCAAGCCAAGATCAGTGGCCTGCGCCCCCTGGACAAGCACGGGCGCGGCTTCAGCCGCTTCGCCCGCGTGATGGGAAAGTGCCGTCAGTCGATCGCCAACATCTGCAAACGCAACCAAACTTGCGAGCTGATGATAGCCGTCTGGCCGCTTGCCCGCGATCTCAAGCGTCAGATTGACCTTTGCCGGCGCAAATTGATGGTCTGCATCCCCGAGCGCTGCGGGATACAAACCACTGCGATCGCCGTCGCCTTCACCCATGCCGCGCCGTCCATCCAAAAATGCGTTGTTCTTGCAAAGACTTGGCGCGCGCCGGCTCCAGCATCATCCGATCTGTGAATCGCAAAGCGTTTCCAAAAGATCGGATATCGCTCTCGTGTTGCGTCATTGACGTTTGCCTCCCAGTTGCGGCGAGGTCGGCGAGCAAACGTCAATCACAAAAGCAACACGACAAACATAGACTTGCTCGTGTTCCTCAAGTTTCAGACATTTGCTCTGAACCCTCAGTCGGCTGGTGGCAAATGTCTGAAACGGAACACTAGCGGACGGGGCGGACGTCGTCGGTGCGCTCGGTCTTCTGGATGGGCTGACCGCGCGGCTTCAGCTCCAGTCCACGAGCGAGTTTTTGGCGGATCTTCTTTTCGTCCTCGGGCTCAGGCTCAAAGCCAAGCGCAAGATTCCATTGGAACTGCGCCTCGCGCTTGCGGCCAATTTTCCACAGAGCATCGCCCAGGTGGTCATTCAGAATCGGATCGGACGGCCGCAAACGCACCGCCTCTGCCAGATACTTCACCGCGTTTTCGTAATCCCGCAGCTTGTAATAAGCCCAGCCCAGGCTGTCAGTGATATGCCCATCGTTCGGCTTCAAGGCGACGGCGCGTTTGATCATCGCCAGTCCCTCTTTGAGGTTCCGGTCTTGATCGACCCACGAATATCCCAGGTAGTTCAGGACAAGCGGCTCATTTGGGTTGAGCTTTTTCGCCAGCAAAAGATCGGCCTCGGCCTTGTCCCACTGCTTTGAGCGCTCCAAGGCAACCCCGCGGCCATACCATAGGCTCCAGAACTGCCGCGTCGGCTTGCCGGCCATATCAATGGCGCGGCTGTAATACCCGATAGCCTCGCCAAAACGTTCACTGATCCGCAGGATCGTAGCCAGCGTGCTCAAGGCATCCAGCGCCTCAACGCCGCGCTCAATCTTCGCGGTCAGCACGCGTTTTGCGTCATCGACCTGTTTCAACCGGCTGTAGTTCCAGGCACGGCGGATCTGAACGGCCTCGTACAGCGGCGATGTCTCCGGTATTTGCTCATACAGGTCGTTGGCATCGCCATAACGCCGCTTAATCTCATAAGCCCGCGCCAGTTCAATCAGCGCAGACGGGGACGGCTCGCGCACATTGATGGCAAGCTGCAAAAACAAGATCCCAAGCGGGCTGACCGGCTCGCTGTCGTTGTTCTGGCTGACCAATGCTTCGCCGAGGCCGAAAAACAGCTCGCCGATCCCGTCCAGTGAAGAGTTGACAATCGGCTGGACCACACCGCCGCTCATCACGTCTTTCCGCAAGCCATCCGTCAGAGGATGGCCGCGCCCGCCGCGTCGACCCGTGTAGGCGTCAATGACGGCAATCGCCCGTTTGCGGTCACCGCGCGCGGCAAGCGCGTGCGCGTAAACGAAAGGCGCACGAACCGCCCGCGGATCACGCCGCATCACAGCCGAAAAACTCTGGTCCGCCATCCGACGGCGCCCGTGGAGTTCGGCCACCAAGCCCCGGTGATAGCGTTTGAAAAAGTTGAACACAGCCTGGCGGCGCTGCGGTACGCGCGTGCGCGGCGGGGTCAGCCTGTCGATTGCGACCGAAACCTTGCCTTCCGCCGCCTCGATCCAGGCCGTCACAACCTCTCGCGCGAAATTAACAATGCCGCGCGTGTCACCAACCAAGCCATCGATATACCGGCGGCGGACCCACGGCCGTTCCAAAAGCACGCGGTTGCGCATGCCCTCCGACATGGAAGACCAGACCAGCGCCTGCAATGCGCCATCACCGCCGCGCTGACCCAACGCCGCACGCGCGGCTGCCGGATCACCCGCCTTCATGGACGAAACAGCAATGTAAAGCTGCGCAAGGTTGTCTGGTCCGTGCGCGTCGACGAGCGCACGGGCGAGTTCGCCGGCCCGATCGATGTTACCGTTGGCCGCTTCCATCAAGAACGCCTGGCGCATCGCCTTCAGGCTTGGCGGAGTACGATCCAGCGCGCGTCCATAATACTTGGCAGCGGCAAGCGTATCGTTCTGTCCGCGGGCGATCCGGGCGGCCAAATAACTGCCAAGAGTCGATTGGACGACGGGGCGCTCCGCACCGGTCCGCGCGTTGGCGCGATCCACACCCCCGATGACCATCACCGCGAGTGCAGCGGCGGCGCACGCCAGTCCGGCGCGGCGAGCGATCGTCATGCGACAACCCCTTATCTGAAGCCAAGGTATCAACGCGTGAGCGTACCAGCGTCGACAGCGATTTGGCGACTCAAGAAAACGCTGATGCATCATGAACACTTGGCAACGCCCGTAGTTATCCAAGGCTGATCGACCGAGCAAAACAGCGCGCCGGTGCTTCGACGGCGTGTGTGACGAGCGATTTGCGTACGCCAGCGATGTGAGCCGCAAACGCCGCAATGCGATGCGCTGGCTGCATTTTGCAGGCATAACGCGTTCCAAACTTCCGCTGACATCCCCCGCCGAGGACGCCATGGACATCTCGACGATCCTTTTGATCTTGTTTGCCATTATTGCCTTGCAGCCTTTGCTGACGGCGCGCGTCCTCGCGATGCGTCGGATGAACGCGATCCGCGCCATCGAAAAGAGCCAGAAGACGCGGGTCATCACGATGATCCACCGCCAGGAAAACCGCAGCGTGTTTGGCTTTGCGGTTTCGCGGCACATCGATCTTGAGGATGCCCAGACCATCATCGGCGCGATCAAGCGGACACCCAAGAACATGCCGATCGACCTGGTGCTGCATACGCCGGGTGGGCTTGTGCTCGCCGCCATGCAAATTGCCCGCGCGGTCGAGGCGCACCCGGCCCGCGTGCGCGTGTTCGTCCCGGTCTATGCGATGTCGGGTGGCACGCTGATCGCGCTCGCAGCCGACGAAATCGTCCTGGGCGAGTTTTCCGTGCTCGGGCCGATCGACCCGCAGTTGATGGGATTTCCTGCCGCAAGCATCGTCAATGCCCGTGACGCCAAGCCCGTGTCCGACGTCCACGACCTGACGCTTGTCCTGGCAGACATGGGCGAAAAAGCGCTGGCCCAGGTCAAGCGCGGCGCCGGGGAACTCATGCAGCAGCGCCTTGGCGCTGAGCGTGCGAGCGCACTGGCCGAGCGCTTGGCCGGCGGTCATTACACGCACGACTATGCGCTGACCTGCGAGGAAGCTGAAGAGCTTGGATTGCCTGTCAAAGAAGACATGCCAACCGAGATCATGGACCTGATGAAGCTCTACCCACAGCCCCTGCAACGCTCAGGGGTTGAGTACATTCCACTCGACATCCCAAACCGTCGTCCGCAGTAGTTTGCAGATAACGATCGGCAGACAACGCGCAGGCACGACGGGAGCGGGGCTCATGCCCACCAGTACGCATTGCACAATTTGTGGCGGCACCACTTTCGAGCCGGCTTTTCAGGGCCGGCTGTTTGAGGGCCAAGCGCCAAAATGCGCGAACTGCGGGTCGCTTGAACGCCACCGCGCGATCTTTGCCGCCTACCAACCGCTGCGAAAAATCGTGGCAGACTGGCGCGCGCTGCACTTCGCGCCAGACCCCGCGGTCGATGCCAACTGGTTCAAAACCTATCAGCCGTCTACGTTTGGCGGCCAAGGGTCGCTCGACATGACCGCAACTGGCTTGCCCGACGCAAGCTTTGACATCGCCATTTCCAATCATGTGCTCGAACACGTCGGCGACGATACCCAGGCTATCCGTGAGCAACTTCGCCTCGTCGGCCCTGCCGGGCTCGTCCATGTGACGGTGCCGCTGCCAACATCTTGGGCACGCACGCGCGATTGGGGCTTTGCAGATCCCGACAAGAACAACCATTACCGCGGCTATGGCGCCGATTTCCCAGCCCGGATGAAGGCACGCGTGCCAGAGGCTTTGATCGTCGCCGCGGTCGCGCGCGATCCGGTTACCGGGCGTCACGAGTGGATCTACTGGTTCAGCCACGCAAACCAGACCGTGGACCGACTAACCGCGGCGTTGCTAGCGAACCGGATACCTGCAGCGATCTTTTAGATCAGTTCAGGTTCACACGCGTTCACCTGCCATGATCTGGGCTTGTGAAGCTCGCTGCAACGTTCGGCTGAGGCAGTCCCGCTGAAACGGGATGCCCTCACGGCATGCAGAGTGGCTTGATGACGCCGATACGATCGAAGCTCACGGGCCGTTGGCCCTCCGCGGGGCGGGCCGTTTTCGTGTCGATGTTTCGAACACGAACATCGA
>CAZOGY010000167.1:0-6100 GCA_964579305.1 uncultured Hyphomicrobiaceae bacterium
CGATGTTCGTGTTCGAAACATCGACACGAAAACGGCCCGCTCCCGCGGAGGGCCCACGGCCCGTGAGCGCAACAGAGCTAAAGCGAGGCGAATTTCATGCGACACGCTGTAGGCTTGGATCGTTTCACAGTCACGCGCATGCATCTGCGATGACCTCGGTCTTTGATGGTGGCTGCATCTTTTCGTTCCGGCCATTCCGCCTCGACCGGATCAGCTTTACGACCGGCAGACACCCTTGCCGCCATTGTTGGCCATTATTGAATGTCCTTGCGAGCGCCTGGATCGGCCGGGTCCTTGGTGGTGTCACTGCAAATGGCGCGCAGCGCGATCCATTGGCGCGGCAGCAAAACGGGTTCGGCGTCGTAATCCGGCGCGTTGCGGACCGTTTGAAGGCGCTCAGCCGGGGCCGGATGCGTGCCCACAAAATCCAGCACCCCGCGATCAGCGCCAACCCTGTCCTTGGCCGCTTTAGCGAAGAAGTCGACCAGGCCCTGCTTGCTTACCTTTGCCCGACGCATCAGCGCCAACCCGATGCGGTCTGCTTCTCGCTCATCTTCACGCCGATAACTGCTCAACGTCAGAACGCTTGCGGCGTTACCCAACGCACCACCTCCAAGCATCAGATCAATGACGGCCGTCAGGCCGATTGCGCGGACCACGTGGGTCTCAGGATGAAGCGCCCGCGCGTGCCCGATTTCGTGGGCAAGCACACCTGCGACCTCTTCCGGAGTTTTGGCTGACTGGATCAAGCCCCTGGTCAGAAACAGCGCACCGCCTGGCGCGGCAAAGGCATTGACCAGTCCCCAGTTCAGAACGGTCACTTGGACATCGCGCTCAACGGCAGGAGCGGCGCCGAGCAGCCGGTCGATCAGGCCATTGAGAGATTTGCGACCACGCGGGGCAATGCAACGGCCGTGTTTGCGCACAAGCGACTGCGTGAAGTGGGCACTTAACGAGGCCCTCGCCCCGTCCGGCAGCAGGTCTGCAATCGCCCGTGCGGGCCGCATGTTCAGCCCAACCGCGATCAAGTACGCAACGATCACAAGACAAAGAACCGCAAAAATGGGCCCAGCCCAACGCCAGCGCTGCGAGGCGGTTGTCACCTTGGGCGCACGACGGCGCAAAGCGTCAGCGAATGCCGCGTCCTGCACAAACACAGACGCGCCGGGCATATAGCGATAGGTGATCAACACTTCCGTTGCGCCCTTGCCAAGGGCGGGTTCGGCATCGAGCGCGCCATATGGCCAGATCAGATCGTCGGCGGTCCGATCACGCGGCTCGATCCGCAGACCGCGATCATCGAAAGAAACCCGCACCGGCTGGCTTGCCGCGGTCTGTCCGTCGGTAAATCGTGCTGACCAGCTCCGCTCCATCGGCGCGAAAGTCTCCTCGTGACGTCGGCCTGGCATGCCAATCCAGGGCTAGAACGCGTCGACGTCAAACGCGCCGGCAAGCCCCTCACCAAACCGGACATCAGGGCCTTGCGTCTGTGCGATGCCAGCCAAATCGGCGGTTCCGTCAATGGACATATGGTGTGCGATATAGCCTTGGGAACGCGCCTGCATGATCGGCGCGAACAATGTGTAACCGAACACCGACACAACGATCACAGATGAAAAGGCGGTGATAATCAGTCTCGCGCGGTCTTGATCCGAATAAACAGACCCAGGCGACACCACGTCCCATGGGATGAACGGCGCCCAAAACGCCAGGATCACAGCGCCAAAAAGCGCCATGCCAATCAAGCCGAGTAGGGCATTGGTCAGACCGATCCATATGAAGCCCCACGCCGTCGTCGACGCCGAAAAGCGCGCATTCTCAAAGGATGTGTGCGCTGCAAAATGGTTGATGGTGCGGGCCCTGTACCATGCCGACAAGACGATCCAAGCCAAGATCGCGACCAACACGCTTGTGATCGCCAGCGCCGCTGCAAACAAGATCTGGTCTGTCGAAACCAGCACCGGCTGACCCGGCTGCCAGTCGGCTGGCATCGATCCCAGCCAAAACACGCCATTGGCCGCCAGAATAACGGAATAGATCATCAGCGTGCCAAAATAAGAGATAGCGAATGGTCCATAGAGCGGTGTGGCCGTTGCCTCAAACTGCAATGGCCGATTGCCGAATTGAATGGCATTGGAAATCAACGACTGCAGTTTGGTTGTCCGCCATGGAATGATCCAGCCAAGCGTCAGCGGGATCAAAACGAGCGTATAAAGATAGGTCCAAGCGTACCACCACTGGTTGCCGGCCAGCGACGCGCGAATGCCGCGCCAACGTGTGCGACCGAGGCGATAGCGCCACGATCGGTAGATCGCGAGCCCGGTTGCAAACGGCAAAAGTACGAGAATTGCCATGGCGAAGACCGCACTGAGGACCGATTCAGGCCCGGCGGCTAACGACGCTATCGTGTTCAGCGCGATGACCGCCAGAAGGATCGGCAAAACGAGGAGCGCACCGATGAATAATTCCAGGCCGCGGCCGGTATAAGTGAACGGCTCTTCATTGATGCGCACGCCAGACCAGATCCGCTTGCGGGTCTCCGTGGTCGCCCAAAACGAATAGATCCCAGCGGTGACAATCCGCAAAACAAAGTTGGCCAGGCTGAGCCCGATCAGGCCGCTTGGCCATCGCCAACTGAGTTGCAACGCCTCGGGCCCTTCGTGGGTGTGATGCGCTGACGATCCAAGCGGACTGTCCTGAAGAGCCATTATTGAAACCTCCTGGTCGCCATGAGCGGCTCAGCAATCCGTCAGATCCAAAACGGCCGCCGTCGCGCCATACCGCAAACGCAGGGCATGACCGCAAGCAATTCAGCGGTGCTCAGCATTTAAGGGCACCGCGTGTCAGCGCGACGACGCGGACCAATCAGCATGATTTGCGCGGCATTTTTGCACGACCGCGACGCTGCGGCGAATGAAGGCCGTGCCAAGCAAAAAAGTTGCAAGCGCCGTCAGTCGCCAAGTCATTGATCGCAATAGGCTCGTGGTGAGCATGCGGGCGCAGGAGCGGCGACGGCTTAACCGTTGCAAACTCACAACGGGGACCGCGTCACGCCCGCCACGCTCCAGCCACAAACCAAGGGGAATGCTTCGGGCAGTGGGGTAGCGGACTTAAGCGCGGCGGCATCGCTTCGTGATGCTTTAGCGCTTCCGCTCAAAGAGACGTTGTCGGTGAGGGTTGCGGGCCGTGCCCGTTCCCTCGTAGTTGGCGTGACAGTTTCGCGACAGGTGCGGCAGGCCAAATGGTCAGCGCCGCTCCGAACTGCCGAGTTACACGGATCTGATCCGTTTCTTCGGTGGCGATCGCGCAAACCGTTCAACAGCAGACAACGCCTCGGGGAGTGGCCAGGGATGGACGCCAAAACGTTTGATAAATCGAAGCTGCCAAGCCGGCATGTGACGGAAGGGCCGTCGCGCGCGCCGCATCGCTCCTATTACTATGCGATGGGGCTCACCGAAGAGCAGATCCATCAGCCCTTCGTCGGCGTCGTCAGCGCCTGGAACGAGGCAGCTCCCTGTAATATCGCGTTGATGCGCCAGGCCCAGTCCGCCAAAAAAGGCGTTGACGCGTCGGGCGGCACCCCGCGGGAATTTTGCACGATCACGGTGACCGACGGCATCGCCATGGGCCACCAGGGCATGAAGTCATCGCTGGTCAGCCGCGAGACGATCGCCGACTCCATTGAATTGACCATGCGCGGGCACTGCTACGACGCGATGGTTGGCCTTGCCGGCTGCGATAAGTCGCTTCCAGGCGTGATGATGGCCATGCTGCGTTTGAACGTGCCGTCGGTGTTCATGTACGGCGGCTCGATCATGCCCGGGAA
This sequence comes from uncultured Hyphomicrobiaceae bacterium, assembly GCA_964579305.1. GTDB lineage: Bacteria > Pseudomonadota > Alphaproteobacteria > Rhizobiales > Hyphomicrobiaceae > JBCBWG01. The sequence goes on from CAZOGY010000167.1 coordinate 3,827, forward strand.
ATTCCGCGGCAACGACGTGACCGTCGTCGACGTGTTCGAAGGCGTCGGCATGCACGCTGCGGGCCGCATGACGGAAGAAGAACTCCACGAACTTGAGTGTGTGGCCTGTCCTGGCGCGGGCGCGTGCGGCGGTCAGTTCACCGCCAACACGATGGCCATGGTCTCCGAGGCTATCGGAATCGCGGTTCCGGGCTCGGCCGGCGCGCCGGCGCCTGACGAAAGCCGCGACTATTACGCCGTCGAAAGCGGCCGCACGGTCATGCGCATGCTCGCCGAGGGTCTGCGTCCGCGCGACATCTGCACGCGCGAAGCCTTCGAAAACGCTGCCGTCGCGGTCGCAGCGACCGGCGGCTCCACCAACGCCGCCCTGCACTTGCCCGCGATGGCCCACGAGGCCGGCATCGAGTTCGACCTGTTCGATGTCGCCGAGATCTTCAAGAAGACGCCCTACATCGGAGACCTGAAGCCGGGCGGCAAATACGTCGCCAAGGACGTCTACGAGATCGGTGGCGTGCCGCAAATCATGCGCGCCCTGCTCGACGGCGGCTTGCTGCATGAAGATTGCATGACGGTCACGGGCAAGACCATCAAGGAAAACCTTGAGGACGTGAAATTCAACGACGACCAAAAAGTCATCTACCCGGTCTCCAACCCGCTCGCGCCGACCGGCGGCGTGGTTGGCCTCAAGGGCTCGCTCGCGCCCGATGGCGGTATTGTGAAAGTCGCCGGCATGAAGCGGCTGCAGTTTGAGGGCCCGGCCCGCGTTTTCGACTGCGAGGAAGATGCGTTTGCCGCTGTTCAAGCCCGGGAAATCAACGAGGGCGAAGTCATCGTGATTCGCTACGAGGGTCCAAAAGGCGGGCCTGGTATGCGCGAAATGCTGTCGACCACCGCAGCCCTCTACGGACTTGGAATGGGCGAAAAGGTCGCGCTGATCACGGACGGCCGCTTCTCCGGCGCCACGCGCGGTTTTTGCATTGGTCACGTCGGCCCTGAAGCCGCAGTCGGCGGTCCAATCGCCCTTGTTCAAAATGGCGACATTATTTCGATCGATGCAGAAGCGGGAACGTTGGATCTCCAAGTCGATCAAGACGAACTCGACCGGCGCAAGGCGTCCTGGACGCCGCGGGCCAACGAGCATCAAAGCGGGGTCTTGCGGAAATACGCAGACCAGGTCGGTGAGGCGCGTTATGGCGCGGTCACCCACGGTGGCGGGAAGGCAGAAGTTGTCTGTTACGCGGATATCTAAAGCGGCAGCGATTTGCTGTGCGCTGCTTTACGGACTGGCGGTTGACACGACCGCCAGTGCCCGTGGCGAATTGCGGTTTGCTTCACCCGAAGCAGCGCTTGAACAGGGTATGAACGCGTATCGCGCGCGGCATTTCGAGATTGCCATCCCGGCGCTGGAACGCGCTGCGGAAACCGGCAATCTGTTCGCCAAGTTCTATCTTGCGCGGATTTATTCCGACAATACGCGGGCCTATACCAACCACGGTCGCGCTTACGCGCTCTATAGCGAGATCGTTGACGGCAATATCCAGATCAACCCGGCTGATCTGCGCCGGGCGCCAACGGTTGCGAAGTCAATCACGGCGATGGCGCGCTATATTCAGTCCGGTCTGCCGGAAATCGATGTGCCGGCCAACAAGCGTTATGCCGTCCGCCTCTATCGTTATGCTGCGCAAATCTACGACGAGCCCAACGCGCAATTCGAATTGGCAAAACTCCAACTCGTTGGCGACGGCGTCAAAAAAGATGCACGATCGGCGCTCTACTGGTTTCGACATCTCGTGAAACGGGGCCACGCTGGCGCCCAGGCCTTCCTCGCTGACCTGTATTGGCGCGGACGTTACGTGAAAGCCGATCGCGAGCGTGCGCTGCGGTTAATCACGGTGGCTCAGCGCAACGCACCGCCGCATGAACGGATCTGGATCGACGACATCTACCAAAACATCTTTTGCGGATCGGACGAGACTGCCAGGCTCACCATGCAGGGTGCTGTTGCGGGCTGGGCGAAACCGTTCGGCTTGCTTGGCCGCCAGACGACGTCGCAGGGAACCAATTGGTTTACTGGACCTGCGCGCACGTGCCGGGATGGAACGCCCATCAAAATGCCTGGTGCACGCGATGCCAGTCGCCAGGATGGCATCAAGACCCAGGGCAATGCGAGCGACCGGGTTGGACATGGTCAGGCATCAGCCGCCCGCGCGACGGATGCAAAACAAGATGCCGCGGCGGTGCTCGGCTTGACCTCGTCAGCGGCACGATAGGCCC
>CAZOGY010000168.1:0-5682 GCA_964579305.1 uncultured Hyphomicrobiaceae bacterium
CAGCCAATCCACCCCACATTGCTATGGGCGGAGCCGCACCGGCTGCGGCGCCCAGTTCAGATATCGATCTCGGCCCAGATGACGTGGTGGTCGCTTGCCACGTGGATTTCGCGTTCTAATTCTTCATAGACCGGCCAGCGCGGCGGGCGCTTGCCAGGCCATGCGCCTTTTCGAAAAAGGCCACTCGCGGTGACTTTGTCCAATAGTGCTGGAGACAACAGCAGATAATCGATTTTTTGGTTGTCGTTGCCGAGGCCGAATGTGCCGATGCCGCGATCGTCCGTGCCCGGCCGCCCTTTGAACACGCCCGTGTCGAATGTGGCGTGGTCGGATACGTCGGTCAGATCTGTTTCAGCGAGCAGAGGCTGCAAAGGCGGGCTGTCGGGCGTATCATTGAGGTCGCCAAGTACGACGACATAATCGTGTCCGTTGTTGCGAAGATCGCGGTAAATTTCAGCGGTTCGCGTTGCCTGCGCTTTCCTTTTGGCGCGTGACTCCGGTGAATCGCCGCCGTATTTGCTCTTGAAGTGGTTGGGCAAAATCCAAATCAGTTCGCCACTTGGCGTTGTCACCGAGAATTCAGGGCAATCGCGGCTGAAAATCGGTTCGCCATTCGGTTTCAAATCGTGGATATGGCTGCGCATCAGTCCGATATCATAGCCGGCCTGAGTCATGAGCCCGACATCGATGCCGCGGCGGTCGTTTCCGTCAATGACCATCACTTGGTCGTAGGGTTTGCCGTCCACCTCCTGGATCACATATTCACTGAACATTTTGAGTGCGACCCGGTCTTCAGCCTCGATCACGGCAAGCACATCGGCGTTGACGTCGCGGATGACACGTCCGGTGTTCATCACTGCGATTTCATTGACGGGAGCAAGCCGCAGTTCGGCCCAGCCCACCCAGTCGCCGCGCCCTCCTGCCTTCAAAACAAACGGTTTGTCACGGGGCCGCGAAACCATGCGGCCACGGATTTGCCGTAGCAGAACGAACGGCCCGGTGTCGCTTTTTTGTAAGCCAAGTTCCTTGATCAACTCGCGCATGCGCGCAAGGTGGGTGTCGGTATAAACGGGCTCTTCGAATAATGCGTTGAGTTCTGACACAGCACGCAAAATCGGTTGGCTGACGTCTTCTTGCTCATTAAACGCTTTTGCGCGGTCAAACAGGTTTTCCACGTTAAAGGCTGCAATCTTCATGGGATCGTCCATCTTTCTTGAAAACTGGACACAATTGAAATCGTGGTGTGATGGTTTTATTGGTTCTGCTTAGGTTGTTATGAGCATATCGGGTGTAGGGGAATGGCACGCGGGTACGTTCGCCGTTGCTTGCTATAGGGCTGCCGGGCCAGCGTGCAAATTAGAGATGGCCCGGCAAATGTTTGGATGGGATTAGCACAGCAAGCGGTGCTCGATTACTCCGGCGTGATAATGCCTTTGCCCATTTGCTGTTTGTCGAATTTCTTATAGGCCGCATCAATCTCCGACAACGTCCAGCGGTCGGTGATCAAGTTGTCGATTGGAACGGCGTTTTCCGCAATGAAGCGGGTGCACTCATCTTGAATGCCCGATGAAAACGTCCACGAGCCAATCAACGTGACTTGCCGGCGGATCATGTCCGGGCTGACGTCGAGCGTGACCTGACCGCCCTCGCCCACGAACGCCACTTTGCCCCAGGTGCGGGTGCCACGCACGGATGCGATGCGCGCGTCCGGGTGGGCGGATGCTTCCAACGCATAGTGAACGCCTTTGCCGCCAGTCAGCTTTTTCAGCTCTTCCGCTGCGTCGGTTTCGGCGGCGTTCACAAGATCGTCGGCGCCGCACGCTTTGGCCAGATCGAGCCGGTCCTGGGTGACGTCGACGGCCACGACATGCATGCCCATGGCCTTGGCAAGCGCGACGCCGGAAAGCCCGACCGGGCCTTGACCAAAGATCGCCAAGGTGTGGCCACCGGCCATTTCCATCCGCTTTAATGCGCCATAAGCGGTTGTTGTGCCGCAGGAAATCGCAGCGCCGATCTCAAAGCTCAGGTCCGATTGCAGCGGCACAAGGGTGAAGGTGGGCACTTTCATGTATTTGGCATGCGCGCCGTGACCGGTCACGCCGTAGACCTGCATCTTGCCTTCTTTGCAGAGTTGGGACCAGCCAGCGCGGCAGTCCGGGCAGACCTCGCACCCGGCGTAGTGGTGAACCGAAACACGCATGCCATCGGGCGCATGGTGCTTTGGAACGCCGGGCCCCCGGGCCACTACGATGCCGCAAGGCTCATGGCCGTTAATCACCGGCTTGCCGTCGCCGCCAAGGCCCAGCTTCCTGGCCATCTCGGGCGCCCCGCCCTGCGCCCGGTAGAAATGCAAGTCCGATCCGCACATGCCGGACGCCTTGATCTCCACAACGACTTCGCCTTCGCCGGGCGTTGGGTCGTCAAAGTCCTGCAATTCGACCGTGCGTCCGCCGGCGAATACCGCGCCTTTCATGCGTTCCTCCACAGATTTGGTCGTGTTCTGTCTGTGCCAAGGAGCATAAGGCTGCACCGACCCCTTGCGAAGTCCGAAGCCGCATAGCTGTGCCGCACATCGGCGGGTTCGCGCTGCCCGAGCATGAAACAGCCGTCATGTTGTGATCGCGACGGGGAGCCTGCGCGTTCGCGCACAGGGGTGCGCGCACGCAGCGATCGGTGGTCGGCCGTGGCGCGTGTCAGCGACTTCCGGTCAGCATTGGCGAGGACACGATGTACGCATTGAAAGTCAACGGAAAGACCCACTCGGTCGATGTCGATGGCGACACGCCCGTTTTGTGGGCCTTGCGAGACGAACTCGGATTGACGGGTACAAAGTTCGGCTGCGGTATCGCCGCATGCGGCGCCTGCACGGTGCACGCCGACGGGGTGCCAACGCGGTCTTGCCAACTCACGGTCGAAGCGGCTGACGGTATCGACATCCGCACGATTGAAGCGGTCGAAGGTCCGGTCGCCAAAGCCGTGCAGGACGCCTGGCGCGAACTTGATGTGGTCCAGTGCGGCTACTGCCAGTCCGGACAGATCATGCAGGCGATTGGGCTTTTGAGCGATAACGCCAAGCCGACGGACGCCGATATCGATGCGGAGATGGGCGGGAATGCCTGCCGCTGCGCGACCTATCAACGAATCCGCGCGGCCATCCACCGTGCTGCTCAAACGCTGGAGGGCTGAAGCCATGCGGGAAACACGTTCCATACAAGCCGCTACGGGCGCCAAGCCCAAAGCTGCGGCCCGTGCAGATGACGACGGCGTTCTGGCGTCGCGCCGGGCGTTTCTGATCGGTTCGGCGGCCGCGGTTGGGGCTTTGCTGATTGGGGTTGGCGCCAGCGGGCGTTGGGCTGCGGCGCGGTCGGGCGACGCCGTTGGGTTCAATCCGTTCGTTGGCATTTTGCCCGATGACACGGTTATCGTGGTCGTCAAGCACTTTGAGATGGGCCAGGGCACCACGACCGGCCTTGCGACACTGGTCGCTGAGGAACTGGACGCCGACTGGGAGAAGGTCAAGGTCGAGTTCGCGCCGGCGAATGCGGAGCTTTATGCCAACCTCGCTTTCCGGGCGCAGGGCACTGGCGGTTCGACCGCAATTGCAAACTCCTATGAGCAGTACCGCAAGGCCGGAGCGGCTGCGCGTGCCGTGCTCGTTCAGGCCGCCGCAAAAGCTTGGGCCGTGCCAGCAAGTGAGATCACCGTTGCGCAAGGCGTCGTGGCGCATGCCGCCTCGGGCAAGTCGTCAGGCTTTGGCGCACTGTTGGGCCACGTCGATGGCATCGCTCCGCCGAACGCCCCGCAATTGAAGCAGTCAGGTCAATTCGGATTGATCGGCAAAGACCGGCTGCCGCGCAAAGACAGCGCTGCAAAAACCGATGGGTCTGCGCAATTCGCGATCGACGTGCGCGTTGAGGACATGGTCACCGCCGTGGTCGCACGCCCGCCGCGTTTCGGCGCGACGGTGGCATCGTTCGACGCCAGTGAGACCCGCAAGGTCAAGGGCGTGGTCGACGTCAAGCAGATCCCGCAGGGCATTGTCGTCTACGCCAAGTCGACGTGGGCCGCGATCAAGGGCCGGGCGGCGCTGAACGTCACCTGGGACGACAGCGCTGCAGAAACGCGCTCAAGCGATGCGCTGATGGATGCTCACATTGCCGCGCTTAAGACGCCTGGTAACGTGGCCCGCAATGACGGCGACGCAGATGCGGCAATGGCGTCTGCCGACAAAAAGGTTGCGCTGGATTTCACGTTCCCCTTTCTCGCGCACGCCCCGATGGAACCGCTCAACTGCGTCATCCGAATGAACCTGGATGGCACTGCGGCCGAAGTCTGGGACGGCTGTCAGTTTCCATCAATGGCGCAGCCGACGATTGCGCAGATCCTCGGCATGAAGCCTGAGCAGATTCAGATCAACACGGTCTACGCTGGCGGTTCGTTCGGGCGGCGGGCGACGCCAACGGCGGACTATCACGCAGAAGCCGCAGAAGCGGTCAAAGCGATCGGCGGACGCTATCCGGTCAAGCTCGTGTGGACGCGCGAGGATGACATCAAGGGCGGCTATTATCGGCCAATGTATGCAGAGCGCATCGAGGCGGGGCTGGATGCATCCGGCAAGCCGGTTGCGTGGAAACATGCGCTGGCGGGCAAGTCGATCCTGACGGGCACGTTCTTTGAGCCGATGATGGTCAAGGACGGCGTTGATGCCACGTCCGTGGAAGGCGGAAGCACACTGCCCTACGCCATTAAGAACTTGCGGGTCGACGTCCGCAATATGCAAACGCCGGTGCCGGTGCTGTGGTGGCGCGCGGTGGGCCATACGCACACGGCGTTCTCAACTGAGATCGCAATCGATGCGCTTGCGCAAGCTGCGGGCAAAGATCCAGTTGCGTTCCGCCTTGAGCTGTTGGGCGATCATCCGCGGTTGGCTGGCGTCTTGAAGCTTGCGGCCGAGCGCGCGGGATGGGGCCGCGACCTGGGCCCCAAACGCGGCCGCGGCGTTGCTGTTCACGAGAGCTTCAGCAGCTATGTTGCCGAAGTTGTCGAAGTGTCGGTTGGCAGCGATGACGCGATCAAGGTGGAGCGCGTTGTTTGCGCGGTCGACTGCGGTACCGTGGTCAATCCTGATGTCGTGCGCGCGCAGATGGAAGGCGGCATCGGCTATGGTCTGGGTACGGTCATGCGCAATGCAATCACGCTGAGTGATGGCGTTGTCGATCAGTCGAACTTCCCCGACTACGAACCGTTGCGGATGTCGGACATGCCGAAAATCGAGGTGCACATGGTGCCGTCGCCAGAGAAGCCGACCGGCGTTGGGGAACCAGGGTTGCCGCCGGTCGCGCCTGCGCTTGCCAATGCCATTTTTGCTGCAACGGGCCAGCGCATCACGTCACTTCCGATGACTGCGGCGGGTGTGACGTTTGCCTAACCGGCGGGTGATGGGCGCCTAAGCGGCGGGTTGTGGGCGCCTGCCGTGCGTGGGCGCCCGCCATGACTGGTGAAGTGCGATTATTCAATCCGGCGTCACGATGGGGCGCCGGATCTTTTGTTGGCAATGCCGCCAAGGCGGACCGCTTGCGGGGGTGAGTTTTTGGCCTCGCGGTGCTGTTCCGGCCGTCGGCCGGGCACCTCCGGCGGGGCGGCGCTCGCGCCGGGCCGCTTGCGGCCTTAGGTTTTCGGCCT
>CAZOGY010000169.1:0-5631 GCA_964579305.1 uncultured Hyphomicrobiaceae bacterium
TCCGCCCCTGGGCACCATTCTTTTCACTTCAGCGTGACGGCTTGGCATTGCTTCGGGCTGCTCCGTGAGCGTGACGCTTGAATTGGTGAGCAAGCACATCCGCGAAAGCGGGCGGCGGGCCGCGAGCGGATCGACGCGCATTTTTTCGGTTCCGCAGGGAACATGGCTTCAGGTTGCTGCGACCAACGGATGGGCACCACGACATGCCCATTCAGATTGGAGCAATTACCATGAAATCCACAGTCTCAATCCTCATGATGACGTTGGCGACCGCTGCCGTTTTGACCACCACACAAGCCAATGCGGCCGGGCGCTGCAAGTTTGAAGCCGTCAGCTTTACCGACCGCTTGCGCGTGGTTGGAACCGGCCGTGCACTGAAAATGGCTCGGGCCTGCGGACGCGCGCAGTCCAAGTGCGAGCGTCGCCTCGCCTTCCAATGGCGGAAAGGCAAAATGTTTGATGCACGTTGCCGCCGCGCCGCTTATTAAGCGCCACCACTCCAAGTCAATACTGAGCTGGAAACTGAAATTCAGCGCGAAAAATTTGGAATCAAACGAGCGCTTATTTAGCCAAGATAGCAATCGAGTGCCGCAGCCAGACAACTCTGGCTGCGGCTTTTTTATTCAGGACCAAATCCTCGAATTCAATCTCTAAAAACAATAAGCAGAACCAATGGAAACAAAACACACCAACAGAGCGACACATCAAATGTAGCGGCAGCAACTTTCCCAAGCCCAGCTCCACCCAACCAGACACCATCGCTGTCCGCAAAAGCTTTGAGGGGAACACCATGATCAAGAAAATATTTCATACCACGGCCATGCTCTTTATCGCAGCTTTTATAGTCGGGTCCGGCGCAATCGGACCGGCCAGCGCGCAGAAAACGGACGTCACATCGACACCGGGCTGTTTCAAACTGCTCGCCTGCAAGAGCGCATGCTTGCGCGAACGCCGGCAAGCGCGTCGCAACTGCCGTGACGAAAAACGCGCCTGTAAAAGCACGTGCAAAGCGCGACATGGCCGCGGCAAAAGCTATCGGCAGTGCAAACGGGCGTGCCGTAAGCATCGGCGCCAAACCTGCAACGCACGACACCGCCGCGGACAAACCGGCTGCGCCAATACGTGCCGGACGCGCCATTACTGCAAGATCGGCTACAGCGGCAAAGGGTCCTATTGAGACCCAGGCTTTCGCGAATGAGCTAACATCTACACAGTAGACCACGACGCAATTTCAAAACAGCACAATGAAAGTCAACCACAGGCCAACCGGTGTCCAAAGGCCTGTGGCGTTGCAAACCAACGAACCATCTCCTTGATATCAAGCAAGCATTTCCTGCAACTCTGGCTGGTACGCAAACAAAGCTGGAATGCCGCCGGTATGGATGACAGCGACCGGCAAATCCGGCTCCAAAACCGCTTCAGATAAAAGCGTGGCGACCCCGGCAAACGTCCGCGCGGTATAAACCGGATCAACCAGAAGTCCTTCCAGCCGCGCACAGTCTTTCAGCGCTGCCTGTGTATGCGCATTCAATTTCCCGTAACCGGGCGCGAGCATCCGGTCATCAACGTGGATATCAGCGGCGGCAACGGGGTTCTTCACGCCCAAAAGCTCACCAAGCCGCGCACAATGGCCGGCAATACGGGCCTGCTGCTGGTCGGCCGACCGCCGAACGCATATCCCATGGACCGGCCCCTGCCATCCCATCGCCTTCAAACCGAACAACAGCCCCGAATGGGTGAGCCCACTTCCAGACGCCACCACAACGGCGGCGAGATCCGGCTTCTGGCGCAACAGCTCCTGCGCCGCCAAGATATATCCAACGGCACCCAGAGGTGGCTTATCCGGCGACAGTGGAATGACAAACGGGCGCCGCCCCGCCGCCTGCAGCGTTTCCGCGCGCCGCATCACCTCCGCATCCGCCGCCGTTTCGTCCTCGCCAACCGGAAACGCCCATCGCTCTGCGCCAAACAGATCATCCAGCAACACATTTCCGTTGGCGCGGTAGGTTTCGCTGGCACCCGCGACCCGCTCTTCCAATTGCACTTGCGCCGCAAGCCCGAGCTTGGCCGCGGCGGCAGCGGCAAGACGGACATAATTCGATTGCACCGCGCCGGTGATGAGCACGGTATCGGCGCCCGCCGCAATGGCTTTTCCGAAATAGAAATCGAGCTTGCGAACCTTGTTGCCGCCAAGGCCAAGGCCAAACAAGTCATCACGCTTGACCCATAACCGACCGCCATACTTCACGCCCAATCGGGCCAACGGCTCAAGCGGCGTCTCAAACGTGACAAGTCCAGCGCGCGGCAAGGCGGCAATCGACGCCGATAGGGCTGAAGGCAGCGAAAAAGCGCCCGCTTCGGCGGCATGCGGTGAGGTCATTGCTGCGTCCTTGAACACGAAGGCTTTGCTAGGGCTTTGCTGGCGCAAGCGCTTGTGGTGTCATTTGCCAACGCCAACAAAGATGACGGGGAACGCAGCGATGGGCAACGGCCTGACAGAAACGACAACGCAGCACGCCGGAACGATGACCGCCCTTGACGCCATTGCGGGGCGCAAGAGTGTCCGCGCCTACAAGCCCGACCCGGTCGCCCGCACAACCGTCGAAGAAATCTTGCAGGTCGCCGCCCGCGCCCCCTCCGGCACCAATTCCCAGCCCTGGCAGGTCACCGTCGTCACCGGCGCAGCCAAGGCCCGTCTGACAGACGCGGTCACCGCGGCGGCCGATGCGGGGCAAATCGACAACGAATACAGCTACACACCGAAAAAATGGTGGGAACCCTACCTGAGCCGCAGACGCACAGTCGGCTACGCCCTATACGCCAAACTTGGCATAACGCGCGACGACATGGCCGCGCGCAAAGCCCAGTCTTTGAAAAACTTTGCATTTTTTGGCGCGCCGGTGGGTTTATTTTTCAGCATGGAGCGGGCGCTTGAATACGGCTCGTGGATCGACCTCGGATTATACATGCAAAATGTTATGATTGCGGCTCGCGGCTTTGGCCTTGAAACCTGTCCACAAGCCGCATGGATTCATTACGGACCGATCGTCCACCGCGAATTGCAAATCCCGGAAGACCAAATCCTGATTTCTGGCATGGCGCTTGGGTTCGCCGACTGGGACGCGCCCGAAAACAGCCTCCAAACGCCACGCGAACCCGTTGACAGCTTCACGCGCTTTTTGAACGACTGACAACAAGAGCACAAAAACAGCCGCGCGAGGATGGGTCCACCATGGATTTCGAATTAACCGCACAGCAAAAGGCTTTGCAGGATGCCGCACGCGAATTCGCCACAAAGGAAATGCGCGAGGTCGCACGCGAATTAGAACAAACGAATGAACCGCTCTCCAAAGACTGGAAAGCGCGCTACGCGGAAATGGGCTTTTTGGGGATCAATACGCCAGAGGCCTACGGTGGGCTCGGGCTCGGCAATCTGGACGCGCTTGTCGTGCTGGAAGAATTTGCCAAGATCCATCCAGCCGTTGCCTTCCCGATATTCGAAGCCTGCGTCGGGCCGATCAAGGCCATCGAAAGGTTCGGGACGGATAGCCTGAAGTCCAGCCTGATTCCGGAGGTCACAAGCGGCCGTGCCGTCGTTGCCGTCGCGATGTCGGAACCGGATGCAGGCTCAGCACTGACCGATTTGAAAACGACCGCAAAACACCAAGACGGCCAGATCATTCTCAATGGCACGAAACGGTGGTGTACGGGTGGCGGCTCCGCTGACGGATATGTCGTTTATTGCCGCCTGTCCGATGCGATGGGTGCCAAGGGCGTCGGCGCCGTTTACGTGCCCGATGGCGCAGCGGGCCTTACATTTGGCGCCCGCGAAGAATTGATGGGATTTCGCGGAACGACAACAGCCGACATCTTCCTCGATAATGTCCAAGTCCCAGTAGATCACCTGATTGTACCCGCAGGCGGCTTTCCCAAACTGATGGAAGCGTTCGATCTGGAACGATGCGGCAATGCAACGATGTGTCTTGGTCTCGCCGCCGGTGCGCTGGAGGACACGTTGGCTTACGTTCAAGAGCGCAAACAATTCGGCAAACCGATCGTCGACTTCCAGGCAGTTCAGTTGAAGATCGCCGAAATGGCCACGAGAGTGGAAGCAAGCCGCCTGTTGATCCACCGCGCCGTGACCCGGGCATCCGACGGATTTCCGTCAATCGCCGACAGTTCAATTGCAAAGTGTTTTGCCAACGAAATGGTTCGCGAGGTCACCGGAAATGCGCTGCAACTCATGGGCGGATACGGTTATTCCAAGCAATACGCTGCTGAACAACGGTTTCGCGATGCTTGGGGCTGGGGCATTGCCGGCGGCGCAATCGATATCCAGAAAACAAATATCGCAAGCGCATTGATTGGCCGCCGATTTGACCAGCGCCGTTGAGCACGCCGGCGTCACCAGACACGCCGCATGACCACGCACAAATCAAGGGCGCGAGCGCCTGGCGCGCTCCCGATCTCTCAACCGATCGTGAGACGTCGTGGTTTGCGTCGCAGGCCACGACACCGCTTTTATTCAAGGCAGCAAACGAACCGTTGTGGCGCGTGCACATCAACCAGCGAGCTTGGTGAGCCTGCCGACACACAAAGTGGCCGAAACACAAACGCGATTGTCCCGATTGATGAGCACGCCGAAACCCGTACCGGATCATTCTGCGCCTCTTGCCTTGCCGCTACGTGCCGGGGTCGCATTATCGAGCGAACATTTGGCGCGCGCAGCGATTGGCGATGCGCAATTCGGCTGGACTGCATTGCGGGCCGATGACATCACAAGCGCGCTGATGCACTTGCCTGCGCATCTGACGCGGATCGGGGACGCTTACCCGATTGTGGTGCACGACTTGATCGTGGGCAGAGCCGCAAGCGAAATGGCGGCGCAACCAATCCAGCCGGCGCCAGAGCGGTTGGCGCAAGCGCTATGGGACGCCCGCGTCACCCCGGCGGCTGTATGTGTTCGCCTCCCAAATGCTGAGTGCAACGGTCGCGAAGCCATCGCTTGCGATATCGAACAGATCGCACGCGCGTTCGATGCGCCAGTGGTCATCGAATGGCCGCCAAGGCCCGCGGATGATGGCCGTGCGCGCGGCACCATCACCGCCCTAGAGATCGGCGAACTGCCGGCGCGCATCGCGCTTGATTTCTGCGCGTTTGATACGGCATGCCGCGCGGCAAACGCCGATCCCTACGCGCAAATCGAGACAATCCCGCACGACCGGGTCGCGATCGCGTGCTTGCCCGGCCACATCGGCAACTCCGACGACCATGGTCTGTCCCGTCAAACCACAAGCCGCGATCGCCTCGTCGTCGATCGGATCTGGGACCTTTATGCCCATGCAATTGCCCGCTTCCGCGCGTTCCCAACGCTGTTGCGCTGGAGCGACGAAAGACCCGACTGGCAAACGGTGATCCGCGAAGTGTCAAAGGCCGATGCGCTTTTGCGCACAACAGGCCGGATTTCCCAATTCAGCAACGAGCCGCACGCAGCCGCGTAGAGGCCATCGCGTCCGTTCGCCCCCCGAGCGCCGCCCCGCCGGAGGTGCCCGGCCAACGGCCGGAACAGCACCGCCAGGCCGAAAACCTAAGGCCGCAAGCGGCCCGGCGCGAGCGCCGCCCCGCCGGAGG
>CAZOGY010000170.1:0-5610 GCA_964579305.1 uncultured Hyphomicrobiaceae bacterium
GCTGAAAACATTATGGCGGCGTGCTACGGAAACATTGAAGCTGATAATCTCTTCAACCCCGAGGTTCTTGAAACGCGAGCCTGAGCGTTTCGCGCAGTTTCGCGATGATCTGCACAGCGAACCTTTGAAATAGCGGCCCGCACATGGCGCCATGGGACGGGCCGCGCAGAAACGAAAAGCGCATCGCTATTGTGATGTCGACATCGCGCTGGTCGCGCTCGCATTGCTGTTATTATTGTTATTATTATTATTGTTGTTATTGTTATTGTTTGTGGTCATCGCATTGCCCCCGGCGCCGCCAGTGCCCCCGGCGCCCCCGGTTGCGTCGCTGTTGGCCGTACCGCCATTGGCCGTGTTCACATTGCGCACCGTCACGGTATTCCGCGCCCATCCCTTTCGCGAGATATGCAGACCTGTCAGCGAGGGTACGACCGTTGCCGCAATGGCACTTGTCAGGCCATAGATCAGCCCTGGCGATTGCGCGCTGGCCTCCGCGACCGGTTGCGGGCCAGGCGCTGCCGATCCAGGGCCCTTATAGCCAGTGTTCAACTCAAACGTCTTGATCTGCGTGACAACCGGCGCAGAACCAGTGCGGTCGGCACCAACGCTGACGACGTCTTGAAACGTGCGCCCATCGGCCAGCGCATACGGCTTTGAAATCTGGGTCGACGTTCGCGCACAGCCGACGGCCGGCAAAAACAATGCAGCGACGACAAACAGGCGATTGATCGACATGGGTGACTCTGACGCAAAACAGATTGGCACTTGCGGGATGTTGCGCAACCGATTGATGCGTGTCGCAACGATCCGACGTCGTCAGAATGTTGGTTCGTTCTTAATGAAATATTAACCAATAATGAAAATGAATTGGTTTAGAGGATGATGGATAAACGATGCGAATATCATTCAAATAACCGTACGCATGACCTGCCCCCACCGGCGCGAGTTTTGTCAAGCAATAACCGGCAGGACGTCGATATCGTAGGCGTGCGTAATCGAGCGCCCGCGTTTGGGATCGGAGAGCACCATCTCAAAACGCGTTGCCGGCCGTATCCCGCCCAGTGCAGGCGGTGTGCCACTCATCAGAACGGTGCCCGTGGCAAGGCTGGGCCCGTCCGCATGCCCCGCCACCAATTCAAGCGGCTCTCGGATCATGGCAAGCGTGGCGTCTTGATAAAGTGTGCGGGCGCCATCGATTGTGGCCCATGCCTGAAGCGTCATGGCGTCCCAGCCATCGACAACGTCCTCAAGTCGCCAGCACTCTTTGGCGAGGACTTTACCGGCAAGCTGCTTAGAAAGCGCAACTCCGATGGCTTCGGCCGCGCGATCGGTCTGATCAGACCCCACCGTCAGCCATAGCCCGTCTTCAAACGCCAAGAGCACAAACTCGATTTCGCCAGACGTATCCGGCCCAAGCACCTGCAGCCGGTCCGTTTGCGTGACCAGATCAACGCCGCAGCGATAGTAGATGGGCGTACGCGATGGCGGTGCAACGCCAAGCGCGGCAAGCTCATCAATGTGATGTTGCAGGGCGGCCTGATCGCGTCCCGTCCAACCGGCAAGCACAAGCGCACGCGCATCAAACCGCCGGGTTTCCCGTCCGTCCGCACTCACGCAGTGAAATTCCAAGACTGGCATGGGTCGCGCGCCTTCTTTGCCAATGCGTCTGTTGCACGGCACTGGAACACGCGCGACATTGTGGAGCAACGCCCACGATAAACAATCTGCTCTGCAGGGGAGGAACGGGTATGCTTCGGATGGGCTGCGGCGCAGGGTTTTCGTCCGACCGGCTCGGACCGGCGGTGGATCTGGCCCGTGAGGGTCGTTTGGATTATCTCGTCTTTGAAACGATTGGCGAGCGGACACTTGCGTTTGGACATCGCGACCGACAGGTCAACGCCGATCGCGGCTACAACCCGCAGCTTGCCGCACGCATGCGCGCCGTCCTGCCCCATTGCAGGGCCAACGGGACGCGGATTGTCACGAACATGGGCGTCGCCAACGTCCCCGCGGCCGCCCGCGTTATCTGCGACGTGGCGCGCGAATTGGGTCTGGACGGTCTGACGGTCGCCGCTGTCCTTGGCGATGAAGTCACGGACCGTCTGACGCTGGAAACCACGCTATTTGATCACGGCGGCCGATCCATTCGCGATGTTGGCAAGCCTATGATCGGCGCAAACGCATATTTGGGAACCGAAGCGATCTTGCCTGCGCTTGAGACGGGCGCCGACGTCGTCATCACGGGTCGCGTTGCCGACCCATCGATGTTTCTAGCCCCCATTATGCTGCAATACGGCATCGCCAGCGATGACTGGGACAAGCTTGGCCAGGGCACGCTCGTGGGCCATTTGATGGAATGCGGTATGCAGATCACGGGCGGCTACTTTGCTGACCCCGGTTTCAAGGACGTGCCGCGTCTGGCCCATTGCGGGTATCCCATTGCCGAGGTCGATCGCGATGGCGCGGTGACGATTACCAAATTGCAGGGCACGGGCGGCGCGGTGACACCGCGCACGGTCAAGGAACAAATGCTCTATGAGGTCCACGATCCCGCAGCCTATTTGACGCCGGACGTGACGGCCGATTTCACAACCAGCCAGGTGAGCGAAACCGGCGCAGATCGTGTCCGGGTGGCAAGCGCAACGGGCCGCAGCCGCCCTGATACCTTGAAGGTGACCGTCGGTTTCGACGGCGGTTTCCTGGGCGAGGCAGGGGTCAGCTATGCCGGACCCGGCGCCCGCGAGCGCGCGGAACTGGCCCGAGACATCCTGTCGGAGCGCCTGCCAGATCTGATTGGTGCAGACCAGAACGTCCGGTTTGATCTGATCGGTGTTGATGCGCTGCACGCGACAGCGGCTGCAGACCTGCGCGACGCCACCGGCCATGATCCGCATGATGTGCGCTTGCGCGTTGCAATCCGGACGACGGAGCGTGCGGCGGCTGAAATGGTGCTGTGGGAAACCGAAGCGCTTTTGTGCTGCGGGCCGGCAGGTGGCGGGGGCTACCGCGGCCAGATTGTGCCAAGCGTCGTGACGCACTCAGCGCTGCTTGACCGCACAGCCGTTCAGCCAACCGTGGAGGTCTTCCGCGCATGACGTCGCAAACCGCGCCGCAGCATCCCGAAAATGCACCGAACGCTACGCGCAGGGTTCCGCTGCGCCAACTCGCGCATGCCCGCGCCGGCGACAAGGGCAACATCTCCAATGTGTCGGTCTGGCCCTACGATCCAGGTGACTACGAACTCCTGCGTTCGCAATTGACGGCCGAGCGCATTCAGGCAGCGTTTCCCGACCTTATCCAGGGCGCAGTGAAGCGCTACGAGCTGGAGGCCCTGCGAGGCCTCAATTTCGTCATGTATGACGCGCTCGAAGGTGGTGTGAACACGTCCTTGAATTTGGACAGTCACGGCAAGTCTTGGAGTTTTCTGATTCTGGGCCTTGAGATCGAAGTCCCTGACAACCGCTGAACGCAATTGGGTGCCACCACGCCAGAGCGGTGCTTGGCTGTCTGGTCGGATAAAGATGCTCGACCATGTTGGAAATAGAGCAATCGCATCCGATCTGTGAAGCGCAAAGCGCTCCGAAAAATCGGAGGTGCTGTTGGTGCATGATACGGACCTGGTTGTGAACGTCGCGAAGGAGACGGCAATGCGGAACTGGCTTGTTGGCGCCATCGCGCTCATAGCCTTGGCACTTTGCGAGCCGCCAGCGGCCCAGGCTCAGGCGCTGGCTGATACCAGCGAAGCGCACGCGTGTTTCGGCAAAGACCGCGGCAATCGCATCGATGCTTGCACACAGTTTTTGCAGATCCCCGGCCTCAGCCCGCGCGAGCAGGCCTCGGCATATGCCATGCGCGCGCTGGAGCTTTCGCTGTTAGGCCGGTACGCCGACGCCATCCGCGATTACGACAGCGCGATCCGGCTCAACCCGAACTTCCCGGTTGCCTTGAACAACCGCGCTTGGGCCTACTATCGCTCCGGCAACGTCAAAGCTGCCTGGCCGGATGTGCAACAGTCGCTGAAGCTTGATCCATTCTCGGGCCATGCGCACGACACGCGTGCCCACCTCCACCATGCCGAGGGCAATGAAGACGCCGCCTATCGCGACTATCGTGCCGCGATGCATTACGGCGGGCGCAAGATGGTTCGGTTGTACCAATGTGGGCTGCAGGCTCAGGGGCATTATAATGGCCCGCTCAGCGGCATTCTTACAGAACCGCTGCTGGCCGCTTTGAAGGTGTGCGTGTCAATCCGCACGTGCGATCCGCTTCCGCCTGACGAGGAGTGCAAACCCGCGCTGTCCTAATGCGCTGCGGCTGATCATCAGCTCAGGTTGCACGCGCGTCAGCGCGCTCGGGGGAGATGCGCATGCGCATTCTGATTGCCGGTTCTCACGGCCAGCTTGCGCAAGCGCTCATGGTGGCCGCTGCGCGCGATAGCGACGTCAGGGAATGCGCGATCGGACGGGCCGCCTATGACCTTTGCGCACCGGGCGCGATCGTTTCGGCCATGACCGGGAACGGGATTGACGTCGTCATCAACACAGCAGCTTACACCGCCGTCGACCAGGCAGAAACCGAAGAAGATCGCGCTTATCAACTCAACTGCGTCGGTGCACGCCGCTTGGCCGGTGATGCGCTCCGTCGCAGTGCTGCGATCATCCAGCTTTCGACCCACTATGTGTTCGATGGCAGTGCGCCGCAGCCCTACCGGCCGGATACCGAACCCTGCCCGTCAACGGCCTACGGCCGCACCAAGCTCGCGGGTGAACGCGCAGTCAGCGCAGTGAACCCCAACCACGCAATCGTCCGCACGTCCTGGTTGCATAGCGCGACAGGCCCAAACTTCATCCGCTCGATGCTCCAACAAGCAGCCGATCGCGATGTCGTCGCGGTCGTCGACGGGCAGGTCGGCTCGCCAACCTATGCCCCCCATCTGGCAAGTGCCCTATTGCAGGTCGCAAAGCACATGGCCGCGCCATGCGATCGCGGGCAGGTCGCCGGCATCTACCACATCGCAAATGCTGGCACCGCGACGTGGAGCGATCTCGCGCGATACGTGTTTCAGGTCTCAGGCGAACTGGGCGGGCCGACGGCAACGGTGGTGCCCGCCCCGCGCGGCACATTCACCCAAGCGGCACCGCGTCCCGCCAACGCCTGCCTCGATACGGCGTTGGCAAACGCACGTTTCGCTATCCAATTGCCGGATTGGCGGGACGGTGCGGCCGCCTGCGTTCGCGAGATCCTGCACCAGGGCCGGATCCGTGGTGGCGATTGGGGCAACGTGCCCAAAGATCGCGCGCGAGCCTGATTTTAGTCATGAAGTCAAGGCGCTCGGGCAGGTTTATTGCGATAGAGATTTATACAGTTTCAAGGCGGCTTGAACGCGTGACACCGCTTGACACCGCCCGAACCGTATTTCACGCTATGCCAGCGTCAGAACTGCAGAGCTTCGCAAAAGAAGCCGCGGCCTGAGTCTAGGGAGATGAGCCGGAACCGTTTTGCGGTACCGGCTCTTTTCGTGTGCGCCGGTACCCTAATGCATGTCGTGTGAAACCGGCTTCAGCAATAAGGCCGCGACTGCGGCCCGGCGCAAGCGCCGCCCTGGCGGAG
>CAZOGY010000171.1:0-5601 GCA_964579305.1 uncultured Hyphomicrobiaceae bacterium
TGGCCCTCCGCGGGGCGGGCCGTTTTCGTGTCGATGTTTCGAACACGAACATCGATGGCCCGGGCCGCTTTGCGGCCTTGGGGCGTGAATCCGATTGGACGCGACATGCATTAATCGCGCGGAGCCGCGCCAGTCGTCGCTGTCTGTCAGTCGTCGCCGTCTACATGCCCAGATAGACCGGGCCACCGCCGCCCTCAGGCGTTACCCAGTCAATGTTCTGATTGGGGTCCTTGATATCGCAGGTTTTGCAGTGGACGCAGTTTTGCGCATTGATCTGGAAGCGCTTTGATCCGTCGCCTTCGGTGACCCATTCGTAGACGCCGGCCGGGCAATATCGGTTTGACGGGCCGTCATAGACGCCAAGTTCGCTGGTCCGCTGCAATTCCGCATCGGCGACCTGCAAATGAACCGGTTGATCTTCCTCGTGATTGGTGCCGGAGAACGAGACATTGGTGAGCTTGTCGAACGTCAGCACACCATCGGCCTTGGGGTAATCGATCGGCGTGAACTCTGACGCCGGCCGCAACGCGGCATGATCGGGCTTGCCGTGGCCCATTGTGTAACCAAAGCCGACACCCTTCAGACCGGGGATCGAATTGGCCCACATATCGATGCCGCCGAGCGCGATCCCCCCAAGCGTGCCGAACCGAGACCAGAGCGGCTTGGCATTCCGCACAGGCTTGAGATCATTTGCGATCTGGCCCTCGCGCACGGCCGTCTCGTAGGCCTGAAGCGTGTCGCGCGTACGTTCCTCGCCAATCGCAGCGAAGGCGGCTTCGCCAGCGGCCATGCCCGATAGGATGGCGTTATGGCTGCCTTTGATCCGCGGCACATTCACCATGCCCGCCGCACAGCCAAGGAGCGCACCGCCCGGGAACGCGAGCCGTGGCAACGACTGCCAGCCACCTTCCGTGATGGCTCGCGCGCCATACGAAATGCGTTTGCCACCTTCGAAGACGGGTGCAATCGCAGGATGGGTCTTGAACCGCTGAAACTCGTCGTAGGGCGACAGGTAGGGGTTTTCATAGTTCAGGTGCACGACAAAGCCGACCGAAACGAGGTTAGCGCCGTAGTGATAGAGAAAAGACCCGCCGCCGGTTCGTCCATCCAGCGGCCAGCCGAACGTGTGCTGGACCAGCCCCGGCCGGTGCTGTTCAGGACTGACTTCCCAGACTTCCTTCAGGCCGATCCCGTATTTTTGCGGCTCGCGGTCGGCGTCCAGGTGATAATGTTTGATGAGCTGTTTCGACAGTGAGCCCCGCGCGCCCTCGCCGAAAAGGGTGTACTTACCGTGAAGCTCCATGCCGGGCGTAAAGCCGTCGTTCGGCGTACCATCGCGGCCAACGCCCATGTCGCCCGTCGCGACGCCTTTAACCGCGCCATCGCCGTCAAACAGCACCTCCGCAGCCGCGAAACCGGGGTAGATCTCCACGCCCATCGCTTCGGCCTGCTCGCCAAGCCAGCGCACCACATCGCCCAGCGACACAATGTAATTGCCGTGATTGCCCATCAGCGGCGGCATCAGGAAGTTGGGCAAACGCAGCTCGCCAGCCGGGCCCAGGTACAAGAACCGATCGCTGGTGACCTTGGTTTCGACCGGCGCACCCTTTTCGGCCCAATCGGGGATCAGTGCGGAAAGCCCGATGGGATCGATCACTGCGCCTGACAGAATGTGTGCGCCGACTTCAGCGCCCTTTTCCAAGACAACGACAGAAATCTCTTGCCCGGCGGCTTCGGCCTGCTGTTTCAGACGGATCGCGGCTGCGAGCCCCGCACAACCGGCTCCGACGATGACAACGTCGAATTCCATGGCCTCACGGTCTTGAGCTACGGTTGCGGTGTCGCTCATTTGGGAAGGTACCTCGCAAGTCTCGTCGGATGATAGGTTGCGGTTGGGCCGATGACGGGCGCGGATCTGCGTTGTTTGGGGCGCACTCCCAAAGGTCAAGTGGTCCAGACCGTTTGTCCCAGCGCCGTGGCAGATGGCTGACCAGCAGCCTGCGCATGCTGGCGATGCCGAGGCGGATTTCAGCCTCGCACCCAAGAACCCGCTGGAGACGACACACATGGCCGAGCGTGACGACGTCTCACAAGATCACGCGCATCGAACCGCGATCGCACAGCTCTTGGCCTACCAACAGGCCTGGGGCGTCAATTGCGTCATCTCTGACACGCCGACCGATTGGCTGGCGCGGGGCGACGTACCGCCGGTGCAGCCAAGCGCACTTGCAGGCCTTCAGCCGGCCGAAACCGGGCGCGCGAGCGCCAACGGCGGCCATCATCGATCAAACGCGCAAGCCACATCGTCACACGAGCCAACGGCGGGCAAGCAATCCGCCGCCGCCACGGCACAAGAAACCGCAACTCGCGGGCAGAAACAGCCCGCTTCGTCCCCTCACGATCAGGCAAGCCCCGCGACGGTTGGCACCCCGACGCCGATCGAGGCCCCGGACCTTGTCGCGTTGCGCGCGGCGCTTGAGGCTTTCGAGGGATGCCCGCTCAAAGCCACGGCGAAAAACCTGTGCTTTTATCGCGGTGCGGCAAGCTGCGATCTGATGGTGATTGGCGAAGGGCCTGGCCGTGACGAGGACCTGTCCGGTCAACCATTCGTGGGTCGCGCCGGCCAGCTTCTCGACCGCATGCTCGCAGCAATCGGCCGCGCGGAAACCGACACCCACATCACCAACGTCGTCTACTGGCGCCCCCCAGGCAACCGCACCCCGACCCCCGCTGAGATTTTGGCCTGTCGACCGTTTCTGGAGCGCCAGATCGCGCTGGTTGATCCAACCGTGATCTTGCTTGCTGGTGGCGCCGCCGCAAAAGCATTGTTGGACACGCCCACGGGCATCATGAAACTGCGCGGGAAATGGCGGACCGAGACACTCGGTGGCCGTGCCCGCAACGTCATGGCGACACTCCATCCAGCCTATCTGTTGCGGACGCCTGCCGCCAAACGCATGGCGTGGCAAGACTTGCGCGCCGTTGCCACAGCTTTAAACGAAACCTAACGCCGTGCGCGCACCAGCAAGCGTTTTGCGTGCGCTGCAGGCCCGGGCACACCGCAGCATCATTGGGAGTAAGCCATGCAGCGCCTGCGCACGTTGTTGACAGACCGTTTTGGTGACGACCTCCCAACCGCTCAAGAAGACGCTGGCCTGTCTGCCCACGAGGACGCTTTGATTGCGCTGGCGCAACACCGCTCCCATCGCCGTTTCAAGCCATCCCCGGTGAGTACCGAATTGCTGAAAACGATTGCCGCGGTGGCCTTGTGTGCGCCATCCAAGAGCGACCTGCAGCAGCGCGACATCGTTATCATCGACGATCAAGAACTCCTCGCCGGATTAAAGGAGCTCATTGCCGACCAGGCATGGACGGCAAACATTCCCGCAATGGTTGTGGTCTGCGGCAACAATCGTCGCCAGCGCCAACTGCACGCGCTGCGTGGCCATGCATTCGCCAATGATCACCTCGATGCGTTTTTCAATGCCGCCGTGGATGCCGGCATTGCACTCCAGGCGTTCATTTCCGCGGCCGAAGCCGCGGGCCTCGGCTGTTGTCCCATCAGTGCCGTGCGCAACCGGGCGCAAGAGGCAAGCACTTTGTTGCGCTTGCCCGACCACGTCTTTCCCGTTGCCGGACTTGCGGTCGGGTGGCCGGAAAACGAGGGCCAGCGCAGCGACCGGCTTCCGCTGCGAACAACCGTGCACGTCAATCACTTTGGTGACAGCCAGATTGCCGACGATGTTGCCAGCTATGACGCGCGGCGCGCACATCGCCAACCCTACCGCTCACAGCGGGCAGAAGCGCAATTCGGCACGCTTGCGCCGTCGGCCTACACGTGGTCGGAGGATAAGACACGACAATATGCCTTGCCTGAGCGCGCTGATTTCGGCGCCTTCATTCGTCAACGCGGCTTTAAGCTTGATTGAAACTCTAAGCCGTCCGCCCAGACCCTGAGGGCAGCCACGGGACCTGCAGACGGCCAGACAAAAACAATGAAAATCAATGAGATGAGAGAACAGACCGCCTAAGTACGCCAAACGCGACGGCCACAGCGAAAACGATTCTCGAAAAATCTGAGCGAAAAGCTTCACACGCAAGCAGGCCGCAGCATGCACGGTCTGCGCTTACGGAAATGCCAATCAGGTCCTGAAATGTCCACTGGCCTCGTTTATCTGCCCGCCACAACTGTCTGCCACCTCCTCGACTGCGCGCAAACCGCAGGCGAGCAGTGGACGACCTTACTGCAATGGGTCGCACAACAGCGCGACAACGGACTTGTCGTGAACCGTCTGCTCGGCCTGCACTGGCCAGAGCGCCGCAAGATTGCAGGCCTGCCAAGACCTGACTTTGAAGCTTGCGCCGAAATCTCGCTGACCGATCGCGGCGTGGCGGTCTCACCGCTGACAACCATCAAGCGCGTCGACGGCGGCCCGTTTGCCCGTTGCCGCATGCAGCCAAACGATGCCGGTCTCGCTGACCGCGTCATTGCGCAGGCCGACGCGTTGGTCGCAAAAGCGCACTTTGAGCGCGACCCTCATCGCCCAGTGATCGAAATCCACTTGGAATGGGAGAGCCCGCCTCTGGCGTTCCAAAAGACCGAGCTGTTGGTGCCAATCCAGGCTTAATCCCGCAATCACGCGCGCCGCATCCATCACCATCGCACATGGACCCGGATGATGCTCTATCATGTTGGAGATAGAGCAAGCTCATCCGATCTGCGAATCGCAAAGCGGTTCCGTAAGATCGGGTAATGTTCTAGTGACGCGGCCTGCGTGAACGACGAGTTTTTCGCCATGACCAAGCTTGATGAGACACGCCCGTTCCTGCCGGTCGCAATTGCCGTGCTGACCGTCTCTGACACGCGCACGCTTGACGAAGATCGCTCCGGCGACACCCTTGCCGCGCGGTTGACCGCCGCCGGGCATACACTGGCCGCACGCCAAATCGCGCGCGATGAGGTCGCATCAATCCGTGCCGCCGTCTCCGGCTGGATTGCGGATCCCGACATCGACGTGGTGCTCACGACCGGCGGCACCGGCTTCACGGGACGCGACGTGACACCCGAAGCGCTGCAGCCGCTGTTTGAAAAGACTATCGACGGTTTTTCAGTGGCCTTCCACCAAATCTCATTCGCCAAGATCGGCACGTCGACGATCCAGAGCCGCGCCTGCGCAGGCGTTGCCAACGGCACCTACGTGTTCTGTCTGCCAGGTTCGCCAAGTGCATGCCGCGATGCCTGGGACGACATCCTGCAGTGGCAGCTCGACAACCGCCATCGCCCCTGCAACTTCGTGGAAATTATGCCGCGTCTGCGCGAACACACACAGCGCAAATAGGTCCCAAGTGTCCATCACGGCTGGAGCATTATCCGATCCGTGACTCGCAAAGCGGCTCGGGAAGTTCGGATTTTTCGCTCATGCATGTCGCGTCCAATCGGATCCACGCCCCAAGGCCGCAAAGCGGCCCGTGAGCGCAACAGAGCTAAAGCGAGGCGCATTTCATGCGACATGCTTTAGTCGTCGCTGTCGGCGTCCTCATCAGCGACGGCCTGCGCAACCGTGATAGATGTCGCGATCCGCGTTGCGTTGGCCGCGTCGA
>CAZOGY010000172.1:0-5579 GCA_964579305.1 uncultured Hyphomicrobiaceae bacterium
TGTCATCGCCCTCGCCGCCGCGCAGGACGTCCTCGCCAGCAGCGCCAACCAGAGCGTCAGATCCGCGGCCGCCGCGGAACGTGTCGTCTCCCGAGCCACCGGTCAGAATGTCATCACCGTCGCCACCGTTGAGCGTGTTGTCGCCATCGGTCACTGTGATGGTGTCATTGCCCTGGCCGCCGCGGAATGTGCCGCTTGCACCAGCCGCAGCCGTCATCGTGTCATTGCCATCACCGCCGAACGCGTTGACGACCGCGGTCCCGCCCACTTGGATCGTGTCATCGCCAGCGCCCGCACGCAGAAGATCGAAACCGGCGTTGCTGATCAGCGTGTCGTTACCATCGCCGCCCCAGATGCGATCATCGCCGTTACCGCCATCGATGATGTCGTTGCCTTCGCGGCCGCTGATCCGGTCGTCGTTGTCGCCGCCGTTGATGGTGTCATCGCCCGTGGAACCCTGAACGCGGTCGTCTCCCGCACCCGCTTCGATGGTTGCAACGGTGTCGCGCGCTGCAATGAAATCGTCACCTTCGGTGCCGGTGATCGTAAAGATATTTCCGACCAATTCACCCGTAACACCGTTGCTGCCGCGCCAGTTGTTGTCCGCCATGGTATCGCCCCTTCTGCCGCCATTGCTGTCTTTGCAGTGGGGGCACGTTTGGCTGCCGGGCGCTTGTCTAATTCTAAAGAGAATATTTCAAAATCGATATAGCAAAAGACAGGGAATTATAGCGATGTTTGAGGGTTGAATTAACTTTTCAAAATGGAACAAATTTACCAATGCGTCGAAACAATTACGCGCAAAACGGCCAAACAAGCCGCTTTGGCATGGTCCGTCCGCGCTTGTTGTTAATGTGCGCGGGACGACCTGCCAGCGCTCAGATGCTCACTGGGATGTTGTCGATCAGTCGGGTTTGACCGAGCCAGGCCGCTGCAAGTATTCGCGCGGCACCGCCTTGGGCGGGGCGCCACGGTTGAAGAGTGGCACGATCGCGGACTGCGACGTAGTCAACCTTGTCAAAGCCCGCCACGATCAACGCTTGCCGGGCCTCAGCCTCCGCCACGTCCGGCTGCACGCCCCCAGCCAGCGCGGCGCCCATCGACCCCAGGACTTGATACATCTGTGCAGCAATCGCACGCTCACGCTCGCTGAGATAGGCGTTGCGCGAACTCATGGCCAAGCCGTCCGCCTCGCGAACCGTTGCGTGACCCACAATATTAACATCCAAATCGAGATCGGCCGCCATGCGCTGGACGACAAGCAATTGCTGATAGTCTTTTTCGCCGAAGATCGCGAAGTCCGGCTGCACCTGGCACAGCAGTTTGCAGCAAACCGTCGCGACGCCGGAAAAAAACGCCGGTCGGAATTCTGTTTCCAATCCAAGTGCCGGCCCGTTCAATGTGATCGTTGTCGCGAAAGCATCGGGATACATGATCTGCGGTGTCGGTGCCCAAACCACATCAACGTCACGCTGGGCAAGTTTTTCGCAATCTGATTCAAATGTGCGCGGATAGGTTGCGAAATCTTCGGTTGGTGCAAATTGCTTCGGGTTTACGAAAATTGAAACAACCGTGCGCTTGGCAATCGCCTTGGCATGGTCAACCAAGGCGAGATGGCCGTCATGCAGTGCGCCCATCGTCGGGACGAGCGCAATCGTTTCGTCAGCACGTCGCCACTCCCGCGTACGCGCCCGCAGGGCATTGATCTCCGACACGATTTCCGGGCGTGTAGTGTTCACAAACCCTCTCCCAATCCTTGCTCAGAGCAGACCGCGGGTGGCGCCGTTTGCCCCGCCTGTTCAAGCTGTCGCCCGAATCGCCGAATGGTGGATCTTCGCCTTAAGACCCCGCGCCCCGCGGGACCGGAGAGCGCTATGGCAAATGCCACTGATATCGGCAGCACGGACGCTTTGGAACGGACTGCGACGCACCGCAACCGTGCAATCGAACAACATGAGCCGGCCGCGCTTGCGTACGGGTCTGCGGCGGATCCCGGTGCCGCGGCAAACGCAATGCGGATCGGCACCATCGAACCGCCGCCGCGCGATTGGATTGGCGCAAAACTCTTTGCCGATGAAGACAAACTGATCGCTGGATATCTGGAGCGCTTGATCCTCTCTGACGGGGCGCGCGACCGGATCATGCGCAAGGCGCGCGAATTGTCGGACGTGGCGGCTGCGGAAAAGCGCGGGCTCGCCGGCCTGGATCGTGCGCTGGGAACGTCGCCCGAAGCGGTCATGGAATGTCTCGCGATTGTGAGAAAAACGGCTGATATTGCCGATCAAAAGGCACGCGAGGATGTTATCGGCGAGCATCTCGCCGCGCTCGATGCCACCCGCCAGCACGTGCGCAAGGCGCTCCAGCCCGCGGCGATCAAGCTGGCCCGCCTCGTCATCGCGAACACCTTTGTGGCCGGCGGAACGGTGCCGGCCGCCTTGAGCCGAATTGCAGCGGACCTTGGCATGAAGCAACCCGGCTGGCACATGCCGCCGGTCGAAATTGCAGCTGTCGGCGACGACGATGGCGGTCGTTCAGCCGATGTCAACGCGTCCGCAAACGTCCAGCAGGCAGCGCCGCGCACCGCACCTGCAACCCAACCTTTGAGCGTGCCACCATTGCGCTGCAGCCTGTCGCTTGCGCTGCCGCCGGCACGCTCGATGGATGACGCGGCGCGTGCCGTGGCGGCCTATGGTGCCCTGATCGACGATGTCGCGCGTGCGGCTGGACCGCCGATGCGGACCCACGCGGGCGCTTTGCTGACGCGCCCGGCTGTGTTGATCGACCCAGCGACCCTCGTGCCATATTTTCACGACCGCGACATTGCCAGCGCATCGTTGAGTACAATCCTGCGGGATCACGTACTGCCTCTCGCGGTCGCCGGGGCGAGCCGGTCCGTGGTCGTGCTGATCGACGGCGTCCACGAAGCCGCGCTCGACATCACGCTCGCCGCCTTTGCTGACACGTTTGTCGCGCCGGAATTGCAAAAAACGACCGCATGGGGCGGATTCGGGCTCACGGTGTCCGCGCAATCGAAACGAGCGCTGGTGACGGCGCGATGGTTGCGCGCCCTCGCCTTGGAGGCCGACCGGCGCATTCCCGTCCGCCTGATCGCAGCGGCTTCGGATTGGAAAGCAGAAATGGCCCAGGCCGCCGATGCTGGCTGGCCGTCGTCACCCGTGATCGCCGCCCCGGCCAACCAGCGCATCGCCATGCTTGCGCTATCGCGTCTGTTGACGGCCGACGCAGACGCGTTTCACGCCATCATCGCGACCCGTGATCCTGTCGTGCTCGCCGCCCTGCGTGAGGTCGCGCCATCTGTCCCGCGCGATATCGAACGTCCGTTGTCTGTGCTGCCGGAAATGACATCACGCGCAGCCGAAACGAGCGAGGGCACGACGGGGCTGCGGATCCATGCCATCCTCGGTCACGGCGTGCAGGCGCTGACCGCGGCGATCCAACCACACGAGATCCGTGGGCCGGGCGGCCTGCCTTCTCTTCTTGCCGACAATGCCGCCGCCTCAGATGCGGCCACGTTTTTGGCGCTGGTTGACCCGCAGACGCCGCAAGCCGACACGTCCGCTGACGGTGACGTAACCCAAGATGCGTCCCCAACGCCGGCCGCTGACCCGGTCGCGCAGCCTGCGAACACTGGCCGGATTGACCTGCGTCCGGCCGCCTTTGCCCGCCAACCGCTGTTTGAAACGGGTATTGCTGCACCGTTCTGCGCGAAAGTCGCGGATCTGATTGCTCAGGGGTTCAGCGATGAGCCGGTCGCGACGGCCGATGACGCGCTCTTGGACGATGGTACGGGCGAAACGCGCTATGGCCCCGCAAGCATCGACGTACCGATCGGTGTCGTCACGCGGCTCGGCCTTGCGGAAGCGCGCGCGGCCCTGGACGTCAGCGCCGAGGCTGCAAGCGAATGGGGCCAACGGGCGCTGTCGGCGCGGATCGCATGCATTGGCGCGGCCGCATCGCACCTGCTCGGCAAACGCGCCGAGGCAACCGCACGCCTGGTCGCGGAGGCCGGGCTCACGTTGCGCGATGCCGTCGACGAGATCGATGCCGGTGTCGCCGCTCTCAAGTGGATTGCAGGGCACGCAGAACTCGCCCTGTCAGCGGGCGCTGCAAATCGCGATAGCCGCGGCCTGGTCCAGGCCTGGGCGCACCGCCCGCGCGGATTGTTCCTGGCCTTGCCACCTGCCCAACGGCCGTTGCAGACGGCGATTGCGCAAGCTGCCTCTGCGCTTGTGGCCGGCAACGCGGTTGTCCTTGTGCCGCCGCCGCAAACGCCGCTGATCTGCGCGTTTGTGCGCGATGTTTTGATCGCCGCCGGCATCCCGGGCGAAGTCGTTCAGTCCGTTTGCGTCGAGCCGTCCACGGCCCGGCGGCTCGTGTGTGCATCACCGGTCGCTGGCGTTGTCGTGGAAGGTCCGCGCATGTGGGCTGAGACGCTTTTGCGCGACTTGACCGCCGATGGTCGCATTATGCAGCCGTTCATTGCGACCTCGCCAGGGCGGCACGTTGCCGTCGTCGATGCGTCAGCCGACCTTGCTGTGACGGTCGACGCATTGGTCGCATCGCTCCGGCACGAATGCGGGCAGACCTGGGCATCGCCGACGTGTGTGCTGGCCGCAGGCAGCATCAGTGAAGACTTGCAGCGTCGCCTTGCCGAATCTGTGGCCGGCCTGACCATCGGCGACCCGTCTCATCCCGCAACGCAATTAGGCCCGCTCATCGATCAGGAAGCCGCCGATATCTTCATGGCGCAAAAAATGCGCCTGATGCGCACTGCTGACGTGCTCTATGACGGTGAACTACCGAGCGCAGCGGCCCGCGGCGCGTTTGCCGCGCCCGCCGTTTACGCGGTCAACGACGCGCAAGCCCTGTGTGAGGTCGCTGGTCCATTGCTGGCGATTGCAACGCTGCCAGATCATGCACTGATCGACGCGGCGCATGACCCCCATCCCTTGCTTGCCGCCGCAAGCGTCGTGTCGGTGTTCACCCGGCGCCAGCGTGCGGTGTCTACGGTTTGCGCGGTGGGTCAGGCTGCCGAAATCAACGTCAATCGCTGTAGGCCCGGCATCACCCCAAGCTGGGCGCCAAGTGGTACGAATTCTGAAACAGCAAGCGCGTTCGCATTCGGTGGCGATTGCTGGCTAGCTCAGTTCTCTCGCAGGGTCCGGACAGTCGACGGCTTGGCGTTGCTTTCCAACGTGCCTACGTAACGTGCGTCGACAGCGGCTTTTTGAGTTGCCGCACGCCCCATCACGAAAGGCCTTGTATGCGTTCGCCCTGGCCCTGGAACCGCACCAAAACCAAATCTGGCACCGAGACCGGCAAGAAATCTGACCCGGTCGGACCAAGCGCTGAAAGGCCGGAGCAGCCATTGCGCGAGCCTGCACCAACCGATGTGGCTTCCGAAAAGCCTGCTGCCACCGACGTTGCCGATTTCCTTCAACAAATGCAGACGATCCCGGCGCGGACCACGGGCGAGCGCGGCCGGCTGATCTTTGCCATGGACGCAACGATGAGCCGGCAGCCGACCTGGGACATGGCGCTTGCCCTGCAAGCCGATT
>CAZOGY010000173.1:0-1663 GCA_964579305.1 uncultured Hyphomicrobiaceae bacterium
AAATCATTGGTGCCGGCTGAGGGACTCGAACCCCCGACCCACTGATTACAAATCAGTTGCTCTACCAACTGAGCTAAGCCGGCCCATGGCGGATGCGACGGTGCGTACGCGCAAATCGGCAGGAATGCACGCGCATCGGCGCGAAATCGCACGGACTGTCAACAAAAAAATTTACAACGCCGCACCCTTCGAGTATACGGCGCCTCTGGCGAATTTCCAGAGCGGGATCGTTGTCGTTTGCAGTTTCGACGGCAACCTGTGCTGTGGCAAGTGTACGGTATGCGCGCGCGGCGGTCATTCGGACTTAGCGCGCGTTGCTTCGTCTCGACGTTCCGACCTGTCTGGTTTTCGCAGCGCGGTTTCGCCGATCGGCGGACTAGGGGTGTAGCTCAGTTGGTAGAGCGGCGGTCTCCAAAACCGCAGGTCGGGGGTTCGAGCCCCTCCGCCCCTGCCAGTGCTGTTGAGCCTTCCGCGCGCGTCAGTCGTTATCCGCGCCGACCGGCTATCCGGTTTGTGGCTGGCGGTCTGGCGCACATTGAACGTTTTTGCGGCGGTCACTGTCCTGGCGGGCAGGCGATCGGCGCCAATTTGGCAGGTGAAGCACGTGAACCCGTTTAAGTTCGCTCAGGAAGTCCGCGAAGAGACGTCCAAAGTCACCTGGCCGACGCGGAAGGAAACATGGGTGACCACCGTGGCCGTGCTGATCATGGTGGCGGTTGCATCGGTATTCTTCCTGATTACCGATCAGCTGATCGGCTGGTTAGTCTCCACCGTGCTCAGCTTGACGCTCTGAGCGCACGGCAGGCTTGGCTGGTGCGGCGCGCCCGCATCGTCCGCCGGCCAGGGCTGTCGCTTCGACCGGTGCGCCGGTAGACCGGCGGCCGCATCGAGATGAGACCAACACACTGTAGTTCCGAGCCGGCCTGCATCCTGGGCCCTGCGGCATAGCTTGAAGACGGAATGGCGATGGCAAAACGCTGGTACATAGTCCACGCTTACACCAACTTCGAGCAGAAGGTGGCCGACGGCATCATGGACGCCGCCAAGCGCGAAGGCCTCGACGATCTTGTCGAAGAGGTCGTGGTGCCGACCGAAGAAGTCACGGAAGTCCGTCGCGGCCAAAAGGTGCAGACCGAACGGCGCTTTCTGCCCGGGTACGTGTTGGTCAAAATGCAGATGACCGACAAGGTCCACGTGATGATCAAGAACGTGCCCAAGGTCACCGGCTTTCTCGGCGCCGACAACAAGCCGATGCCGATCCCGGACCACGAGGCAGCAAGGATCCTCAACCAAGTTCAAGAGGGGATCGAGCGGCCGAAATCGACGATTATCTTCGAAGTGGGCGAGCAGGTGACGGTCGCCGAGGGCCCCTTTGCATCGTTTAACGGCACGGTCGAAGAGGTCGACAACGAACGCGAGCGCTTGAAGGTTGCGGTGTCGATTTTCGGCCGGCCAACCAAGGTCGAATTGGAATTCAACCAGGTCGAGAAGGTTGCTGAGTGAACGTGGGCACAGCGAAGCGCGATGAGCGAGAGGCCAATAGGGTCGGCTCGGCGGTGATTTCGGCACCCGAACACGCCGCCGTCGCGCACTGAGCCGTCGTCACGCAGCTCCGAGTTTCTCAATCCTTCAACACGCGGCAGCGATGTTGAGCAAACAACAC
>CAZOGY010000173.1:1763-5324 GCA_964579305.1 uncultured Hyphomicrobiaceae bacterium
ATGTTGAGCAAACAACACCCTTCAACACGCGGCAGCGATGTTGAGCAAACAACACCCTTCAACACGCGGCAGCGATGTTGAGCAAACAACACTCTTCAACACGCGGCAGCGATGTTGGGGAACGCAAACTCTGACCTCGCGGTAGGGCTGTGCCGGCCCGTTCACCGCGACCTTCAAGCCCGTTTCGGCGGGCTCAACCGCAAGGGACGCAGCATGGCAAAAAAGTTAACCGGCTATATCAACCTGCAGGTGGCTGCAGGTCAGGCCAACCCGTCTCCGCCGATCGGCCCCGCCTTGGGTCAACGCGGCGTTAACATCATGGAATTCTGCAAGGCGTTCAACGCCAAGACGAAGGACATGGAACAAGGCACGCCGATTCCAGTGAAGATCGCAGTCTACGCGGATCGCTCGTTCACGTTTGAGATGAAGACGCCGCCAGCGTCGTTCTTTCTCAAGAAAGCCGCCAAGATCAATTCCGGCTCCAAGGAGCCAGGCCGCGCGGTGGCCGGTTCGGTGACGATGGATCAGGTCCGCGAGATCGCCCAAGCAAAGATGGCTGACCTCAACACCGACGATGTCGAACAGGCCGCGCGCACGATTGCCGGCTCGGCGCGTTCGATGGGTCTTCAGGTGACGGGGGAATAAGCGATGTCTGCTGCAGCAAAGAAAATTCGCAAGGCCCGTGAGGGCGTCAATCGCTCCAAACTCTACGCGCTCGACGAGGGCGTGGAACTGGTCAAACAGCTTGCGACGCGCGACGACGTCAAACGCAAGTTCGATGAGACCGTGGAGATCGCGCTCAACCTGGGCGTCGATCCCAAGCACGCCGACCAAATGGTGCGCGGTGTCTGCAACTTGCCCAACGGTTCTGGCCGGTCGGTGCGTGTGGCGGTGTTCGCGCGCGGGGATAAAGCCGAGGAGGCCAAGGAGGCCGGTGCGGACATTGTCGGCGCTGAGGACCTCGTTGAGCAGGTCCAGGGCGGCAATATCAACTTCGACCGGTGCATCGCGAGCCCGGACATGATGGCGCTTGTCGGGCGCCTCGGTAAGGTTCTGGGCCCGCGCGGCCTGATGCCGAACCCGCGCGTTGGCACGGTGACCATGGACGTGGCCAATGCGGTCAAAGACGCCAAGGGCGGCGCTGTTGAATTCCGCGTAGAAAAAGCCGGCATCGTGCACGCCGGCGTCGGCAAAATCAGCTTTTCCGCCGACCAGCTGGTCGAGAACATCCAGGCGTTCGTCGACGCCGTGAACCGCGCCAAGCCATCCGGTGCAAAGGGCACGTACATTAAACGTGTATCGATCAAATCGACCATGGGCCCTGGTGTACGGCTTGACCACAACGCGGTCGCTGGGAGTGCCGCTGCCAACTGATTTGGCATTTAGATAATCTGCAGCCGAATGAATGCGGCTGCTGCAAAGCGATTCCGGGTGATGAGCCCGGATCGGTGCGTACAGGAACGGTCGTTCGACCGCTTTTGTACGCGCTGCACACTGTCCGAGACGGTGGGCGCCCAAGGCGGTCGCGTAAGCGCACAGCCAACGGCCTAAGCGTCCTGCCATAGACGGGGTGGAAACTGGATGCGCCTGAAGCTTCGAAAAGCGGGCACATCCTGCGACGCCTCGGGACAGATCGAGAGCGGCCTTCGACGGTGGGAACACCTGACGGGGCCAAGGTCGTGAACCGGGGTGGCGCGGGGTAGGCCCATGCCGCTCCTCACTTGGGAAGAGAACGGTGGATAGAGCCCAAAAGGTGGAAATGGTCGACGCGCTCGGCTCGATTTTCGCCCAGTCGGGGTCCGTGGTCGTTGCACGGTACACCGGCATGACTGTGGCCGAGATCTCCGATCTCCGGGGTCGCCTCAAGGCGTCCGGAGCCCGGTTCAAGGTCACAAAGAACCGTCTCGCCAAGATCGCGCTTGAGAACGTGGAAGTTCCATCAGCTCGCGACATGTTCGTCGAGCCGACGGGAATTGCGTTCGCAGAGGACCCGGTGGCAGCACCAAAGATCCTGACCGAATTTGCCAAAGATAACGACAAGCTCGTCGTCATCGGCGGCATTCTCGGCAAGACCACTTTGGACGCCAAGGGAGTGGAAGCGCTTGCCAAGATGCCAAGCATCGAGGAAATGCGCGCCAAACTCCTTGGGACCCTCAACGCGCCGGCGTCCAAGCTGGCCCGCACGCTCAACGAGCCGGGCAACAAGCTTGCACGTCAGCTCAACGCGCCGGCCGCGAACCTCATCGGGGTTCTGGCCGCCTACAAGGCGAAACAGGAAGCGGCCTGAGGCACTTGCGTCACGCGCGCTACAGGGCTTGCAACAATCGAAGCTTGAGGAACGAAAATGTCAGAACGTATCGAAAAACTTTACGAAGAGCTGTCTTCGCTGACGGTTCTGGAAGTCGCCGACCTGGTCAAGAAACTGGAAGACGAGTGGGGCGTTTCGGCGGCGTCGGGCGGCGGCATGATGATGCCGATGCCGGGCGCGATGCCTGGTGCCGGCGGTGAAGCTGCGCCGGCTGCAGAAGAAAAGACCGAGTTCGACGTGATCCTGGTTGCCGCCGGCGACAAGAAGATCAACGTCATTAAAGAAGTCCGCGCGATCACGGGGCTTGGCCTGAAGGAAGCCAAGGAGCTTGTTGAAGCCGGCGGCAAAGCGGTCAAAGAAGCTGCAGACAAGGCCGAAGCCGAAGAGCTCAAGAAGAAGCTTGAAGACGTCGGCGCAACCGTCGAACTCAAGTAACATCGGCGGGCCGGTCCGGCGTTTCAGTCCGTTCCGGCCCGTGTTTTCCAGTTGGCGTTGGCTGGTTGTGCGCTACAACGCGCCGCACGGGTGAAATCGCTGGCTGGATGTGCAACATATTGACGGCAAGACCATCGATCGCAATCTATGCATTGCGGCGCCAAGGGGTGAACCACGGCACAATTGAGCGACATCACGGCATTACGAACGCACGTTGCGAACCAAATAGGTGACGCAGCGAGCGCTATTGGCGTTTGTAGAACGCGTCAGCACGCCGGGTGAAAAATCCAGCGCGCGCCAAACGGTTTCCCGGAGGTCCGGTGGGAGTTCAGCTCTCGCGCGGTGCTCCGGCAAGCCGTTTTGAAATCGACCGCGGCGGCCTTCGGGCGGGGGCTCAGCGGTGCGACAAGACGGCCCGGTAAGAGCGGGGCAATCGGAACCGGTCGGCCCAACCGTGTTCCAGGGGCGCATGGCGATCTCAGGTCAACTGGCGGACCTGCGTCGCACAGGCGTCGAGCGCACAAGGAGCGATCATGGCAGTCACATTCTCTGGCCGCACGCGGATTCGCAAGCATTTCGGCAAGCTCAACGAGATCGCCGCGATGCCGAACCTCATTGAGGTTCAAAAGACATCGTATGATGACTTCCTGATGGTCAAGGAGCCCGAAGGTGGCCGGCCGGAAGAAGGTCTGCAGGCCGTGTTCAAGTCGGTCTTCCCGATCTCGGACTTCTCGGGCAAGTCGACACTCGAGTTTGTGCGCTTCGTTTTTGAGCCGCCAAAGTACGACACCGAAGAATGCATGCAGCGCGACATGACC
>CAZOGY010000174.1:0-5277 GCA_964579305.1 uncultured Hyphomicrobiaceae bacterium
CCCTTGTTTGTCATGCCTGACAATTTATGTGCCCATGGACGTAGATTGTCAACGGTGAAAATTTTGAAGGCCGCATACGACCGCGCCGCATGGATGCCATCGCCAGAATCATGGCGTGCGATGAAACCGCTGTCGGATGGCCTGATGCCCCGCTACGCCGTCCAACCAACGGCACTCGCCGCTGTGGCCGATTTGCTGCGCGGGCCGTCTTGGCGCGCCGCTGCTTGACAAAACCTGCGTTGGATCGCGTATGTCCGGCCAGTGTCCGGTTGAGGGCTATGGCGCTGGCGCGTTGTGCGGGAACGGCAACAGTCGCAATTCTGACGCCCGCGCGCGCCTGTCTTGAGGTGCCTGACAAACGTCGCTGCGAGGAACGTGATGACCCGAGAAGAAGCTTTTGGACACATCCAAGCGGCCGTGGCCGAAACCGTACCGCGCGCTCAGCCTGTCACCGATGAGAGTGTTGATCTTGTTGGCGATGGTCTGCTCGATTCGCTGGACACCATGAACTTTCTGTTCAAGCTCGAAACGCGGTTAGGCGCCAAGCTGCCGTCGATCGACGAGGATTACAGCGACTACCGCGTTTCAGCGCTGATCGACGTGATCCAGAAAGACGTCGCATAACGCTTTTGGCGCGTCCCGGACGGCGTGGAATAAAGACAACCAGATGTAGCGGGATGCCAGCATCATGTCAGACGACAGGCTCAAGGCGCTCTTAAAGGCCGTTGAAACCAGGACGCACAAGGTTGGGATCATCGGCCTTGGTTACGTCGGTATTCCGCTCATGCTGGCTGCCGTGCATGCCGGTTTCCCGGTACTTGGCTTTGATATTGACGAAGCCCGCGTCGGCGACCTGAATGATGGCAAGAGCTCCATCAAACACATCCCAAACGCTGCGATCGCAGCCGCGCGTGCTGATGATCGCTTCGTTGCAACGGCTGATTTCGCGCGCCTTTCTGAGTGCGACTCAATCCTCATCGCCGTCCCCACACCGTTGACCCGCAACCGCGAACCGGACCTGTCGTTCGTTGTCGCCACGACCGAAACCATCGCAAAACACTTGCGGCCTGGACAGCTTGTCGTCCTTGAATCGACGACGTGGCCTGGCACGACGATGGAAATCATGAAGCCGGCACTTGAGGCCAGCGGCCTGACAAGCGGCGAGGATTTCTATCTGGCCTATTCGCCCGAACGCGAAGATCCAGCCAACCAGGATTTCGGGACGTCGACGATCCCCAAGGTCGTTGGTGGCGATGGCCCGGCCGCACTTGAACTGGCGCGCGCAATCTACGGCGCATTCGTCGATACGACGGTGCCCGTCTCAACGCCATCGACGGCCGAAGCTGCCAAGCTGACGGAAAACATCTTTCGTGCCGTCAACATCGCCTTGGTGAACGAACTGAAGATTGTTTACGACCGGATGGGCATCGACGTCTGGGAAGTCATCGACGCCGCCAAGACCAAGCCGTTCGGCTTCATGCCGTTTTATCCGGGACCTGGTCTCGGCGGCCACTGCATTCCAATCGATCCGTTCTACCTGACCTGGAAAGCGCGCGAATTCGAAATCACAACGCGCTTCATTGAGCTTGCCGGCCAGATCAACTCCTCCATGCCGCATTACGTCGTTGCACGTCTCCTGCAGGCGCTCGATGACCATGCCCAACGCGGCCTCAACGGCGCGCGGATCTTAATGCTCGGCGTTGCCTACAAAAAGAACGTCGACGACATGCGCGAAAGCCCATCGCTGCGTCTCATTGAAATGATCGAAGAGCGCGGCGGAACCGTGGACTTCCACGACCCCTTCATTCCCGTCATACCGCGCACGCGCGAACACGCCGCATTGGCCGGCCGCAAATCCGTAGAGCTGACGCCTGAAGCCATTGCTGGTTACGACGCCGTCCTGATCGCCACCGATCACGACGGTGTCGATTACGCAGCCATTGCCGACCACGGCAAAGTCGTCGTTGATACGCGCAACGCCTGTGCAAAGTCGGGCCTGACGGGCGACAACATCATCAAGGCCTGATCGCTCGACTGACGCGCGCAAGCGGCACGACGCCACGGTGACCTCAACGCCATCGCCGCCTAGAGCATCATTCGACGATCCGTGACCGCCTGTGCGGTCAAGTGGTCGAATACCGATGCTCTATCAGGTTGGAAATAGAGCAATCTCATCCGATCTTTCAGTCGCAAAGCGATTCCGTAAGATCGGATATTGCTTTAGGTCTGATGGCGCCGTGGTCGTCGCGATTGGGCCGGGGCAAACATATCGCCGGCACGGCGGCATCGCGGCGCGCGTTCACGCGACCGGCCGCATCGGGACAGGGTGGCAGCCATGACGAATTTCGCACTGATCGGCGCAGCCGGGTATATCGCTCCACGGCATATGCGCGCCATCAAGGACACCGGCGGCGACCTGAAAGTCGCATTCGATCCCAACGATTCGGTTGGAATTATCGACAGCCATTTTCCAAACGCGGATTTCTACACCGACTTTGAGCAATTCGAGCGCCACGTCCACCGTCTGAAACGCGCGGGCACGCCGATATCCCACGTCGGGATTTGCTCGCCAAACCATCTGCACACACCGCACATCGCATTCGCCCTGCGCGCCGGGGCCGAAGCAATTTGCGAAAAGCCGCTCGTGCTCGATCCGGCAGAACTCGATGAATTGGCGGAAATCGAATCGGAAACCGGCCGGCGGATCAACACGATCCTTCAGTTGCGCCTCCATAAGACGATTACCGACCTGAAGGCCCGCGTCGAAGCGCAACCGGGCAAACGGCACGCCGTCGACCTGACCTACATAACGTCGCGCGGGCGCTGGTATCACGCCTCGTGGAAAGGCGATGAAGATAAATCAGGCGGCGTTGCCACCAATATTGGCATCCACTTTTTTGATATGCTTCAATTCATCTTTGGACCCGCAAAGACTTCGCTCGCGCATTTGCGCCAGCCCGAACGCGCAGCCGGTTTCCTGGAACTGGAAAACGCCGATGTGCGCTGGTTCCTGTCGGTTGATTCCAGCGATCTTCCGGAGGCGGTCAAAGGTGTGAAAACAACGTTCCGCTCAATCACGGTAGACGGTGAAGAGGTCGAGTTTTCCGAAGGCTTCACCGATCTGCATACCGTCAGCTATCAGGAAGTGCTGGCTGGCAACGGATTTGGCCTTGATGTCGCCCGCCCGTGCATTGAGATCGTCTCGCGCTTTCGTCATCAGCCCTTAACGACCGATGGCGAGCGCCATCCCACGGTTGCCCGTTACCAAGAGGCTTGATGTGCGGCGTCCACCCGTAGCCGAACAGATTATCGAGGACGACCGCTTTCCCGGCGTGCGGCTGCATGAAAGCGCCTATGTCGATGATCCCGTGCAAATCGGCGCCGGGACCAGGATTTGGCATTTCAGTCATGTTCTGGCTGACGTCGAAATCGGCACCAACTGCTCGCTTGGTCAGAACGTTGTGGTCGGCCCGCGCGTGCGCATCGGCAACAACGTCAAGATCCAGAACAACGTGTCGGTCTACGAAGGCGTCGAAATCGAAGACGGCGTCTTCTGCGGCCCATCATGCGTCTTCACAAACGTCAATAATCCGCGTTCTGAAATCGAGCGGAAATCGGAGTTTCGCAAAACGCTGGTACGCCGTGGTGCATCGATTGGCGCCAACGCAACGATCGTTTGTGGCCACACGCTTGGCGAATATTGTTTTGTAGCCGCCGGCGCCGTCGTCACCGGGGATGTCCCAGCCTATGCGTTGATGGCGGGTGTGCCAGCCCGCCGCTTGGGCTGGATCAGCCGGGCCGGGGCGCGGCTGGGTGCTGATCTCGTCTGCCCCATTGACCAGAGCCGCTATAAGGAAATCGGCCATGACCACCTCGAGCCTCAGGGTGACTGACGCCGCCGGTCCAGCCCAACGCCCCCTCGCGCTCATTGACCTCGAAGCCCAGCAGGCGCGCATTCGACCGCAGATCGATGAGGCCATGCGCCAAGTGCTGGCCCACGGCCGCTACATCATGGGTCCGGAGGTCGCGACGCTTGAGGGCGATCTTGGTGCGTTTTGCGGCGCATCCCACGTTGTGTCTTGCTCGAACGGAACCGATGCCCTGTTGATGGTCATGATGGCCAAGGGCCTTGGTCCTGGGGATGCCGTGATCTGCCCGGCCTTCACGTTCACGGCAACGCCGGAAGTGATCGCACTGATCGGAGCCACGCCGGTCTTCGTCGATGTCCGGCCCGACACATTCAACCTGGACGTTGAGAAACTTCCCGAGGCGCTCACCACCGCAAGAGCGCACGGTCTGACGCCGCGGGCCATCATCGCAGTCGATCTCTTTGGCCAGCCCGCCGATTACGATGCGATCGAAGCGTTCGCCGTGGCCCATGACATGTGGGTCCTGGCCGATGCCGCGCAAAGTTTCGGCGCCTGCTACCACGGCCGCAACGTCGGCACCTTCGGGCTTGCAACCACGACAAGTTTTTTTCCAGCCAAACCACTTGGTTGCTATGGCGATGGCGGCGCGATCTTCACCGAGGATGCGGCATTGGCCGAGGCCATGGACAGCATCCGTGTGCACGGCAAGGGCACCGAAAAATACGACAACGTGCGCATCGGTCTCAACGCCAGGCTCGACACACTTCAGGCAGCGATCCTGATTGAAAAGCTCAAGATCTTCCCAGACGAAATCATCGCGCGGGACGCGGTGGCGCGCCGTTATCACGCTGGTTTTGAGGGCGTGCCCGGCCTTGTGATACCGCACATCCCTGACGGGCTGACATCTGTTTGGGCGCAATACACATTGCAAGTTCCCGCAGCGCGCAGATCCCAGATGGCTCAGTTTTTGAAGGATGCGGGCATTCCAACCGCGATCTATTATCCAAAGCCGCTGCATCATCAAACGGCCTATCGCAACTTCCCTGTACCCGCGACCGGTTTGTCGGTATCCGAAGCGCTGTCGGAAACCGTGCTCAGCCTGCCGATGCACCCCTACCTGACGACAGACGATCAAGAGCGCGTCATCAACGCTGTGAAAACGGCGATGGCCGGCGCCTAACGCGGGTCATACCTGAACGCCTGCGTCACCCGGTGGAAGGGGTGATCGGAGCGCTTGGACGGGTCGTCGCTGAATTTGTGTGGTTTAAAGGGGATGTCAGGCTTGGCACCTACTTCAAAACTGCGGCTGTGCCACGCCAGTCTTTCCGAAATCGCCCGTGACCAGCGCATTTTGCGGGCCGGCGAGGCCGCGCGGATGGCCGGATTGGACGTCACGTTCGCCGGCTAC
>CAZOGY010000175.1:0-5239 GCA_964579305.1 uncultured Hyphomicrobiaceae bacterium
CACCTGCTTTGGCGGCTGAATAGTTGGCCTGGGCGAACTGGCCTTTCTGGCCGTTGATCGACGAGATATTTACGACGCGTCCGAACTTGCGCTCACGCATGCCTGGCCACAGCGGATGCGTCATGTTGAAGATGCCGCTGAGGTTGGTGTTGATCACGTCGTTCCAGTTTTCGCGTGTCATGCGGTGGAACGGCGCGTCACGCGTGATGCCGGCGTTGTTGACCAGGATATCAACGGGAGCACCCATCGCCTGCTCGACCTGGGCAATGCCGGCGGTGCAGGCATCGTAGTCGGCAACGGACCATTTGAAGACGGCGATGCCGGTCTCGTCCTTGAACTTGTTGGCCGCTTCATCATTGCCCGCGTAGTTGGCGGCGACATTATAACCGGCAGCTTTCAGCGTCTTTGAGATTTCCGCACCGATGCCGCGTGTTCCCCCGGTGACGATCGCAACCCGTCCCATATCCGTCTCCTCGCTCGTCATTTGTTATTGTCTGCGGCCCGGCGCCATCATGTTGCGGCACCGGGCGCTGCTTGGGCCGATCAGTCGCGCTGAACGCACATGGCGACGCCCATGCCGCCGCCGATGCAAAGCGTGGCGAGACCTTTTTTGGCGTCGCGGCGCTGCATTTCGAACAGCAGCGTGTTGAGAACGCGGGCGCCGGATGCGCCGATGGGGTGGCCAAGCGCGATGGCGCCGCCGTTGACGTTGACCTTTTCAGTGTCGAGGCCAAGGCCCTTGTTCACCGAGATCGCCTGCGCCGCGAAAGCTTCGTTGGCTTCGATCAGGTCGAGATCTTCGACCGACCAGCCCGCTTTTTCGAGCGCCTTTTTGGATGCCGGGATCGGGCCCGTGCCCATGATCGCTGGGTCAACGCCGGCATGTGCCCACGACACGATGCGGGCCAACGGCGTGATCCCGCGCTTTTCGGCCTCGGCGGCGGTCATCAAGACGACGGCTGCGGCACCATCGTTGATGCCCGACGCATTGCCCGCCGTGACCGTTCCGTCCTTTGAGAAGGCCGGGCGCAATTTGGCGACGCTGTCCATCGTTGCGCCGTGGCGGATGTACTCATCGTCCTCGACAACCACATCGCCTTTGCGGGTCGAGATCGTCACGGGCGTGATCTCGTCCTTGAACTTGCCGGCTTTCTGAGCGGCTTCGGCTTTGTTTTGCGAGGCGACGGCGAAGGCGTCCTGCTCTTCGCGCGTGATTTGATACTGCCGGGCGACGTTCTCAGCCGTCGTGCCCATGTGATAGCCGTTAAAGGCGTCCCACAGGCCGTCTTTGATCATGGTGTCGATGAACTGCAAGTCGCCCATTTTCTGGCCGGTACGCAGTTGGGCACAATGCGGCGCCATGCTCATGTTTTCCTGACCGCCAGCAACGACGATGCCGCTGTCGCCCATCTGGATCTGCTGGGCGCCCAGTGCCACCGCGCGCAGACCGGAGCCGCAAAGCTGGTTCATGTTCCAGGCCGGGCTTTCAACCGGAATGCCAGCGTTGACGGATGCCTGACGCGCCGGGTTCTGGCCCTGGCCGGCGGCGAGAACCTGGCCCATCACAACTTCATGCACGTCTTGGGCTGTGATACCGGCGCGCTCCATCGCGGCCTTGATCGCAACCGTGCCCAGATCATGGGCTGAGACCGTGGACAGGGCGCCGCCGAACGCACCGACAGGTGTGCGGGCTGCGCTCGCGATCACAACCGTATTGTTCGCATCGCTCATGAAGATCCTCGCTGGTGAAGTAGCCGGGGTGTGGAACGTCGTCACTCAAGTTCGATGGCGCCGTCGATCAAGGGGCGCGCGGCCTGGGTCCGCGTCGCCGCGCACGTCGCGCTGCATCACGCTGACCCACACTAAGAGAATGCGATGTACGCCAGTCAGCGCCGTGCCACGAAATGCGATCGACGCCATGCGCGCACGCTCCCCGTGCGATGGCCGCGACGATAGGCGGGCGGAAAAGGGGCGGCAATCGCGACAAACCGCTAACACAAAGCTCACAGGCCAGCGGCCAAGCGACAATACAGCGCCATCGCCCGCCAGCGGCCAGCGACGAAGCGTGATTGCGTGCTTTCAAAACCGAACGAACCGTCACAACCGCGCAATCGTGATTGTGCGCTGCCAAAAAAAGCAACAAATCCGTAGAACCACGCAAGCCGAGTGTGTTATGTTTCCCACTCAAGGAAATCTTTCGACCACCTGAAGACTCGACCGCTTGGATTCGCAAAATGCTCGATCGGCCTGATCCGAAGGGAAAGCAACAAAGCCCGGTTATAGTGAAAAAATATGCTAACCGGCGCCTCTATAATACGGAAACGAGCACATACGTTACCCTTGAAGACTTGGCCGCAATGGTCCGGTCCGACAGGGATTTTGTTGTCCAGGACGCCAAGTCCGGCGACGACCTGACCCATTCTGTCCTGACCCAGATCATTGTTGAGCAGGAAAGCCGGTCGAACGGTCCTAATCTGCTGCCGATCCCGTTTCTTCGACAGCTGATCCGTTTTTATGACGATATCGGATTTGGGCGCATTGTTCCCAGCTACCTCCAAATGAGCCTGGAAACGCTGACCCGCGAACAACATCGGTATCGCAATCAAATGGCGCAATCGTGGGGGCCAGCAACATTCGACGCTTATCGGGAGCAAGCGCGAAAA
Organism: uncultured Hyphomicrobiaceae bacterium; assembly: GCA_964579305.1. Classification (GTDB taxonomy): domain Bacteria; phylum Pseudomonadota; class Alphaproteobacteria; order Rhizobiales; family Hyphomicrobiaceae; genus JBCBWG01. The sequence continues at coordinate 2,664 of CAZOGY010000175.1, forward strand.
AATCTTGCGCTTTTTGAACAAGCGATGTCGGTTTGGACGCCGCATATTCCGCAGTCGGCACAACCGGCTTCCGGGACCGATGATCAAGACCAAACCGGCACTGCGTCCGAGCGCGGGGCTCAGCGACAGCCAGATCAAGCGCAAGCGGGCGCACATCCGCCGCGGGATGCAGACAGCAGCGCTCAGCGTCCAGCGGCGGGCCAATCGGGCGAGGCACAACCAAGCGATCGCCGTGTGGAGAGCCCGGAGCTTGCGGAATTGCGCGGACAACTGGCCGAGATGCAGCGCAAGATTGAGCAAATCGCGCAATCGCGATCGTGATTGGGATCAAGCGCGGCCCGTTTTTCGCTTTGTGCGCGAAGCGTGGGCTGTAGACGGCTCGCGCGTCGCCGGCGTTTCAGCCGTTCGCCGCGATCTTATCCGGCTGGCTGACGGCTTCGGACAATGGACCATCTCCAATGCGGGCAGACAGGACGTCTTGGGCAAGCATCGGGCGGCCGAAATAGAACCCTTGCAGGGCTGAAACGCCGAGCTCCTCAACAAATCGCGCGGTTTCGTCGTCGCTGACCCACTCGGCGACCGTTTCCAGGCCGAGCGCGTCGGCCAACGCGACCATGCTGCGCGTGAATGCCTGGTCAGCGGGATCGTTCAGAATGTTGCGAATGAAGCTGCCGTCGATCTTCAGCACGTCGACCGCGAGATGTTTGACCGTCGCGAACGACGCATAACCGGTGCCGAAGTCGTCAATGGCGACGCGGCAGCCGAGCTGTTTGAGCGTATCGACGAACCCTGTGCCGGTGGCAATGTCGTCGAATGTCGTCGTCTCGGTGATCTCGATCAGCAGGCGTTGATTGAGGCTCGGCATTGCCGCAAGCGCCGACTTCAGGATTTCCATCCAGGCCGGGTCTGAGCACGTCCGCGCCGAGATGTTCATCGACAGCCGCAAATTTGGATCACGGTTCAGGGCATTCAGGGCCAACTGAAGCGCGCGGCGGTCCAAGGCGCCGGACAAGCCTACCGTTTCTGCATCGGCAACGAACTCACCGGCTGAAATCACCCGCCCATCGCCCGTGCGTATCCGTATCAACGCTTCGTAGCACATGATCTCGCGGGTCTTTGCGGCAACGATCGGCTGGAGATGCAGCTCCAAACGGTCATCGCTCAACGCTTTGCGTACGCGCGAAACGCTCTCGCGCAACCGTGCATCGCGGGCGTTTTCTTCAACGGCATTGAAGACGACGCAATCGCTGGAGCATTGGTCACGGGCGGCTTCAAGCGCCCGCAGGGCACACATGAACGCCCCGTTCACGCTGTCGGCGGCTTCGGGAAGTGCCACGCCACCAATGCTGACCTGATGTGTGAATTCGGCAGCCGCGGTCGATTTGATCGTATGGCGGACGGCGTCGTGCAATCGGCTTGCCGCAGTGGTCATGGCGGCTGCGTCGCAATCATTCAAGATCACGCCGAACTTGCAGGGGGAATAGCGGCCGAGAATGTCGCTGCTGCGGAGATTCTTGCGGATCGCACGTGAGATGCGCAGGACAATCCGGTCACCCACCTCGGCGTCGCAATGGGACACAATGCGATCGAGGCCGTCGATCCCGATCATCAAGAAGGCGAAGCTCTGGCCTGTCGTCGCCGCCCGCTCCAGCATGGCCGTCATCGCATCGGTCAGGCGTGCGCGGCTCAACTGGCCTGTGAGGTGATCGTATTCATCGGCATCCGCGCTCGGCACGTCCGGGCGCGTGGCGCCGTGGATCCGCAATACGCCGCGCGCGCGGGCGGGCTGACCGGTCGGTCCGGCCCACCAGCGGCCGTAGTCTTCGACCCACAGATTGCGAAGATTGCGGTTTGCGCCGACCAGCAAACGGTATGAGATGCGGTAGGGTACGCCGTGGCCGGTGTCTTCAATCATGCAACGCCGCGTTGCTGAGGCCTGCCGGGCGAGGTGTTCTGGCGCGATCAGGGAGCGATAGAACTCGCCGCGTGTGATGGCGTCGGTGTCCGGCAGCCCAAGGACGGGCGCCGCCTGGCTCTCCCACGTGATCTGGTCTGTGTAAAAATCCCAGATGTAGGCGATTTCCGGACAGGTGGTCGATGTGCCGGCCAGGGCCCAACTGCGTCCAGGTTGTTCAGCGAGCCGATTATTGTCGAGCACCTCTGCGACCGGACAGACCGGCGCTTGGCTCGGTTTGGTACCGGCCGGCGACCAGCCGAACGTAGCGTTCGACACGGCAATGTTGCTTTCGCTGCGGCTCACGTCGACAACCGGGTCCGGGACTACTGACTAACGCGGTGGTCGATTGGTCGTCGCCCATATCACCGCCGATCGCCTCAGACGTTACGGGCCAAAACCTAACGAGCTTTGAAGACGGCTGCAGGATTGTCCATTCAAGCGGATGAATGGGCGCGGCGGACGATTGGGCACAGGCGTGCGTTTCGAACCTGCGGCCAACAAAAAAGGCGCAGCCAGCGGCCGCGCCTCGTGTTTCTGTCTTGTGCCCAACTTTCCACTGGGCCTTTTTCGATTCAGCCGTCAGGCTAAAGCGTGCCTCATGAAATGCGCCGCGCTTTAG
>CAZOGY010000176.1:0-5233 GCA_964579305.1 uncultured Hyphomicrobiaceae bacterium
CGTCGCCATAACCGCACACAACGGCGACCTTGCCCGCCATCATGGTGTCGGTTGCGCGGCGGATGCCATCAACGAGGCTTTCCTTACAGCCGTACTTATTGTCGAACTTCGATTTGGTGACGCTGTCGTTGACGTTGATCGCAGGGAATGGGAGCTGGCCGGCCTTTTGGAGCTGGTAGAGCCGGTTGACGCCGGTTGTTGTTTCTTCCGTCACGCCGCGGATCGCGTCACGCTGTTTGGCAAAGAAGCCTGGCGTTGCCTCCATCCGGCGCTTGATCTGGGCGAAGAGGTACTCTTCTTCCTCTGAGCCCGGGTTCGACAGCACGTCCTCACCGGCTTCTGCGCGCGCGCCGAGCAAGATGTACATCGTCGCGTCGCCGCCATCGTCGAGAATCATGTTGGTGGGCTGACCGTCCGGCCACTGGAAGATGGCGTCGGTGTATTTCCAATAGTCTTCCAGGCTTTCGCCCTTGATGGCGTACACGGGAACGCCGGCTTTGGCGATCGCGGCCGCCGCGTGGTCCTGAGTGGAGAAGATGTTGCAGGAGGCCCAGCGGACATCGGCGCCGAGCGCGGTCAGCGTTTCGATGAGCACGCCGGTCTGGATCGTCATGTGCAGCGAGCCGGTGATGCGAGCACCTTTGAGGGGCTTTGCGTCGCCGAATTCTTCGCGGCAGGCCATCAGGCCCGGCATTTCGGTCTCGGCAATATCCAGTTCCTTGCGGCCGTAGTCGGCCAGCGAGATATCCGCAATGGCGTAGTCCTGCGTGTCGGACATGGCGTTTTCCGTTTCCTTGTTGCGTTGCTGGAGCGGTGCTTTGCGGCGGCGCGGGGCGGTCGATCCCAAAGCATGTCTGCGGCGATGGCAATGCAGCGGCGCCGGCGCGCAGCCGTGAGGATGGCCGCCGCAGTCCCGGCCCCGACAAACACGCCGTGTTCGTCACGCGCAGCACACCGATGGCGCGCTGAACATCGCCGTCGTTGTCAGCGTCTTAGCTTGCGGCATCGCGAGAGGCAAGGACACATAAAGACATCTTTATGTCGTGATGTCGCATCCGCCCGTCAGTGGCCTCACACGCACTCTTCGTCGAAGCCGCATTCCACGAGCGCGGCAAGCGCGGTAACCGCTTCCGTGGCGTCGGGGCCGTTGGCGCAGAGCGAAATCTTACAGCCGGGGCCCGCAGCAAGCATCATCAGGCCCATGATCGAGGTTGCGCAGACGGCGTGGCCATCCTTATGGACCTCAACGGTGGCCGCGAACCGCTCCGCGCATTTGACGAACTTGGCCGATGCGCGTGCGTGCAGGCCCTTTACGTTTCGGATTGTCACGACGCGCGAGTGCCGATCACCGGCGGAGCTGTCACAGTCCAATTGCAGCAATCCCTCTGGCTGCGCGGCGGGCGGCGTGCACCAACCCGATCTGCTGGTGGGCGCGGCCCGGCGAGATCACAAGGCCGACCGCAGTGCAGCAAACTTTGAGATTATTCTGCGCTGCCCGCAAGCACCTGACTTGCAACAGTCATATATTTGCGGCCGGCCTCGCGGGCCAGGGCAACGGCTTCGTCGCGGGTGTGGTCTGCGCGCACACTGGCAAGCTTGACCAGAAGCGGCAGGTTGACCCCGGCCACAACCTCGCAGCCGGTATCGTCCATCGCCGAAATCGCCAGGTTCGATGGGGTGCCGCCGAACATGTCGGTGAGAATGACCACGCCGTCGCCCGTATCGACTGAACGAACGGCCTCCAGGATCTGCGTGCGGCGTGCGGTCATGTCGTCATTTGGACCGATCGGGATCGTTGCGAGCTGATCCTGAGGACCCACGACATGCTCAAGCGCCAAGCGAAACTCGTCGGCGAGGCTGCCATGCGTGACGATCACGAGGCCGATCATGGTGGCGGCTCCAGTCGTGGACGTGACATAACCGTTCGCCATGATGATCACACGCGGGCCGGGCAACGCAACCGTTCGTGTCCTCAGGGCTGTCACGGGCTGAATCGTGCGGCTTATACGCGGCGCTGATATGGTTTCAGGTTCGCGTGCGTTCACGCGCCTTGATCTTGGTTTTGCTGGGGGGTGCATCGTTCAGTTGAGGCGATGGTGCGGAAGCCGGATGATTTTTACGTTCGGTCGTTCTCCAGGACGCGGTCCAGCAGAATCAGGGCTTTGGTGGCGGCGGCGATCTCATCGCCCGCCAGATCGGCGACCGGGATTGATCGGCCGCATAGATGTTCCTCGCGCCATGGCGGATCGGGCAAGCGTTCCGGCGGTGCTGTGTCCAAATCAATCAGCAAGCGTAAATGGGCGGTCGGTGTATGCGGCATCTGGTGGATGCCAACACCGCGGATTTCCAGGAGGCCCGCGATCGCATCGGGCGCGCGGATATGCAAGCGCCCGTCAGAGCCGGGACTGACCAGGCACTGATCGTCACTGACGAGGCGTGCGCATTCCCCGGCGGCAAGGTTTTTGGCAAAGGGCAGTGGCGGGTGCGCCAAACAGCGCAATGCCAGGTCAGACTTGCCGGCACCGGATCGGCCACGGATCGCAAAGGCAACCGAGCCGACGGCCACAGCCGTTGCGTGGATCATCGTTTCCGTTGGCGCTTGGGTTGCTGCGTGCGGAGCGTCCTGTACGGGTTTGCTGTTGTCGGCGGTCATGGGCTGGTTTGTGGGCGCCGCGCGACCCAGCGGTTCGGCCGTGCCGTTGTCTCGCGCGGCAACTGGATCGTGAAACGTGCGCCGCGGTCTGGACGGTTCTCGGCCCAGATGCGACCGCCGTGGGCCTCGATAATCTCACGCGAAATCGACAGACCAAGGCCGGAGTTGGCGCCGCGGCTTGTGTTTTCGGTCGGGCGGAACGTGTAAAAGCGTGTGAAGATGGTTTCGAGCTTGCCCGCATCGATGCCAGGGCCATCGTCTTCGATGTCGATTTGTAAGCTGCCGTCCCTGGTTTCAGATAGGGAAAGCCGCACCGATCCGTTCTCAGGCGAGAACGATAAAGCGTTGTCGATCAGGTTGGTGAGGACTTGGCCAAGCCGGCCCTCATGTCCGCGCACGAGCGTCGGCGTGTTGCCCGTGCGCAGATCGAACACGACGCTTAAGTTGCGCGGATCGTCGGAGATCAAGTCGCTGAAGGTGTCGACAACGCCGCGGGCCACCACTGCGATATTGGTCGGCTCAAGTTCCTGGCGCGCCAGTTCCGCATCAAGGCGCGAGGCGTTTGATACATCCGTGATGAGGCGATTGAGGCGTGCAAGCTCGCCGGTGATGGTTTGGACGAGGTCGTCGCGTTGCGCCTCGGTGCGGGCGTAGGTCAGCGACTCGGCCGTGGACCGCGCAGCGGCCAGCGGGTTCTTCAATTCGTGGGCCACGTCGGCGGCGAACTTCTCGCTTGCCTCGATTCGCCGTCGCAAGGCTGCGGTCATCGTGGCGAACGACCGCGCCAACTGGCCGATTTCGTCCTCGCGATTGGGAAATTTCGGCAGTTCTTCACTGGCACCGATTTCTTGCGTGACCCGTTCGGCTGCCGCCGACAGGCGACGCATGGGGCCCGCCACCGTTTGGGCCAGCAGAAGCGAAACGGCAAGCGTCGCGCAAAAAGCAAGGAGCGCCAAAAGCAGAATGCGCGAACGCTCATCAAACAGAAGGTCGTCAATCTCGCCAGGTTTGGTCGATAGCAGCAACACGCCCTGGACCTTGTCGAGCAGCTTGATCGGCGCGACATAGCCAACGGTCTGGTCGCCGTCGCTTGTCATCAAGATCATGGCTTGCTCGTCGCCGGTTTCCAGTGCGGTGCGCACCTCACGGAACGACAGCCCATTGATGCCTTCAATGTCTTCGTAGACCGTCAATTCCGATTGAACCCGCCACGATAACGCGCGCGTCCAGAAGTTTTTGGGCTTGACCTGGGGGCTGTCCTCGCCGTTCTGGTCAAGACCAACGGGTTGCGGACGCAGGCCCGAAATGCCGTCGTTCAAGTCGAAATGATTGGAATCGAAGATCGGGTGCCCGTCGAGCGAATAGATCCGTGCGCGTACGCCGGTGCCTTTGATGACGTTGCTTAGGATTGGCGACACGCGTTCGGGTTTGATCGAAAGGTCGAGCTCGGCAAGGCCGAGTTTGCTGTCGAGCGGACCTGTTGGCTGCACGTCGACATAGGGGTCGGTGGGGGCGCCATCGGGATTGAGTGCGCTGCGTGTCTCGCTTGTTGAAACGGTTGCTGCGATGATCCGTGCTTGGGTCTCAAGCGCCGATCGTTTGGTGTCGATCAGCCATATGTTTTGCTGCGACAGCAGGATCCAGCCGAACACGAGAAGCGCAAGGCCGATCAGGTTGGAAAACATGATCCGGCGGCGCAAGCTGCGCGAAATCGTGCGGCCCAACCAGCTATTGGCAACCCAAGCCCAGGCAGGCTTGATCTGCGTGAGGGCTTCGTTGCCAGCTCGGCGGGAGACATTTCGCGCCGTTAGTGCGCCATCGGCCGCCAGTGCGGCAGTGCGCACCGAGACGTCTTTCACGATGCGCAGTGACGGTCGTTCAAACAAGCCTGGCTCACCAGGTAGCGCCATGTTTGCTCTCCCCCCGGTCTTCGATTTCGCGAAGTCAGATCGCGTGGCCTAGCCGATCGCACGACGTCAGGCGGTGAACGTTCAACTGCGCGGGCGTGTCACAATCGCGGCGGGGACGGGGCAAAGACGCACCGTCCACATGTGGCCGTCTCACGCTGTCGCCGTCTCGTGTTGTGCCGTCGCAACACATTTTTGCGTCGGCGCACAATGAGGTTTGCGTCGGCGCAGCACAACAAGGTTGGCGTCAGCGCACAATGGGGCCGATGCCAACACCGGCGATTTCCGGGCCGGTGCTGCGCTGCGCCTGATCTGTGCGGGGCGCGCATCGACGGCGCTAGACTTCCTTGAACCGGTAGCCGACGCCGTAGAGCGTTTCAATGACATCGAAGTTGTCATCGACTTGCTTGAACTTCTTGCGCAAGCGCTTGATGTGGCTGTCGATCGTTCGGTCATCGACGTAGACCTGATCATCATAGGCGGCGTCCATCAAGGCGTCGCGGGTTTTGACCACGCCGGGCCTGGCTGCGAGCGCTTGGAGGATCAGGAATTCGGTAACCGTCAGCGTCACTGGTTTTTCGTCCCAATGGCAGGTGTGACGCTCCGGGTCGAGCCGCAACAAACCTCGCTCCAGGACACGTGAGGCTTCGTTGGCGGTCACATTGCCTTCGCG
>CAZOGY010000177.1:0-4635 GCA_964579305.1 uncultured Hyphomicrobiaceae bacterium
GAACTCTCGAACTCGATCGTGAAGACGCCGTGCCCCGGCGTGTCGATGATGTTCAGTCGCTTGTCCTGCCAGAAACAGGTCGTCGCAGCGGACGTGATCGTGATGCCGCGCTCCTGCTCCTGCTCCATCCAGTCCATGGTCGCAGCGCCGTCGTGGACTTCGCCGATCTTGTGGCTCTTGCCCGTGTAGTAAAGGATGCGCTCGGTGGTTGTCGTCTTGCCGGCATCGATGTGAGCCATGATGCCGAAGTTGCGATAATCACCAATGTCGTATTCACGCGCCATGGGACTGCTCCAATAGGGGTCGCGTTAGATACTGGCCTACCAGCGGTAGTGCGAGAAGGCGCGGTTGGCTTCCGCCATACGGTGCGTCTCCTCACGCTTCTTGACAGCGGCGCCACGATTGTTCGCAGCGTCGAGCAGTTCGCCCGACAGACGCTCGACCATCGTGTTCTCGTTACGGTTGCGCGCTGCAGCAATCAACCACCGGATTGCAAGTGCTTGTCGGCGCTGAGGTCGCACCTCAACCGGCACCTGATAGGTGGCGCCGCCGACACGGCGTGAGCGCACTTCAACGGCCGGCGCGACATTATCAATTGCCTGATGGAAGAGCTGGAGCGGGTCCTGCTTGGCGCGCGCTTCCATGTCATCCATCGCGCCATAAACGATCCGCTCGGCCACGGACTTTTTGCCCTGGTACATCACGGCGTTCATGAACTTCGAAATGACAATGTCGCTGAACTTGGGATCGGGAATCACTTCCCGTTTTTCAGCGCTGTGACGACGCGACATCTCGCTTCATTCCTTCCAGTCTCGCTTCGCACTTTACGGCATAGGTGCAATGGCTTTGCACCAAGCCGCGGTTCGGCAAGAACGACGATTATTTCGGACGCTTGGCACCGTATTTGGAGCGGCGCTGCTTCCGGTTCTGGACGCCCTGTGTATCGAGCACACCGCGCACGATGTGATAACGAACACCTGGCAAATCTTTCACGCGGCCACCGCGGATCAGCACAACCGAGTGCTCTTGCAGGTTGTGACCCTCACCAGGGATGTAGCCAATCACCTCAAACCCGTTGGTCAAACGGATCTTGGCGACTTTACGCAGAGCGGAGTTCGGTTTCTTCGGCGTCGTCGTGTAGACGCGCGTGCAAACACCGCGCTTGTGCGGGCACGCCTCCATTGCCGGAACCTTGTTCCGCTTCAGCTGCTTTTCGCGCGGCTTGCGGATGAGCTGTTGAATCGTCGGCATGCAACCACGTCCATCGGGCGCCCTCACCGCTCTGACAGCGCGGGCACTGAAAACGAAACCACGGGCCCTGCCATCGCAGCCCCGCGGCATAACCAGAGGACAACGCGAGATCACGCTGTCGTGGACCAGAGTGTGTTTTTTGTTCGGACAGCAGCGTTTCACATGTACCGGCGCCTAAGGACGCCTCAACCCGTGACAGCCTGCCGTATGAGTGGGCGGAACCTATACAGCGAGACGTGAACGGTCAACCATTTCGCGGCCCTCCACGAAACTTTTTTTGCAAGTACCCGCAAATAGGTCCGCTGTTTGGGTATCACGTGCGCGCCGGCCTGCGTGCCATCGGTCTTTTCGGGCGACCGTCCGACCGCAATCGCGGGCTCGATAAAAAGAAGCGGGCACCGAGGCGCCCGCTTCCTGTGAACTGCAATGTCGCAGCGATCGACGACGTTTGTGCGCGTCTGATTACTCGGCCGCTTCCTGGTCTGTACGACGGCGGCGGCGTGGCGCGCCGGCACCATCGCCTGCGGGTCCTTCGATCGCCGCGTCCATCTTGGCGCGCTCTTTGGCGATGAGATCGTCGCGGCGGGCTGCGATCTTGCGCAGGCGCCGCAGCATGCCACCGGTGCCAGCCGGGATCAGCCGGCCGACGATGACGTTTTCTTTCAAGCCATCAAGCGTGTCGACTTTGCCTTGCACCGAGGCTTCGGTCAGAACGCGCGTTGTCTCCTGGAACGAGGCTGCGGAGATGAACGACCGTGTTTGAAGCGATGCCTTGGTGATCCCAAGCAGGACCGGCATTGCCGAAGCAGGCCGCTTGCCGGCGTCTTCGAAAATCCGGTTACGATCTTCGAATTCGATCCGGTCGATCTGCTCGCCTTTGATCATGTCGGTTTCGCCAACGTCGGTGATTTCCACCTTCTGCAACATCTGGCGAACGATCACCTCGATGTGCTTGTCGTTGATGGTCACACCTTGCAGGCGGTAGACGTCCTGGATCTCGTTGATGAGGTAGTTGGCCAACTCCTCAACGCCCTTGATCGCAAGGATGTCATGTGGCGCTGGAAGACCATCATAGAGGAAGTCGCCGCGTTCGATGCGGTCGCCGTTCTGCACGGCCAGCGTCTTGCCGCGCGGAATGAGGTATTCGACCTTATCGGCGTCCGGATCCTCAGGGATGATCGCAACGCGCTGCTTGTTCTTGTAATCCTTGCCAAACTCCACCGTGCCTGAGATTTCAGCGATGATGGCGTGATCCTTGGGACGCCGCGCCTCAAACAGCTCCGCGACCCGCGGCAGACCGCCGGTGATGTCGGACTGTTTGGCAGATGCGACTGGGATACGGGCAAGCACGTCGCCCGAGCCGACCTTGTCACCGCGGTCGACGGACAGGATCGCATCGACCGGCAAGAGGTAGCGGGCATCGCCGCCGCGCTCGACCGGAAGCGGATTGCCGTCCTGGTCTTGGACGACGATGGCGGGCTTGAGATCGCCGCCGCGCGGGCTTGAACGCCAATCGATGATGACGCGGCTCGTTGTACCCTTCACTTCGTCGGTCTGTTCACGCATCGAGATGCTCTCGACCATGTCTTCGAATTCGACGAAGCCTTCGACCTCGGTGAGGATCGGTCGCGTGTAAGGGTCCCACTGTGCCAGACGCGTGCCGCGCGTGATCTCCTGGCCTTCTTCAACCAGCAGTCGCGAACCGTAGGCGATTTTTTGCGATGACAGTTCCTTGCCGGACTGGTCGGTAATCACGATCGCCATGGAGCGCCCGGTCACGATGAGGTGGCCCTGGCTGTTGGTGACGACCATGGCGTTCTTGAAGCCGATCTTGCCGTTGAAGTTGCTCTCCATGAACGACGTGTCGGCCACCTGGGCAGCACCACCAATGTGGAACGTGCGCATGGTGAGCTGCGTGCCGGGCTCACCGATCGACTGCGCTGCGATCACGCCGACCGCTTCGCCGATGTTGACCGGCGTACCGCGAGCAAGGTCACGTCCATAGCACTTGGCGCAGACGCCGTTGGTGGTCTCGCAGGTCAGCACCGAGCGGATGCGCGCTTCCTGAAGACCTGCTTTTTCGATCGCATCGGAGTGACGCTCTTCAATCAAGTCGCCGCGCGCGATGATCAGTTCGCCCGTTTCGGGATGCTTGATGTCTTCGCCGGCGGTGCGGCCGAGGACACGCGCGCCAAGCGAAACCAGGACTTGGCCAGCGTCCACGACAGCCTGCACGTTGAGGCCGCCATCGGTGCCGCAGTCGTGCTCGTTGATGATGGAATCTTGCGCCACGTCCACCAGACGACGGGTGAGGTAACCCGAGTTCGCCGTTTTTAGAGCGGTGTCGGCAAGGCCCTTTCGCGCACCGTGGGTGGAGTTGAAGTACTCCAGCACCGACAAGCCCTCTTTAAAGTTGGCCTTGATCGGCGTTTCGATGATCTCGCCCGACGGCTTTGTCATCAGGCCGCGCATGGCCGCGAGCTGACGCATCTGCGTGGGCGAACCACGGGCGCCGGAGTGGCTCATCATGTAGATTGAGTTGACCGGCTTGGTGCGCCCGGTTTCGTCTTTCTGGACGGCGGAAATGCGCTCCATCATTTCCTTGGCGATCCGGTCGGTGCACTTCGACCAGGCGTCAACGACCTTGTTGTACTTCTCAAGCTGCGTGATGAGGCCGTCGTCGTATTGCTGCTGGAACTCGCGGACCTGCTCTTCGGTCTCGGCCATGATCGCGCGCTTGGTGTCGGGCACGACCATGTCGTCCTTGCCGAACGAAATGCCGGCGCGGTAGGCGCGCTGGAAGCCGAGCGCCATGATGCGATCGCAAAAGATCACCGATTCCTTCTGACCGCAGTTGCGGTAGACGGCGTCGATCATCTTGGAAATCGACTTCTTGGTCAGAAGCGTGTCGACCAGCTCATAGGCAATGCCCGGTGCGCGCGGCAGCATTTCCGACAGGATGATGCGGCCCGGCGTCGTGTCGTAGACCTTGGTGTAGGGGTTGCCGTCATCGTCAACGAAGCTGAGCCGTGCCTTGACCTTGGCATGCAACGTCACAGCTTTTGATTCGAGCGCGTGGTGCACTTCATCGACGTTGGCGAACACCATGCCTTCGCCCGGCTCGCCTTCGTTCATGAGCGACAGGTAGTAGAGGCCGAGCACGATGTCCTGCGACGGCACGATGATCGGCGCGCCGGATGCGGGGTGCAGAATGTTGTTCGTCGACATCATGAGCACGCGCGCTTCAAGCTGGGCTTCCAGCGAGAGCGGCACGTGCACGGCCATCTGGTCACCGTCGAAGTCGGCATTGAAGGCCGAGCAGACGAGCGGGTGAAGCTGGATGGACTTGCCTTCGATCAAGGTCGGCTCGAACGACTGAATGCC
>CAZOGY010000178.1:0-4591 GCA_964579305.1 uncultured Hyphomicrobiaceae bacterium
AGCGAAAGCGAGGCGCATTTCATGCGACACGCTTTAGCGCCGGGCAGACCGGGACGCTGCCGATTTCGCAAACGGCGCCACGCGAACTTCGACACGGCGGTTCTGAGCCTGGCACAGCGGCGCGTCGCAGACCGCGACCCGCACCGAACGACCGTTTGCTGCAATCTTGATCCGGTGGGCGGCGACGCCATGCGTGATCAAGAGCGCCTTAACCGCATCGGCCCGCTGTTTGGAGATGCGACGGTTCGCAGCGGCGTCGGCGCCCGGCTCATCAGCATGACCGTGCACCGTGACAGCGAGATCGGCATTGGCCTTGAGCCACCGCGCCTGCGCGACGATCACCGCGGTGCCCCGCTGACCGACCTGTGCGCTGTGCGAGCCAAAAAACAGACGGTCACCGGCAATCGTGCGCAATCTCTCTTGCGGACCCGGCGCGGATTTCGCCACGGTCGTTGACCAGCGACCCATGTCAGTTCTGTCCGAGTCAGTCGTGTTCGGGCGCATTGATTTTGACGACGCATCGTCAGGGCGTTTTTCTGGTGCGCGTAAGGCCCCACGGTCGAGCTCCGGCCGATCGCCTGGCGCACGGGCATCGGCGCCCTGCCCTAACGGTTCCGCAAGCGGCGGCTTCTGGCGTGGCACGATGCCCTGCGGTGCTCTCACCCCAAGGCCATAGCGCGATCCCGTAAGCGAGAACCGCTTGACGATGTCGGCCATATCTTTGCGGGCAGAGTGAGCTGCAGCAGTTTTCGGATAGCGCTTGATCACGACCTCGAGCAGACGCTGTGCAGCTTCCCACTCCGCAAGCGTGGCGTAGGCCTTGGCGTCCGCATACAGGCTTTGCGCAGCCTGCTCACGCACGTGTCGATCATTGGGGCTTGGATCAGAAACGTCGATCACATACCCCGCATGCCCCTGCGACACCACGCTGCCTGTCGACCAGTCGCCGACACGCTCTGCGCGAGCATCAAGCGCAGCCATGAACGTGAGCACGAGCAAAGCCATTGCACCACAGCAAAGCGTTGCAACCGGTGGCATTGGATGAGCGCGAGCGTGATCCCCCCGATCCCGCCGTGCGGGTGACCTGAGCGCAGTGTGCATGCTGTCCCCCATCGTCGGCAGCGCAAGGCTGCATAGCGGCAACAGGTAGCCCAATTTGCGATGAATGGCCAGTGAACACTCTTGACCAATCCACAATAGCAACACCCCAGCGACACAGGTCGCTGGTCACGAGAAACACTCAAGCAGTTGAGAAGCAGATTATTTTTGACAGCCAACCGGCCACTTAGCTGCCGGCACCTCGATTGTTCAAAACGGTCTGGACGCGGCGGTTCTGTGACCAGCATGAGATGTCGTTACAGACCGCAACCGGGCGTTCCTTACCAAAGGAGATGGTCCGCATCCGACGCGCATCGACGCCTTGGCGCGACAGGAAGGTTTTCACGGCCGTTGCCCTGCGGGCGCCAAGCGCCAGGTTGTATTCACGCGTGCCGCGCTCGTCGGCATGGCCTTCGACAGTGATCGTGTATTTCGGATACTGATTGAGCCACCGGGCCTGCTGCGTCAGCGTTTGACGCGCCTCCGGCGTGAGGTCGGTACTGTCGGTCGTGAAATAAACGAGATCGCCGACATTCTGCGCGAAGTCGCGCCGCGTACCGGGTTTGGCTGGCGCGCCGTTGCCCGTGCGGCCACTTGTCAACGAGGCCCCTGGCGCTTGCCCAGAATTCTGCGCGCAGCCTGGGAGGACGGCGACCAGCGCGATCAGCACCGCCGTTGATGCGCGATGAAGCGCCGCTCTGCTGGATCCGTGCATGTCTTGATCCCCTCAAAGCGCCCCTTGAGAAGGCGCCGTCCCTGCTATCGTTGTTTCCGCCAAGCTGCTGGGCCGATGACGCAACTGCGCATTCATTCAGACCGCCAGCTTGAACCCGCACCCCTGCGCCAATTCTCGGCGTTTGCATGCCGGAGGGCACGTCGTTCACGACTCACCTCCACGCAACACGCTTTCCAGCTATGCCAGCGATCGCTCGAAAATGTGACGCGCAATCCAGACCTTGACGAAACTGTCCCCGAACACGCCGGCACGGGCCTTAAGATGGCACCTCAAAACAGGAACAGGGCCACCGTAGCAACGGCAGCCCTGTTGAAACTTGGTGGTTTCATCAAGAAACCAGTCGAAAAATCGCTTACTGAGCGTTTTTCTCGACAGCCGGAGCACCGACTTTCATCGGCGTGTGACGCATTTCTTTGCGGCATGCACCGAGAGCAACAGCAGCGACAACAGCTGCGATAACGATAGCGCCCTTCATCGTAGTCTCTCCTTATTGACCTATTGGCTTCGCCAAAGGCTCACCCATGCCCCAGAAAGGTCCCTCACGGGCAGGCCAGATCGCGGCAGAACCACGTAATGCGGTACCCAGGGTCCTGTGCGAGATCAATAATTGTGGCCATTTGGACGGCATTTGCGGCGGCTGCGATGCGCAAATACCACGATCCTTAAATCGGCGAGCGCATTATCCCGGCAATTCAGCGATTGGGGAGCTGACAAGGTACCGACTCGCCGCGCCACGCTCTCGTGAAGTCCCGGCGGCACCGAATCATACCCGGACGGGCCGAGGGCCTCATTGCGTTAGCTCAGCAGCGGCGACCAGGCCGGATCGGATGCAAACGACGGCGTTGGGATCTGCTGCTCATTATAGCCGGTCAAGTCCACCGAATAGATCCGAGGACCGCCGTTTTCGCCGCGGCTTTCGCGGAAAAACATCAAGACCCGCCCGTTGGGCGCCCACGTTGGCCCTTCGTTATGAAAGCCTTCCGTCAGGATGCGCTCGCCGCTTCCGTCAGGCTTCATGACGCCGATCAGGAACCGACCCGAATACTGCTTCGTGAACGCAATCACGTCGCCGCGCGGAGACCAAACCGGGGTTGAGTACCGGCCTTGGCCGTAGCTGATACGCTGGGCGCGCCCACCACCAGCCGGCATAACGAAAAGCTGCTGCGTTCCCGTCCGGTCGGATTCAAAGCACAGAAAGCGCCCGTCCGGCGAAAAGCATGGTCCGGTGTCGATGGCATTGGCCTGCGTCAGCGCCCGCAGTTGGCGCGAGCCCAATTCCATTTCCACAAGCCGGCTTTCGCTTCCGCGTTGGAAGCTCATCACGATGCGTTTGCCGTCAGGCGAAAAGCGCGGCGCAAACGTCATGTTGGGGAAATCGCCAACCACCTGCCGGCGCTGTGTCCGCAAATCATAAAGCACGACGCGCGGCTGTCCGTTGGCGTAGGACATGAACGTGATCATTTGGCTGGTTGGGCTGAAGCGTGGCGTCAGCACCAACTCATTCCCGCGCGTCAGATAGCTGACGTTGGCGCCATCCTGATCCATGATGGCCAAGCGCTTGATCCGCCGCCGCTTATCGCCAGTCTCATCGATGAAGACGACGCGGGTGTCGAAGTACCCCTTCTCCAGCGTCATTTTCTCGTAGACCTGATCCGCGATCATATGCGCGATCCGCCGCCAATTGGCCGCGCCGGTCGACAACTGCTGTCCGGTGAGCGGCTTGCCGAGCACCGTGTCCCAGACCCGGAACCTGGCGACAAGCGTGTCGCCTTGCGGAACGATCTCACCGGCAACGAGCGCTTCGGCGCCGACCGCGCGCCAATCCGCAAACCGTGGCGCAACGTCGATGCTGCGCAACCGCTCAATGAAAGCGGCCTCGTCAAGCGGCTTGAACAGCCCCGAACGCCTGAGGTCGTCGGCGACAACTTCCGCGATGCGCTTTGATAGAGCCGGATCGACGCCAAGCATGGTCGGGATCGCGATCGGACGCGGCCGCAAGTTTGCTTCATCGATGGTCACCCGCGTCTGCGCTCGCGCACAGAGCGGCGCCAACGCGAGGGCAGCACCAGCGCCAGCCGCATAGCCAAGCGCGTGGCGGCGGCTCAAATGGGTGGTCTTACAGGCCATCGTCGGATCACTCTCAGTTCTTGTTCCGCCACGACATGCGCCAACGCTGGCACCAGACCGCTATTGCCCTGGCCCCGTTCAGAACATCCGCCGCGGGTCAAATCGGACGACCATGTGGTCCCAGCCGCCCTTGTACAGGTTTTGTGGCAGATCATAGGGCGCACACAACTTAAGCGCTCGCAGTGCGCTGTTGGCCGCGTCAACGAACACAGCAGAACGCCGCATGTTGGTGATCACTGGTTCGCCGTCGAGCTGCCCGTCAGGCTTCAATCGGATCTCAACTTCGACGGCAAGATCTTCAGCACCCTCAAGTCCGCTATTGATGTTCCAGCACCGCTTGACCGAAGAGCGCATCATCACCCCGATCATAGCGATCTGGCTGGCCGTCAGCCGATCATCGCGCCCTTCCGGCGCCCCTGCCTCAGCTCCGGTCGGCAGCGCCGCGTCGTTCGGGTCACCGGACCCGCCAGCTTTCGCCGCCCCATCCGGGACTTTGTTCAAGAGCGCAGCAATCTTGCCGGGATCAAACTCTTTTTTCTTGCGAGCTTCGGCTTCGCGTCGCCGTTTTTCCGCGGCGCGTTTCCGCGCGAGCTCGCGCTTCTTGCGCTCGGCTTCTCGCTTTTTGCGCTC
>CAZOGY010000179.1:0-4556 GCA_964579305.1 uncultured Hyphomicrobiaceae bacterium
TTATCCGGTTTTAGCACGCTCGCCTGAGCCGAAAAATACAGCGCCCAACGCGACTGCGCAAAATTCCAAGGACAGGCCGTGACACCTGCAACGCCGAACGAAGGAACCCCGCTGCCTCGGTTGCGGCCTGAATTGCGCATTTATCAAAGTACACCGCAGACCTCAGGCGCGCCCGGTTTTGTCATTCATGACCCGTTCCGTCATCGCTTTTTCCAAATCGACCAGACTACGCGCGATCTCCTCGAACTGTTGGCAAGAACCGGTACGCGCGAGCAGTTGACAGTATTGGTCGAAACCGAATTGGCCCTAACGGTTGCGCCAGAAGAGATTGATCGCCTCGTTGATTTCCTGTTTGCAAATGAGTTGACATGCGAGCCCAAGGACGGTGGTTGGCGTTTCTTTGCAACCCGGCAAGCCCGTCAAACGGCACGGAGTTGGCACAAGCTTGCGCATCAGTATCTGTTTTTTCGGGTTCCGCTTGTGCGCCCACAAGCCTTCTTGCTGGCAACTTACCCCTTAATAGCTTGGGTCTTCTCAGCAACGTTTGCGATTATAACAGCACTATGCGGTGCGGCCGGCCTCTATTTGGTCTCGCGCCAATGGGCCGATTTCATAGCCACATTCAGCCACTTTTTCTCCTGGGAAGGCCTCGCGCTTTTTGCCATTGCGCTGGTGGTTGTCAAAGCGATCCACGAACTCGCACACGCCTACGTGGCCGTGAGATATGGATGCGTTGTCCCAACCATGGGCGTCGCATTCATGTTGCTGACCCCGCTACCGTATACCGATGTCACCGATACGTGGCGTTTGCGCGACCGGCGCAAGCGGCTTGCCGTCGACGGCGCCGGCGTTTCCGCCGAGCTTACGGTCGCTGCCTATGCGACGTTCCTGTGGGCGTTTTTGCCGGAGGGGCCGGCCAAAAGCGTTGCCTTCATGTTGGCGACGGTGGGCTGGATTATGAGTCTGTTAATCAATCTCAATCCGTTTATGCGGTTTGACGGCTACTACATCTTAAGTGAGTTGACCGGGATTGAAAATCTTCAGTCGCGTGCCTTTGCCGTTATGAAATGGTGGCTGCGCGAGAAGCTCTTCGCGCTTGCCGTCCCATGCCCCGAGCGCTTCAGCAGGGCAACGGTGAACTGGCTCGTCCTTTACGCGGCGGCGACAGCCATCTATCGCCTCTTTCTTTACATCGGTATCGCAATCCTTGTTTATCAGATGACTTTTAAGGTTCTCGGTCTATTGCTGTTTATCATCGAGATTGTTTTTTTGGTTCTACGACCGGTCCTGGCCGAAATCGCGGAGTGGTGGAAAATGCGCGAACAGATCGGACGGCGGCGTCACTGGATCGCATCGGCGGCAACGCTTGCTGCGGTGATTGGTTTGATGATCGTGCCCTGGTCGACAACGGTTACGGTCCCCGCCGTCATTGGCCTGACCGGACGCGTGCCGCTGCACGCGCGACAGCCTGCGCAAGTGGCCTCGCTCGATTTGAAAGTCGGCGCCACCGTCGAAGCCGGTCACGTATTGGCCCGCTTGACGGCTCCAGAACTCGACGCCGAATTGCAGAAGCTTGCGCGCAGAATAGCCTTGATCGAATTGCGCCTTGGCCGCCGGACAGCCGACAGCAAGGACCGGGCGGAAACAATCGTTTTGCAGCGCGAACACGCGGCTCTGATAACGCAACGCAACGGCCTTATGGAGAAAAAGCGCGCGCTGGATATCCGCGCGCCCGCCCGCGCCACGATACTCGAAGTTGCCGAAAACCTGCACGCTGGCCGCTGGATCAACACGGACATGCGCGTTGCCCTGCTTGGCCATGGCGATGCGCTGGAAGCTATCGGCTACCTCAGCGAGGCAGATGCGCCGCGCGTCGGCATCGGCACGACGGGGGTCCTTGTCCCCGATGACCCGCTTGGCAAACCGCTCAAAGTTCGCCTTGTCGCGATCTCAGCGACCGGGGCCGATACAGTCGACGTCCCGGAATTGACGTCTGAGTTCGGCGGGCGCATCGCCGTCGAACGTGGCGAGGGCGACAAGCTCGTCCCCAAAACGGGCGTCTATCGCGTGAAAATGAAGATCATGGCGGCCCAACCGGTATCTGGCATGGTCCGCGGCGTCGTTCATCTGAACGGCCGCCCGGAAAGTTTCGCCGCAAAACTCTGGCGCCAGACACTAAAGGTATTAGCCCGCGAAGCTGGCGCCTGATCGTTCAACCGGCGTCGGCTTCGGTGTCGGCATCGCCGCTGCGTGGTGTGAGCTGCCTTGAAGGGTGGCGACTGGCCCGCCAATCGTTATGCTTTGCCCCATGAACGGATCGCCGCGCAAAGAGCGGTCCGCGACCGGGAGGCAACCATGACGGCACAAACCCGCGGGGCACCAGCAAGCCCTTCCAATCCAATCACCAGCGTGACGACCACCCGCTATCAAAGCGCCGAGGCGGTTGCGTCCGGTACGGCCTATGGCACCGAGATCCTGGTTGTCGAAGTCGCAACCGAAGCCGGCCATACCGGTCTCGGCTTCACAACGGCATCCGCGCAAACCGGCCCCATCCTAACCCAACTGATCGGCACCATCATCGCCCCGCTCATCGCAGGCCAGTCCGCGGCCGAAACCGCGGCCGTGTGGAACCGGATGTACCATGAAGCGATCCCGCGGCGGGGCGGCGATGGCTTGATGCGAAACGCGATCGCAGCCGTCGACTTTGCGTTGTGGGACATCAAGGGCAAGGCGGCCGGCGTTCCGGTCTGGAAGCTGTTCGGCGGCGGCCGCGACCTCGTGCCGACCTATGCCAACTGCGCCCACCACATGCCGCCCGACAAGCTGGCGGAAACGGCCGCATCCTATGTGGCTGCCGGTCACCGCGCCCTGAAAATCCGCGGCACACGCACGTTCGTCACACTGGCGGAGGCAACCGCGCGCGTTGCGGCCGTGCGCGAGGCCATCGGTCCGGACGTCCGTTTGATGGTCGACGTCAATGGCTCATGGGACGTCGATACCGCCATCCAGCAGCTCAAAGTGTGGGAGCCATATGATGTGTACTGGCTGGAAGAGCCGGTGCCGCCCCACGATATCGCCGGATATGCACGCGTTCGCGAACGCTCAGGGCAGACCTACATCGTCGGTGGCGAGCAGCATGCCGGCCTGCTGGAGTTCCAGGCCTTGGTCGACAACGGCTGCGTGGACATGGTCCAGCCAAACGCGGCCCTCACCGGCGGCATCACGGACTGGCTGAGGATCCACGCTTTCGCAACCGCGCGATCGGTTCCGGTGTCGCCATGGAATTTGCAGCACGTGCATATCCACCTCGCCGCCGGCCTGCCCAATGTCCAGTGGATTGAATATTTCATGGCCGACAATGCGCTTTTGAAATTCCAGGGCGAACTGTTTGCCGACATGGGCACAAGCGAAGTGCCAACCGAAAGTGGGATGATGCTGCGGGCACCAACTGCGCCAGGCTTGGGCATCGAACTGGTTGCCGAGGTTGCCGAGCGATCGCGATTGGCCGGCTGATCGCAGAGCGGTCAAGCGCGCTCATCGGGCGCCGCCACCGTGTGCGGCGCGTACTCCAAAAATCTTGACGCTTGACCGGCAACATCGTTTTCCGCCAACCTAGTCAAACGCGAGCACTGCAAAGACGGGCCGCGTGGAGGAAATGAGGAGCCAGGATGGCATTTCGCGACCGCATCGGGATCGATGTCGGCCGTCGGATCGCGCTCGAAGACGCGATAGAATGGGCCGCCGAAAACGACGTCAAATTCTTCGATGTACAGTGCGATATCGCACCCAACGCAATGGAGCGGTTCGACGATGCCGCTTGCGGCGCCATTCGCGATGCCGTGGCTGAGCATGGCCTCCATCTTGGCCTGCACACGTTATCAGGCGTGAATATCGCCGAGATCTCTCCGATCTTGCGTGATGCGACGGACGCTTACTTGCGCGCGTATATCGATCTCGCCAAGAAAATGAATGCCGAATGGGTGGTCGTGCACGGCGGCTATCACATGACGGCCTGCCGTGAGATCCGCAAACAGGCAAGCGTGGAACGCCTCAAGCGCGCGGTTGGCTATGCCGAAGAGCAAGGCGTTTTGCTCACGCTCGAAAACCTGAACGGTGAGCCTGAGCGCGCAGAAGTGCACTATATGCCGGATAACCTCGAAGACACCGTCTGGTACTTCGATCAAATCAAATCGCCCAATCTGAAATGGGCGTTTACGATCAATCACGCGCATTACGATCCCATCGGAATTGCCGGCTTCGTCGACGGCATGGATATGAGCCGCTGCGAAGAAATCCGCGTTGCCGACAATAACGGCGAATACGAACTCCACATGCATCCCGGGACGGGCACCGTCGACTTTGTCGATATGTTCCGCCGGATCGAAGCGACCGGTTTTGACGGGCACTACATGTGCGGCTGGGGCACGCTCGATTTGATGCTGGAGGGCCGCGATTACCTTGTCGCAAAGGCCCGCGAGGCAGGCGTCGCTGACGCTTGAAAACCTGCCGGAACAATCAAAACACACGGCGGGAATGGACGTGAGGAAACGCCAAAA
>CAZOGY010000180.1:0-4536 GCA_964579305.1 uncultured Hyphomicrobiaceae bacterium
TTAAGCGGTGCCTTGAGACCGGACGCGTTTCATGATGATGCCAGCGATTATGTAGCTGATCGGCAGCGCGGCGAGAGCCCCTCCGAGCGCCAAATAGGGGAACAGTTCCTGCGCGTTGAAACCCCATGATGGGTCCGTCAGCGGGATAATCAAAGATCCAATGATCGTGGGAGCTGCCACAACGAAAATCAGCAGCGTCACAAGAAACCGCATCTCAACCTCCTCAAGTCCGTTTCAGCGGAAACCACGCGAAAACTTTGAAGGTATCGGCGGCGGCACGCATTGACGGGTGTCAACGTCGGTCGCTTGCGTGTGCGCATCTCGTTTGGCCAAACTTTCGGGCAATCACTTGGGCGTGAGGGGGAATTGCTTTCACCAGGGCGCCGGTTTCCGCCACACTGACTTCCAATTGCCGTGCGGGAACGGTGAGATCAGCGCGGAGCAGCGCCGCTTTGGAAAAACTTCGCCCAAGCGGTCGGGCCAAAAAGCCGTAATGCACCAGTTGCGCGACGAGGAGAATTCATGAGCCAAATGCCGCCGCTGCGCACGCGCCTGGGTGAAGTGCCTGAAATTGCGAGCGAAAGCCCTGTTCTTGTGTTCGGGGGACCGTACAGCAATTTGCAGGCGACCGAAGCAGTGCTCGCTGAGGCCGCGCGTCGGCGTATCCCGGCCAATCGCGTGATTTGTACGGGCGATCTTGCCGCCTACTGCGCACAACCCATGGAGACGATCGATCTCGTCAGGCGCAGCGGCATGCACGTGGTGATGGGCAATTGCGATGCGCAGCTTGCCGAAGGCGCTGACGATTGCGGGTGCGGATTTCCTGGCGGTACGGCGTGTGACCGGCTTTCGGCGTCTTGGTATGCCTTTGCACGCAAGAAGATCCGGCCAGATCAGCAGGCGTGGCTGGCGACCTTTCCAGATCGGATCGACCTTCTCGTGTCGGGCCTTCGCCTTGCCGTTGTCCATGGCAGCGTGTCGCAAATGAATGCGTTCGTGTTCGCCGGTTCTGAGGTGACGGAAAAACGCGAAGAACTGGCGCTTTCCGGTGCAGACGGGGTCATTGGCGGCCACTGCGGCTTACCGTTCAGCGCTCTCGTCGATGGCAAGCCGTGGCTGAATGCCGGAGTGGTGGGGATGCCGGCGAACGACGGCACGCAGCGCGTATGGTTCATGGTGATCACGCCGCGCGGCGAGGGGGCGATCGATATAGCCCACGTGCCGTTGTCCTATGACGTGGAGACCGCGGCCAATGCCATGCGTCAGGCGGGGTTGCCCGCCGAGTATCGCCTGGGAATGACGCGGGGTCTCTGGCCAAGTCTCGATATTCTGCCGGAAACTGAGCGGATGGCGACCGGCACCGCTCTGGTACCAGTCACGTGGACGTTTCAATCTGCGCATGCGGCCGCCTGTGAAACCACCGCGGATCGGGTCGTTTGGCCGGCTTGCCGCGAGACAGCTCGGCTTGAGCGCAACGTCGTCGCGGCTTGACCGGCAGCGTTCTGGCGCGGTAATCGCGCACCGGAGGGCCCGCGTGGAGTTCAGCGCTCAGCCGCGTGCATTCCGGGCGGCAAGCGTGCGCAACCGCAACGCGTTGAGTTTGATGAAACCACGCGCGTCAGCCTGATCGTAGGCACCCCGGTCATCTTCGAATGTGACCAGATCCTCTGAATAAAGCGAGTAAGGGCTCTCGCGGCCAAGCGTTATAACATTGCCCTTATATAGCTTTAGCCGCACCGAGCCGGAGACATGCTCCTGGCTTTTATCGATCAGGGCCTGCAGCATTTCACGTTCTGGCGAAAACCAGAAGCCGTTATAAATCAACTCAGCATACCGCGGCATCAATTCGTCTTTGAGGTGAGCTGCGCCGCGATCGAGGGTCAGTGATTCCATGGCGCGGTGGGCATGGAGAAGGATCGTGCCGCCAGGGGTCTCATAAATGCCTCTGGATTTCATGCCGACAAAACGGTTTTCGACCAGATCGATCCGTCCGATACCATTATCCCGGCCAAGGTCGTTGAGACGGGCTAACAGCGTTGCGGGACTAAGCGCATCGCCGTTGATTGAGACGGCATCGCCTTTTTCAAAACCAATGGTGATTTCCGTGGCAATGTCGGGGGCGTCTTCCGGCGCGATTGTCCGCTGATAGACATACTCAGGCGGTGTGACGGCCGGGTCTTCCAGCACTTTGCCTTCGGAGGACGAATGCAGGAGATTGGCGTCGACGGAGAACGGGGCCTCGCCGCGCTTATCTTTCGCAATCGGGATTTGATGCTGCTCGGCGAATTCCAGAAGGGCTTCGCGGCTCTTGAACTCCCAATCTCGCCAGGGCGCGATGATCTTAATGCCGGGCTCAAGGGCATAATACCCAAGCTCAAATCGCACCTGATCATTGCCCTTGCCGGTGGCGCCGTGGCAAACGGCATCAGCGCCGGTTTCGCGCGCAATCTCAATTTGGCGTTTGGCGATCAGGGGACGCGCAATTGACGTTCCGAGCAGGTAAATACCTTCGTAAAGTGCATTGGCGCGAAACATCGGAAAGACGAAATCGCGGACGAACTCTTCGCGCAAATCGTCGATATAAATGTTTTCCGATTTGATGCCCAGCAACTCTGCCTTTTTGCGGGCCGGGTCAAGCTCTTCTCCCTGACCCAGGTCCGCAGTGAACGTGACGACTTCGCATCGATAGGTTTCTTGCAGCCACTTGAGGATGATCGAAGTGTCAAGGCCGCCGGAATAGGCGAGGACAACCTTTTTGATTTCGCCGGGCTGCGTCATGGCTTGGCTTTCTTGCTGGGCAGAGGTGTCGAAAAAACGAGAGATCGCCGATCGGTAGCGAATGCCGGGCAGCACGGCAACCGAGCTGTTCGAAATCGGTCACCGTGCGCAAACCGCGAAAAGCGTTGCTGCTGGTACATCCGGCGCCTGAGTTCGTTGGCGCTGATGACGAATTGTTTTGGGGCGATGACCGCTTGCAGGATGCTCTGGCGCGGGCCTTGAGCGGGAGGGGGTAGGCGCGGCGTCATTGACGAGCGGCGGGCGTGAGTGGCCGTCAGCGTTCGCGACTGCTGCCAAACGCTCGCGTTTCGACCGTTCCTACGTGTCTGCGGGCGTGCTTGCCATAGTGAAGCCGCCGGGGGGTACCAGCGGCCTCGTTACATCGTGTCAGGACCGGGTTTTGAGGTAGCTGCGGCGCAATGTGTCATTGAGCGCGCGGTCCGGCGCCTGCGCATCGTTTGTCGCCGCACCATTGTTCTGGCGCTGCATTTCGACGCTGGCGTTGTTTTCGGCGCGGACTGGCGGGGTCGCGTAGCTTGACGCGCCAAACGGGCCTGCCCACGGCCAAAAAGCTGGCATCGGATTGAGCGGCACCGTCAGACGGAAGGTCGTCTGGTCGGGAAGCGTGATCGAGGCGATCGCGCAATCCGTGGTCGCTGCGGCTGTGTCGGACGGGCCAGTTGCGCCGGCCGGGATGACTTCGCCGGACATCACTGGAAACATGTTGGCGCGGGCCGACTGGGCAGCTTGGCTCGGTGTTGCCGAGGCGGCTTTCCCGTTGCTGTTGGCAGCCGCAAACTGCGGGCGTGCCGAATTTGATGTGGTCGGCGAGCCGGCTGCCATCGCTGAGGCCAGCATCTGAAGCGGCGTCATGCTCGCCTGTAGCCACTGCATTTGCATCGACAGAAATGGGCCCATGGTCCCGGCCATCGCCTGCGAGCCGGATGGTTTGGCGCCGCCCAACATCATCGAAAAGAATGGGTTGGCCGAAAAGGCTGCCTGCCAGAGCCCATGACCAGCGGCCGGGTTGGTCAGCATCGCCTGGAACGGATTATTCAAAAATGGATTGTTCAAGAAGGGGTTGGCAAAGAACGGATTGTTAAGAAACGGGTTGCCCGCCGTTGCCGGCTGTAGCCAAGGCATCATCATTTTCGTGAATGCCTGAGGGTCAGGAGTGGCCATACCAAACGAGCGCGTTACCTCGCCCCATCCCGGTGCCGGCGCGCGGTACCACGATGCGGCTGGTCGCTGCGCTGACAGGCCAAGGTTCGCAGCGGAAGCCTGCGCGGTGTCAGTCGCGGTTTGCGCGGCTTGATTGAAGGCCGACGTTGACGACGAAAGCCAGCGCGATTGCGCGTCCAGGCACGATTTCGTCCATGTTTGCGACATCGAGAGCGCGATATTGAATGGGGTCATGGCGGGTAAGCCTTGATCCTTGTGTGAGTTGTTTTGCGGGCGTGTCTGCAACCTGCAGGTTTTTATGTTGCGTTGCAACAATTAAGGCTGCGTTTTCATATCGCACGTGCACGGGTGATTGTGCGCTGCACGCAAAAATATTGCGCGATATCACCGCGCGAACGGGTCTCTCGCGGCGCTTTGTTGTTCGAGGGCGCGATTTTTGTGCCGGCGTGATGGTTGGAACGGAATAAATTTTGAAAAGTGATCCAGCTATCAAAGCAAGTCAGCTATCAAAGCAAGTCAGCGCTTAAAGCGTGTCGCATGAAATGCGCCTCGCTTTAGCTCTGTTGCGCTCACGGG
>CAZOGY010000181.1:0-4458 GCA_964579305.1 uncultured Hyphomicrobiaceae bacterium
TCAGGCGTTGTTAACACTTGCGCGCAATACGTTGCCCTCCGTTCACGGAGGGGCGTTTTAGCGCCACTGAAACGTCCGCGCGATGGCGGAAAGCCCCAGGATCGCAACGGAATTTCCCAAACATTAAGCTTTGGCCGCCATGCTTGGTGGGGTGTTATCCATATTGGAAGGCCCGCCGCGCCATGCAGCACGCCTCTGCAAAATCCGTCTCCAGTTCGATTTCGAACAGCGGTATCAACCGTCGTGCTCACAAGCGGATCCGTGTTGATCTGGCGGGTCGCTTCATGCGCGAAGACCGTCAGGAATTTGATTGCCGACTGATCGACATTTCGGTGGGCGGCGCTCTCGTGGTGACCGAAGCAGAGGTCAGCCCGAGCGAACGTGTCATCGTCAATTTCCCTGATCTGGGGAACCTGCACGGGCCGGTTTATCGCACCACCGAGACCGGCTTTGTGATGACAATCGACACCACGCCGCGGCGCCGGGAAAAGCTCGCAGCGCAGCTCACCTGGCTGATCAATCGCGACTTATTTTCCGAACACGACGCGCGCAGGAACGGCCACCACCGTGTCAAAGTGGATCGCGTCGACCGCGATGTCACGCTGCCCGACGGCACGGTTGTGCGCGCGCAGGTCATCGACATTTCGATTTCGGGCGTGTCGCTTGAGAGCGAACTGCGTCCTGAAATCGGGGCCGTCGTCGGCATCGGCCGTCTGACGGCCCGTGTCGTTCGCCACCACGAACGCGGGTTCGCAGCCGAATTTCAACAAGTGCAACCCGCGCCAGAACTGCGCGTTGGCGGTCTGGCAGGTGGGCTATGATCACCCAGACAGGGCCACAACTGCAGGCTGGGTATCCACAGGCTCAGGTTGGCGGCGCCCGCACTTGGTCAAAAGTTCGCTTCAATGCTGGCGGACTGTTGATGACGTTGAGTACGGCTTTGGGTGTTAAGTATACCTGGGTCAGTTGGCCGGTTGTGTCGTGTATAGAGTTCTGAGGTTGTGTCCCATGGTGCCCCGCGTCGTGACCCTGGTCGCACTCGTGACTGCTGCCGTGCTTTCGGGCACTGGCCACGCCTCTGAGACGGCGGTTCATGCCCAGTCTCGGTACATGCGCGTGTTCGGTGTCTCGGCGCCGCCTTATGGTTTCGTGCAGTTCTGCGAGTCCTTTCGGCAGGAGTGCGAGGCGCGCAGCGAGCGTTCTGAGCGTTTCAACGCCGGTGCCGCAGGCCTTGCCGTCCTCGACAGCGTGAACCGAGCCGTTAACAGCGCGGTGCGCCCAGCCACCGATAAAGAAATTTTTGGTGTGCCAGAGTTCTGGACCATTCCGGGTTCGGCGGGCGATTGCGAGGACTATGCGATCCTCAAACGCCGCATCCTGATCAAGCGCGGCTGGCCGGCAAGTGCACTGCTCTTGACCGTTGTCCGTGATGAGAACGGGGAAGGCCACGCGGTATTGACCGCCCGCACCATGCAGGGCGATTTCGTGCTCGACAACAAAGTCGACGATGTGCGGCTCTGGCACGAGACGCCTTACAAGTTCGTCATGCGCCAATCGTATTTGAACGCGCGTGTCTGGATGGCGCTGGACCCGAATTTGTCGGGTACGTCGCGCGCCGTCGCCGGGATTGCGGCCGGCAACTGATTGCGTCTGTTGGGCCGTGGCGCGGCTTGATCGGTCGGCGCCGCGCGCATCGTCCCACCCGAGACCGCACGACACGATCGGCCTCTGCACGATGAAATCGAGTGAGGCTTGCGATCAAAGTGTCCAAACCGGCGAAGCGCGAACCGGCTCCAAAAGATGGGGTATTGCTCGCGGACGGCGGCGGGGCGCGGGTCAGTCGACGGCAATAAGCCCCGCCTGAAATTGCCGCCAACGTTTACAGTAGCTTTCAACACCGCGCGCAATCATCTCGCGATCTCGGTCGGTGACCTCACGCACCACCTTGCCCGGCGCGCCCAAAACAACCGAGCCAGCCGGAATTTCCTTACCCTCAGGAATCAAAGCACCGGCGCCGACGAGGCACCCTTCACCAATCCGTGCTCCGTTCAGAATGATCGCCCCCATGCCGATCAAACTGTCAGCACCGATCGTACAACCGTGTAGCATCACCTTGTGGCCGATCGTGCAATTCGCGCCGACGGTGAGTGGAAAGCCGGGGTCGGTATGGAAGACGCAATTTTCCTGCACGTTGGAGCGCGTTCCGACCGCGATCGCCTCGTTATCACCGCGCAGCACTGCATTGAACCAAACGCTGGCGTCTTCCATCAGCCGGACGTTGCCGATCACGTCGGCACTTGGCGCGACCCAAGCCTGACCGTTCTCGGGAAACGTCGGCCGCACACCGTCGAGTTCGTAAAGCGCCATCGCACACCCCCCTCAATTCCGGCCAAGAGCGCGCCGCCCCGTCCGGTGTATCGCTCACGACCGCCGGGCCGGTCTTTGCCTTCGGCCCATCAGTCTTCCGCGCCGTCTTCCAGATCAACGTCGAGGATCACAAGCTGAAGCTGATAGCTGATCTCGCCGTCGTCCTCTTCACGGTAGAGCGGTGCGATGAACTCGTCACCGATGAAGACTTCTGCCATGTCGGCTTTCTTCGGATGCGGCACGATCCGCAGTTCGTCGGAATTGAAGCGTCCGCGTAAATACCGCGTCAGATCGGCGAGATCGTCCTTGAGCGCCAAAACCGCCCTCCATGGTGTCATTGATCCGCCCGCACCATGCGCACGGCGTCACGTGAATGCAACGTGCGGTGCGGCGGGCATGATCGGTCAACGCGCCGCATTGCCTGCATGCGTGCCATTCTTGAATGCGGAAGCTTCAGCCGCGCGCGCTTTCTGCTTGCACGGGGAAAAGCTGATCCATTGTGCGCGCCGGTTCCGGGCAGCCCGCCGGTCCGACAATTTTCGCCGGCACCCCCGCAACGGTCGTGCATTCGGGAACATCACGCAGAACAACGCTTCCCGCAGCGACCCGTGAGCACGCCCCGACCGTGATATTGCCGAGCACCTTGGCACCGGCCCCGATCAAGACGTTGTCGCCAATTTTTGGATGGCGATCTCCCGTTTCCTTGCCGGTACCGCCAAGCGTAACACCCTGCAGGATCGACACGTTATCACCAATCACGGCTGTCTCACCGATCACGACGGCATGGGCGTGGTCGATCATGATGCCGACGCCGATCCGCGTTGCGGGATTGATGTCGACCGTAAAGGCACGCGAGGCCAACGACTGAAGATAAAGCGCAAAGTCGCGCCGGCCCGATTTCCACAGTTCATGTGCGAAGCGGTGCGCCACCAGCGCGTGGAAGCCTTTGAAATAGAGAAACGGTTCAAGATACCGCGTGCAGGCGGGGTCGCGGTCGTAAACGGCGGCCAAGTCGGCGCGGAACGCCAGTCCGAGTTCGGGACGTTCTTCAAGCACCGATTGGAAGGTTTCGGTGAGCACGTGCATGTCGATGTCGGGGTTCGACAAGCGACGGGCCACCCGACGGGCTGCTGCATCCTCGAGCCGGTCGTGCTGGAGAATATTGGCAAAGAAAAAGCTGCCAAGAGCCGGTTCGCCATCCGTCGCGTCGATCGCCTCGGCGCGCAGTGCGTCCCAAACGGGGTCGAGGGGTGCGGTTGGCTCTGGATGTCTGAGTGCTGATGGCGATGCGGTCATGACGACCTCCGCTGGCTTGTGCGATCAGTTCGCGCACATCGTGTGATGGTTTGCCGGGATCAAGGCTGACACGGCATGGCGCGTCAACCGGGTGTGCACGCGCGGCTGCTTGCTCACCTGCAAACGAGTGGCATGTGCCGGCAGTTTCATGGCCGCCGTATCGCAGTGGCCCCGTGTCGCCATGGCGCAAATCGAGCCCATTGGCGGGGCCGTGAGCGTGTGGCCACAGCCGCTCGACGGTCCACACCCGACGAAAGTCTTAGCCTGCCAATTTTTCCGCAGTTGCGAACGCATCGCAACGCAAAAGAGGGCTTCGGATACGGCCGAGCGCGGCAAAAATTTTGGTGAGATGGCCCGTGTCGCGCAAGTCCGCTACAAAACGGGGGTGTTAGCGCTTAAGTTGCAATGACCACTGCCGATTCAATTCGGCCTGTGCGCGCGGCGGTGCACAACAGCAATGCCTTGCACGCACACCTCGCGGACCTGCAAACTGGGTCCACGCGGCCACCTGGCGACACAAGTCGGGGGTCCAAACCACGGGAGGCGGAGTTGACGACACATCAGAAAATCAACACGGCCATAGCCGTTGCGGCATTCGTGTTTCTGACCGCAATCGTGATCGGCCTCGTCTGAGGCGTCCGTTCGACGAAAGGGATTGGCGAAATCGTCCGGAGTAGGCTTGCCAGTGCGTTCCAATTGAGCCGGCGCGGCGTCTGACCAGACAGGCGCCGCGATGTGCGACCGGCTTGAGCCCCATCCCCTGAGCCCAAGGAACGCGCTGGCTCTCTTCGTTTC
>CAZOGY010000182.1:0-4417 GCA_964579305.1 uncultured Hyphomicrobiaceae bacterium
GCCGTCGTTCGCAAATCCGTGTCGACGGCGGACCCGAGGTGTGGACTGTCCTCGCCTTGGTGAGCCAGAGTGAAACATCACAGTTAACCCCAAGTCCCCCGCTGGCTATTACCTTTTTCTACTCGCGAGCCCTGCCCGCAATTCCAAAATCACTACTACCTATTACCTATACCCTACTCCCTATTCCCTACTCCCTACTCTCCACTCCCTCACCTCTGACATCGCCCGCACCAGAACGTACTGCGCCCGGCTTGCACGATCCGGCGGATGGTGCCGGCGCAGCCGGGCGTGACGCACGTCTGGCCCTCGCGGCCGTAGACGGAAAAGTTGTGCTGGAAATAGCCGAGCGCGCCGTCGGCTTGGGCATAGTCGCGCAACGTCGAACCGCCTGCCGCGATCGCCGCGGCCAGCACATCGCGGATCGCCGTGATCAGTCGTTCCGCCCGCGCGGCCGGTGCGCCCGACATCTTGGCAAGCGTACCCGCCCGCCGTCGCGGGCTGAGCCCGGCCCGATGCAGCGCCTCGCACACGTAGATGTTGCCAAGCCCGGCGACGATCCGCTGGTCGAGCAGAAACGCCTTGAGGTCGGTTGTCCGCCCGCGCGCCTTCCACGCCAGATGGTCCGCATGAAAGGCATTGCTCAACGGCTCAACGCCGAGGCCCGCGAAGTGCTTGCAGCTCTCCAGCGCGCGTCCGTCGACAAGGTCCATGTATCCGAACCGGCGCGGATCGTTGAACGTGACGCGCGCGCCCGATGACATCGCAAAAACGATGTGATCGTGCGCCGCGATCCCACCGACATCGTGCACAAACTGTCCTGGCATCTCCGCGCCAGCACCGTCACTAGCCGCAACCGTGAACCGCCCGCTCATGCCCAGATGCATGATCAGCGCTTCGCCGCCGGAAAGCTGGGCGACCAGGAACTTCGCACGCCGGTTCAAAGTGGTCAGCGTTTGGCCTTGCAGCCGGTCAATGAACCGCTCTGGCAACGGAAACCGCAGATCCGGCCGCCGCTGCTCAATTGCGAGAAACCGTGCGCCCTCCATCACTGGCGCAAGCCCGCGCCGCACCGTTTCGACCTCCGGCAACTCCGGCACTCAGCCCTCCGTTTCGTTTGCCTTTGAACAAAATCGACAGCACCGCCTTGAGCCGGCGCCAACGCGGACCTGCCACACTGCGCGCTCAGCCCACCGTAGCCAGGTCCATCGCGTCACATGACACAGCCCGCTCTCAACATCACATCGCTCGTCAAGCATTTCGACAAGCCAGCCGTCGACGCCCTGTCGCTGACGATTGCAGCCGGGCAGATCTACGCGCTGCTCGGGCCCAATGGCGCAGGCAAGACGACGACGTTGCGCATGGTCACGGGCCTTCTCCCGCCCGACGCCGGCCAGATCGAGATTTGCGGGATCGATGCGATTGCAGATCCGATCGCCGCCAAGGCCGTCACCGCGTGGCTGCCGGATGAGCCGTTGATCTACGACCGCTTGACCCCGCGCGAATACCTCGCGTTTGTCGCAGGCCTTTGGCGCGTGTCTGAAGAGGTCGCTGCGGACCGGGCGCAGACCTTGCTGACGGGCCTCAATCTGACCGCGCAGGCTGACCAGCGTTGCGGCGGCCTATCGAAGGGCATGCGCCAGAAAGTGGCGCTTGCCGGTGCCCTCGTCCACGACCCCAAACTGATCATTCTCGACGAACCGCTAACGGGCCTCGATGCCGGTTCAGCCCGTCACGTGAAAGCGGTCTTGCGCGACCATGTCGACCGCGGCGGCACGGTCATTCTCACAACCCATATTCTCGATGTCGCTGAACGCATGGCCGACCGCATCGGCGTGATTTCCAATGGCAAACTCGTGGCAGAAGGCACGCTTGCCGATCTGCGCGCGCAGGTTGGCCGCGGTGACGCGAGCCTGGAAGACCTTTTCCTGGAACTTGTCGCCGACGCCGCGTTCGAGGCTGAGGAAGCTGCCGAATTGGAACGCAGCGCCACGCCAGCGCACGAGGCCGCGGCATGAGCCTTGCTGCAACCTCAGCGGATTTCGCCCGCCGCACGCGCGATGACTTCGGCTGCCCCGGCGGGCTCATTTGGTTTGCCGCCCACGACATGCGTTTGGCATGGCGCGATTGGGTCGCCATGGTCACGGCCGGCCAATCGGTGCGCGGGCGCGCAGCTCTGGTCGTCGTGTTGCTCGGCATCGCAGGCTTGCACGCGCTGGCGTATGTATCGCTCGGAAAATCGCTGGCCGCTGGCGTCAAACCGGATGCAGCGACATTGTTGATGATCTCGGGTGCATTGGCGCTGGCCGTCTCGCTGATGCTGTCCCAGGCGCTGGAATCGGTCACCCGCGTGCTCTACAGCCGCGGCGATCTCGATTTGATTCTCTCTTCGCCCGCGGATCATGCCGGCCTGTTCCAGGTTCGTATCGCAGCAATTGTGATCACGACCGCGCTATTATCGGGCGGTCTGGCCGCGCCGTTTCTCAACATCGCGATTTGGTTTGACGGGCCGCACTGGATCGCCGGTTATCTCGTGGTGATCGCGCTGGCGGGCGCGGCGACAGCACTTGCGACCGCAATCACCATCGGCCTGTTCCAGACCATTGGCGCGCGCCGCACGCGGCTGGTTGCACAGATTGTGGCAGCCGTCATTGGCGCAGCTTTCCTGATTGGCACGCAGGTCGTCGCGATCCTCTATTATGGCCAGATGTCTCGTATGGGCGTGTTGATCGCGCCCGAGACGCTCAGCTTGGCACCGGGCGCGCAAAGCTGGCTCCATTGGCCAGCCCGCGCCGTGATGGGCGAAATGGTGCCAATGGCCGTTGTTGTCACAGTCTGCGTTGTGGCTCTGTGTGCGACCGTGGCCTGGGCAAGCCGACGACTGCCGTCGCTGACGCACGCGGCCGCCTCGGTGGGCGAAACTATTGGCCAGCAGTCCGCATCGAGCACACTGGCGGCAGCCACCCCGCAGCAAGCCCTGCGCGCCAAGGAACTGCGCCTGCTCGCCCGCGATCCCTGGCTGGTCTCCCAATCGTTGATGCAGATCCTTTATTTGATCCCGCCCGGCGTGATGCTGTGGCAGAGCTACGGCGCGGGGCTCGGCGCCGCAGTCATCGTGGTTCCGGTCATCGTCATGGCAGTGGGGCAGTTGGCAGGTGGCCTCGCGTGGCTGGCGATCTCAGGCGAAGACGCAGCCGATCTGGTGGCAACTGCGCCGCTTCCCGCCTCCGCGATCACCCGGGCCAAGATCGAAGCCGTTTTGCTTGCTGTCGCCGCGCTTGCCGTGCCGTTGGCCGTCGCACTCGGTCTGGCCTCATTGTGGGCCGCGGTTGCTGGGTTGGCTGGCATGTTGTGCGCAGCCGCGGCTGCAATCGCCATTCAATTGATGTTCCGCACACCGTCATCGCGGTCGCAGTTCCGCCGGCGCCAGACCGCATCTCGGGTTGCGACATTCTCCGAAGCGTTTTCGTCGATCCTGTGGGCGGCAACGGCGGGCATGATGGCGGCTGGGACTTGGGCGGCGCCGGCTGGCGCGGTCCTGGCACTCAGCGTGCTCGGCGTCGCCTGGCTGTTGCGTCCGACCGAGGCCCAGTGAGCGAGCAGACCGCGCGAATTACCTCATGGCGTGCCGCCTCACCTCCGGCTAATAAGGCGCCATGAGCACCAACCGCGATACCTCCAACACCTTCGGCTTCGAGACCGTCGACGCGCGCGAGCGCCAGTCCCGCGTCAACGGCGTCTTCGCGTCCGTCGCCGAGCGCTACGACATCATGAACGATTTGATGTCAGGCGGCTTGCACCGGTTGTGGAAGGCCGATTTCGTGTCGTTGCTGGCCCCGCCCAAGAGCGCGGCTCCATTTCGCCTGCTCGACGTTGCGGGCGGCACGGGCGATATCGCGTTGCAGGTCATGCGCCGCGGCGGGCCTGCTTGCGAAGCCGTCATTTGTGACATCTCGCCGGAAATGCTCGACGTTGGCCGGCGGCGCGTCGCCAAGGCAGGGCTTGAAAATCGGGTCACCTGCGTTGAGGGCAACGCGGAAACTTTGCCATTCGCGGACAAAACATTTGACGCCTACACAATCGCGTTTGGCATTCGCAACGTGACCCATATTGAGAAGGCTCTGGCCGAAGCCTATCGCGTTTTGAAACCAGGCGGGCGGTTTCTCTGTCTGGAGTTTTCGCAAGTCGACGTGCCGGGGCTCGATCGGATTTATGAATTCCACTCGTTTGAAGTCATTCCGCGGCTTGGCGAAATGGTGGCCGGTTCCGGCGATCCATATCGGTATTTGGTTGAGTCAATCCGTCAGTTTCCAAACCAGGAAACGTTCGCTGAAATGATCCGCGACGCCGGGTTTTCGCGCGTAACCTTTCGCAACATGACCGGCGGCATCGCAGCCATCCACGGCGGCTGGCGTATCTA
>CAZOGY010000183.1:0-4343 GCA_964579305.1 uncultured Hyphomicrobiaceae bacterium
GCCTTGGGGGGCGAACCCGATTGGATGCGACATGCATTAGTAAATTCATCATCCTAGTGTTGCTTTTGTCACTAACGCTTGGCAAGCGAGATTGCGGACACGTGGGGACCAAGCGTTAGTGACGCAACACTAGTCGTCGATGATCTCGATCGATGACTTGCTTAGGTGGTAGCCGACCGAGATATCGGCGGAACCGTCGACAAGGTACAGCTTTCGACTGGTCGACTTGGTCGCCAAGTTGCCAGTGATCTTAACGGGGGTGAACACTTCGCGTGCTTTGAACGCTTTGGACAGGCTGACAAGGACGATCTGGTTGGGCGGTGGCGGCGGAACGTGAATGCAAGCGCCGATATAAGGCACTAAAAGAAACTCGGTCTCGCCATCTTCGTTGAATTCCAGGGGAAGCAAATAGCCTTTGATGCTGATTTCCTGGCCGTCGAACTCCGTCTTGACCTTGCCCTGACGCTTGGTAATCGCGGCGTCGTATTTCGCATAATCGCTGATCAAATCATCGATGATGATGCCCTTCTCGCGAAAGGCCTCTTCGTATTTTCGGGCTTCTTCGACGATTTCCTTGCGCTCTTCACGCTCGGCATCGGTCAACTGGCGCACCCAAAGGACCGTTTCAAGCTCGATCCGCTCTTCCGAATTGAGCGCGGCCAGCGGGTCTTTGATCGGGGGAAGCTTTGGGACGAGGTCCGGCCACTTGATCTCGCGGGCAGCCTGCGCCGGCTCGCTTGCGGCGATCGCGCCAGCGCTCAAAAATAATGCCAAGGCAAGCATCAAAACCGGTCGGATCGTCGGCATGATCGGTCTCCGTCCTCTTTCGTGTCCGCGCCGATGGCGGCCCGCTCTACCGTCGGTTTTCGGCGGTGTCGCGGCAACCTTTGCGGCCACATTCCGGGCTTGTTCCGCAGCGTGCGGGTTGCTTCCGCCGGTTCCATAGACCCCACAGCGCTGCTGGTCCAATGAAGTTGGTGTCAGCGGCGAGGCTGTCTCACCGCTGATGGACCTAAGGCCAAAGTCTGTCGACACAAGACGGTGGCGAAAAATATCGGCCCTATCATGAGACTGAAAAAAAACTCGTCAATGATGGGAACCGGGCAGCGGACTTCGGCGACTGACACAGTGTGCGTTGGGAGAGCTCTTCAGGTCTCACTGCGCGCAGGTGGATCGCCCGGAATATTCGACCGGTCGACTGCCACGGACTGGGTTTTCAGTCACCAAACCATACTCGTTTCGATCACCAACCCGTTTTTCGATACTCGCCAACCTGTGGCGGCCAGGGGCTCGCGCTCCTGGTCGCCATTTGGGCGGTTTTGGCGTCGGCCATGGTGGCATTTGCGTTCGGACGGTGTCGCGTTGTGTGAGACGAAACCGCCAGGGTCACCGCGCTCCTATGATCAGTCAGTTTTTGCGGCCGTTGCGCGTTCATACGCCTCGCCCCAGACGGCCTCCCAATCCTTGCCGAGGAAGTCGACGACCGCGCCATCTGCATCGAAGAACTTGTTGGGCATCTGGAAGAACGCGACCATCAGGCCGCCGTCCGGGCACCACGCGGCGTGTCGCGAACCGGCCGGTCTGGCAACGTATTCACCGGGGCCGATCGACAGGCCTTTTTCGGGGCCTTCTTTGTCCTCAAGCCGCCCTTCCAGCATATACGTTTGCTCCACGAACACGTGCTCGTGATCGGGCAAGGTCGCGCCGGGCGCCATGCGCATGAGAACGGTGACAAGACCCGTCTCGCGATCGACATAGAGCGGTTTCATCTCGCAGCCCTCAAACGCGGTTGCGCGCCATTCCATCTCCTGCGGTTTGACGTGGATGGAGCGCAGGTGGTCGGGCAGCGCTTGCGGTTTCGGCGATGTATCGGCTGGCATGGGCTTTGTCCTCCTGACGGTTCTTGGCCCACGGTGCCTGAGCCAGAATGCGGCCGTCTAGTCTTTCCAACACGGGTCTCCAGCGGCAGTCCCATCGAAAAAATCGATCACATCCGCCAATGAAATTCGTTTGCCCGATCCGGCGGTCTGCGCTCTTTGCAGTAGATGCTCGACCCGTTGGAAATCGCTGACGTCTTTTCGGCTGAGGAATGCGCGCGGATCGTTGCCGACGCTGAGGCGCGCGCCTTCGCCGACGCGGGGATCGTGCGCGGCGTCCAATCCGACAACGCGCGCCGCTCGCGGATTGCCTGGCTCGATGAGGACGGTGCGTCCGCGTGGGTCTTTCGCCGGCTGCTCGACACGTTTGCGCAGGCCAACCGCGAACATTTCGACTTCAAGCTCGATGCGTTTGGCGAGCGGATGCAGGTCGCCTGGTATGGCGCGGGCGATGGCGGTTTTTTCGACTGGCACGTGGATTATGGCAGCGGCGCGATCGCGTCGCGGCGCAAGCTGACAATTGTGGTGCAATTATCGGATGGCGCCAGCTATGCCGGCGGCGCGCTTGAGACCAATGCCGACGGCGTCGTGCGCGAGGCGTCGCGCGCGCGCGGATCGGCTCTGATGCTGCCAAGCTTCGTGTTGCACCGCGTCTCGCCCGTCACAAGCGGCGCGCGCTATTCCCTGACGCTCTGGTCGCACGGTCCCGCGTTCTGTTGAGCGTTGGGGCGGCTGACGTTTGGGGATACGGACGCGGGTCGGCAGATCCCTTGCGCCTGCAAGTAAGGCCGGCAATGCAAAGTGCACTGCGCACGCAACTGCCAAGTCGTCTGCGGTGTTTTGGCTTGTTAGGACCCTTGCCGCTGCCTCGCTGCGCAACGGCGAACACCAAAGTCAGGAAATGTGATGTTGCGAAGCGTAAATCCTGCGACCGAAGCTGTGTTGGCGGAGTTTGAGCCGCATACCAATGATGACGTTGAACGGGCGCTGTCTGCTGCGGCAGATGCAGCCAACCGTCAGCGCCTATCGAATATTGAGGACCGCTGCCGGCTGATCGAAGCGGCAGCGACCGTCCTTGAAAATAAAGCTGACGAATTCGCAAAGCTGATGACGCAGGAAATGGGCAAGACGTTTGCCTCGGCGAAATCGGAGGTCGAAAAATGCGCCTGGGTTTGTCGGTATTACGCTGAGAACGGACCGCGCTTTCTGGCCGATACGCCGTATCCTTCCGATGCCGCGCAGAGTTTTGTCAGGTATCTTCCGTTGGGGCCTGTGCTGGCCGTCATGCCTTGGAATTTTCCGTTCTGGCAGGTTTTTCGGTTTGCGGCACCGGCGTTGGTCGCCGGCAACGTCGCGTTGTTGAAACACGCATCCAACGTCCCGCAAAGCGCATTGGCCATTTCGGATGTTTTTTCAGAAGCCGGTTTTGATGAGGGCGTGTTCCAGACCTTGCTGATCGGCTCGGACAAGGTCGAACAGATCTTGACGGACGATCGCGTTCGGGCGGCGACATTGACCGGATCGGAAGGTGCTGGCCGCGCGGTCGCCGCGCTCGCGGGCAAACACCTCAAGAAGACGGTGCTCGAACTTGGCGGGTCTGATCCATTCATCGTGATGCCGTCCGCGGATCTGGAGGCGGCACTGGATGCGGCGGTGACGGGTCGCACAATGAATAACGGCCAGTCGTGTATTGCTGCGAAACGCTTTATTCTTCACGCTGAAATCTACGATGCATTTTTGGAGCGGCTGAGCACGCGTTTCTCCGAACTGAAGGTTGGCGATCCGATGGCGTCGGACACGGATATCGGACCGCTTGCGACGGCTGATATCCGGGATGAGTTGAGCCAACAGGTCAACGACAGCGTTTCTGCCGGTGCGCGCCGCGTCGTCGGCGCGGAAAAGATGGATGGGACGGGGTATTTCTATCGCCCAGGTATTCTTGCCGATATTCCCAAAGACGCGCCCGCTTACGGTGAAGAGCTTTTCGGGCCTGTTGCCTTAGTTTTCAAAGCCGATAACCTTGAACAGGCCGTTTCAATCGGCAACAGCACCCGCTTTGGCCTTGGTTCCGCAATTTTTTCCAACGACACATCAGAGCAGGACTATGCGGCCACGCACCTTGATGCGGGCGCAACGTTCGTCAATGCGATTGTCGCGTCAGACCCGCGGCTGCCGTTCGGCGGCGTCAAAGCTTCAGGCTATGGCCGCGAATTGGCCGATGTCGGCATTCGCGAATTCGTCAACCAGAAGACAGTCTCGATCGCTTGAACCGAGGAGAGCGACGGCAGGCGCGGATGCCTGGCAAGCTGCATCTCAGGCGAAGTCGTTCGCTCACGTCTCGCCGCGTCTGTTGTGTCCGCAGCTGGTCAGCCCTGCCAGTGCACGGCAGTTACTGCCTGACGCGGTGGGGCAAGGACTTCCATCCCGGTTGTCATCAGAAGCTTGAATGATGATTGGTGGGACGTT
>CAZOGY010000184.1:0-4207 GCA_964579305.1 uncultured Hyphomicrobiaceae bacterium
TGCGCGCAAAAGCCTTTGGCGTTCCGAATTCGTCGACGATGACGGAGTGGTCGATGACGAGGTCAACCGGGACAAGCGGGTTGATCTTTGTTGGATCGCCGCCGAGCGCGTTCATGCCATCGCGCATCGATGCCAGGTCGACCACGGCGGGTACGCCCGTGAAGTCCTGCATCAGGACGCGGGCTGGACGATAGCCGATTTCGTTTGCTTCCTTGCCGCGGTGGTTCAGCCACCCAGCGATCGCGGCGATATCGTCCTTCGTGACGGAGCGGCCATCTTCGTTGCGCAAGAGGTTTTCCAAGAGCACCTTCATGGAATAGGGCAGCTTGGAAATGCCGGCGAGGCCGTTGGCCTCAGCATCTGGCAGCGAGAAATAGGTATAGGTCTTGCCGCCTGCGGTTAGCGTTTTGCGGCAGTTAAAGCTGTCGAGCGATTCGATGGGTTTGGCGGTCAAGTCTGCGTCCTCCGTTGCAGCGGGCGCGGCAAGAACCTTGCAGATGCGGTCGTACCGGCGCCGTGGATCAGGCCCTGCGCCAGCAAAATGCCAGCTCGGGCTCACACGTTGAGACACGTGCTGCGCCGCCGGGGTGCCGGCGGGAGGCGCGCGCTGGACAGTCGACCTGGCGGCTGACGGCAATTCCCATCAAGCCGATCGACGGC
Source organism: uncultured Hyphomicrobiaceae bacterium (assembly GCA_964579305.1). Taxonomy (GTDB): domain Bacteria; phylum Pseudomonadota; class Alphaproteobacteria; order Rhizobiales; family Hyphomicrobiaceae; genus JBCBWG01. The sequence goes on from CAZOGY010000184.1 coordinate 661, forward strand.
CGCGCGCTGCTCTTTAGCGCTGGCGCGTGAGTTCGCGCTCTCTCTATAGACGCCGTGGTGATTTGACACCACTCAACATTCGCCGCGTCTCGGAATCGTGTTGGCGCAATTCCGGACCACTTGGCATTGCGGCGGCGCATCACTGCGATTATCCCGTCAGCCTCACGCTGCTGGTTTTGAGCTAAAGGGTTCTGAGCACTTGGTGCACTCGCTTGTCGTCAATCACATAAGTGTCCGCCGCGCGGAACGCATGGTCCTCAGTGACATATCGTTTGGTGTCAGCAGCGGCGAAGTCCTACGGCTGGTGGGTCATAATGGCTCGGGTAAGACGACGCTTATTCGCACGATTGCAGGGCTTTTAACTGCGGAGGTCGGCGACATCCGGTTGGCTGGCGGGCAGGATGACGCGACGGTCGGTGAGCAAAGCCATTTGGTGGGCCACCACAATGCGATCAAACCGGCCATGACCGTTTCGGAAAATCTGGCATTTTGGCAGCGCTTCCTTGACGGGCCCGCGGACGGTGTTGCCCGCGCGCTCGACGTTTTTCGATTGGATGCACTGGCAGACATTCCCGCTGGACTGCTCTCTGCGGGTCAAAAGCGTCGGACGGGGCTGGCGCGGCTGCTTGTTGCCGACCGTCCGATCTGGCTGCTTGATGAGCCAACAACCTCACTGGATACGGCCACCAGCGACCTCGTGGTCAAAGTGATCGATCAGCACGCGCGTTCCGGCGGACTGGCGATTGTTGCCACCCATCTGGCGATGAGCTTTGAGGGCGCCCGAGATCTTGCGCTGCGTGCAGGACGGGTGGTGCGCGTTGGCGAACCGAGCCCAAATTCAGCGGCCGAAATGGAAGCGGGGCGCTCATGATAAAGGGCGCATTTGGCCTGTTGCGGCGGGATCTTGGCCTTGCTGCGCGGGATGGCGGTGCGGTCGGCACGGCACTGGGGTTCTATCTCGTCGTGGTCGCGATGCTGCCACTGGGGCTTGGCCCAGATCTCAATCTGCTGAAACGGATCGCGCCCGGCGTTTTGTGGATTGCGCTTTTGTTATCGGCGCTATTGTCGCTCGGGCGGATCTTCGCAGACGATTTTGAAGACGGCACACTTGATGTTCTCGTGGCCGGCCCGGTGCCTCTTGAGCTTGTCGTCGCTGCCAAGGCCGCCGCGCATTGGCTGTCCACAAGCCTACCGCTTGCGTTTCTGGCGCCGTTGCTGGGGTTGCTGTTGAACCTCGATCTCGACGCTTACGGCGTTCTCTTGGCAACGCTGATTGCTGGAACGCCGGCGATCTCGTTTCTGGGCGCGATCGGTGCGGCGCTGACGCTGCAGGCCCGGAGGGGTGGTTTGCTTGTCGCCCTGCTTGTGCTGCCGCTTTATATTCCCACGCTCATCTACGGCATCGCGACCGTGTCAGCGATCGTGACGCCACCGGGCGATGCGCTTGCCTCATTCTTGATCTTGTGCGCGGTTTCGGTGGCAAGCATTGCGCTTGCGCCGCTTGCCACTGCGGCGGCGTTGCGGTTGCAGGTTGCGTGACGCCAATTCGCGTCCACGGGTAAGTGTGGCTGGGCGATGATGCTTGGCGGCCGAAGGGTTGGCGCGTGGCAGGCTGCGGCGTTGGGTGGATGCGCGGCATTGCACCTTGTCGAGCGCGTGTGAGAAACACTAAATCCGCAATGAGTGTTTGACTGGATGCGATCCGTCATTTCCCGCACAAAGTTTCCGCGACACTAAGAGCCCATGACCCAGCCATCACTGACGCAAAAACTGGCCAACCCGACCCGCTTCATGGGCTATTCTCGGCCGATCATGCTTACAACCGGTGCGCTCGGCGCACTGCTTGTCGCCGCTGGTCTATACATCGGTTTCTTCGTGGCCCCGGTCGACTATCAACAGGGCCATACGGTCAAAATCATGTACATCCACGTGCCGGCCGCATGGCTCGCCATGATGGGTTATGCGATTGCAGCACTCTCGAGCTTCGGCTTGCTTGTCTTCCGCCATCCGCTTGCCGACGTGTCGGCCAAGTCGGTTGTGCCGATTGGCGCGGCGTTCACGCTGCTTGCACTTGTGACGGGTTCGTTGTGGGGCAAGCCGATGTGGGGCACCTATTGGGTGTGGGATGCGCGGCTGACCTCGTTCCTGATCCTGTTCTTTTTGTTTCTCGGCTTGATGGCCTTGCGCAGTGCGTTGGACGACGAGGCGCTGGCGGGGAAGCTGACCGCGATCCTTGCGATTGTTGGCGTCGTGATTTTGCCATTCATCAAGATCTCGGTTGAGGGGCTGTCGCTCCCCTGGCTTGGTATCGAGATCCCGAGTTGGAACACGCTTCACCAGCCATCAAGCGTGCTACGGTCGGACGGGCCCAAAATCCACCCGTCGATCCTTACGCCGCTTTTGATCAGCGCGCTTGGGTTCACGTTGGTGTTTGTGTCCATGCACTTAAAGGCAATGCGCAACGAAGTTTTGCGGCGTCGGTTGAAGTCGATGCGCATGGCGCAAGTCGAGCGGGCGGCTGCGGCCGAAACGTTTGTGGCTGCGGAGTAACAACGATGGATCTTGGGCCTCACGCCACTTTCATCCTGGCCTCGTATTTGGCTGTGGCCGTCGTACTCGCGGGCCTGATTGCCTGGCTGCTCTTCGATGGCGCCCGATATGAGCGCGCCCTCAAAGCGCTTGGCGACCGCGGAATCCGCCGCCGTGGCAGCGCCGGCGCAGATCGTGATCGGGCTGGGTCATGAGTGACACAAACGACCTTCACCCCGGCCAACGTGATGCATCGGGCGATGCGAACGGTCAGCCTCAACGCGGTTTCCGCCTGGGGTTCGGTTCTGCGATCCCGCTCATGATTTTTGTCGCGATGGCGGTGATGTTTGCGCTCGCGCTCTCGTCCGGCGATCCATCAAAGGTGCCATCGGCATTAATCGGTAAAGCCGCGCCAGACCGGGACATGCCGCCGCTGGAGGGACTTAATCGCGATGGCGCGCAAGTGCCAGCGTTCCGGGCGTCGGATCTGGCCAATGGGCAGGTAACGGTTGTGAATTTCTGGGCGTCTTGGTGCGTGCCCTGCCGTCAGGAACACCCGCTGTTTGCTCAGATTGCGCAGCAAACTGGCGCGCGGATCTTTGGGGTGAACTACAAGGACCCCAACGGAGGCGGCCTGCGGTTCTTGAGTGAACTGGGCAATCCGTATGACCGTGTCGGTGTCGACAACAATGGCCGCGTGGCGATCGATTGGGGCGTTTATGGCATGCCCGAGACGTTCATCGTCGATGGCGCCGGCAAAATCGTGCACAAGCATATTGGTCCGATTTCGCCGGCGGATTTGCAGCAATCCATTATTCCAGCGATCCAGAAAGCGCAGGCGGCGGCACGGGCTTCGTGAGTGGCATCAGCATGGCAGCCAGAATGCCGTTGTTGTCAACGCACGTGGCGCTGAAACGATCTGGAGCATCACCCGCCCACACGTGAGCGCAATTGCGGTCATGTGGGCGGATAAAGATGCTCTGTCACGTCAAAGATAAAGCAATTTCATCCGATCTGT
>CAZOGY010000185.1:0-4157 GCA_964579305.1 uncultured Hyphomicrobiaceae bacterium
CCTGGCGTCGATCGTCCAGCGTCGGCAGATACGTCTATTGGCTTGATTTTCTCAGCTTTAGTTCGTGCCGTGCCAGGATTACGAAGCCTTGCCAGAGCCGAAACTGTTGGTCCTGCGCAACGATTCGCCGTGGCGCATCCGCAACCAGCAAGGCTTTGCTGTGGAAAGCGGGCGTGGGCGTGTTCAACTTTTCGTGATATAGGGCTTTGGAGACTATTAGATCGCGCGGCCGCGCACTAAATTCGCGTGACGCGGGCAACATCCCCAGTCTGGCAGTGCCCCCCCGTCTCGCCAGACCAGTTGCTTGCCGCATCGGAGTCCCTCCCGGTGCAGCGCGCCAAGCGCATCGACGCCCGGGCCTCCCCCCAAGGACCGGGCGTCTTTCGTTAAAGCTCACGCTGTTTGATCTCAATAGCTCGTTGATCGTCTGCGGCGCTATGGCGCCAAGCCGCAGCGCATCAGCCACAGTCCGCTGAAGTTGTTTCAGCCGCGATGCGCGCATGCCCAACTGAAAAGATGTTGGCCGCCTTCTGATCGAGCGGTCAGTGGGTCTGGGCTGGGGCCGCCGGCATCTGTGCAGGCAACGCGGCGGCGCTGGAAACGTCCCCGTCGGGAGCGTTGTATGCCGTATCGCCCAACTCCGCTTCGATGGCACGCAGCCCTTCGGATGCCTCACGCAGTCTCTGGCTGACCTCAGCAATCAGGCACTCCGACATGGCGCGGTCGTTTGAGAGCACGTCAATGATGTCGGTCTGGTTCAGACGCAACGCCTTGATGCGCGTGCGCGCCACGACGGTTGAACTCGCCTCGATGTCGACAACCATCGCCATTTCGGACAGCACGGCACCCGGTCCGATGGCTTCGGCAACGGCGTTGGCCACGCCATCCGTGCAGATGGCCTCACCTTCAACAATCACGACCGCGGCATCGCAAATGGCGCCATCGCGCACGATGACGTCGCCGGCGTCGTAAACAAGCCGCTCGGCTCGCGCTGCGATCGCAATGATCTGTTGGCCGGTTAAACCGCTCAGCAACGGGATTTCCCGGACCGCTGCACACACGTCGTTTGTTCTGGACATACCTCAGACCCACTTTGGATCCAGCAATCCGAACGCGCTGGGCACTGACACGCCTTGTCACACACGCTGGCCAACAAATCCGATTCGCCAGCGGCGCACAGAGGTGAACTGCGCGATCCGTGAACTGCGGTTGTCGCTGCGTTCAGCCCGCTTGTGTGTTGTAAGAATCGCGAGCGTTCGGGCGTGGCATCGCCTCACGATCAGCGCTGAAAACGACAAAGGCCCGGCGCATGGCCGGGCCCCATTCGGTCGTTCGTGTTGGGGTGTCGCGTTGCGAGCCGCTCGATTGGTGGGCTGCAAGCGATGGCCTAACCGGGGCCACCTCTGGTCAGCGCCGGTGATCCGCCGATGGGCTTGTCAACACGTGGACGCGGCTTATGGCACGAGTTTATAGCCACCGGTTTCGGTCACGAGCAGTTCCGCATTCGATGGATCTTTCTCGATCTTCTGGCGCAGGCGGTAGATGTGGGTCTCAAGCGTGTGCGTGGTGACGCCAGCATTGTAGCCCCAGACCTCGTGCAAGAGGACGTCGCGCGTGACGACCTTTTCGCCGGCGCGATAAAGGTATTTGAGGATCGCGGATTCTTTTTCCGTCAGCCGGATCTTGGCGCCGCCATCGCCCTCAAGCAGCTTGGAGGCCGGCTTGAACGTATAGGGACCAATCGTGAAAACGGCGTCCTCGCTTTGCTCGTGCTGGCGCAGTTGCGCGCGAATGCGGGCGAGCAAGACAGCGAACTTGAACGGCTTGGTGATGTAGTCGTTCGCACCGGCGTCGAGCCCAAGGATCTCGTCGGCGTCGCTGTCATTGCCGGTCAGCATAATGATCGGCGCCTTGAACCCAGCCTTGCGCAAGTGTTTGCAGGCTTCGCGCCCATCGATATCGGGCAGGCCGATGTCGAGGATCAGCAGGTCGAAGTGACCGCCTTTGGCTTTTTCGATCCCTTCGGTGGCGGTTCCTGCGGTTTCGACCTGGAATTCATCATGCAGCGCCAGTTGCTCGCGCAGCGGCTCACGCAGGTCCTGGTCATCGTCAACGAGGAGAATGCGGCGTGCGGTGCTCATCCTGTCAGTCCCTATGCCCTTCAATGATTTGCATGTAGCATTTCGTCGGTAAGCGCTGAAGACGGGCCGTGATCAATGTTCGTAACGACGGCGGCTGGATTGTGTGAGGTACAGCTGTCGCGGATGTGATCGCACCGTGATCGCGGCTGCTGGAGCTTGCAAGGTCATATGATGGGCAGACAGTGGCCGTTGACGATGGCGCATACGGCAGTGCGCAAGGCCATGGGCGTGCCAAAGCGCGGGCGTCCGCCCATTATCGTCTCCGCAATCACGCAGTCCGCAACCCGCGGGCGCCTCCGTTTTGGCAATTTGGACGTGGTGTGCGCCCTGGGGCGAGGGGGGCGTCGCGTGCGCAAACGTGAAGGCGATGGTGCAACGCCGATCGGGGTCTGGCGCGTCATCGGTGCGGCGTTTCGCGCGGACCGGGGCCTGCGTGTGGCAAGCGGGCTGACGCTGCGATCCCTGCGCAAAAGCGACGGTTGGTGCGATGACAGCGGTGATCGCAACTACAATCGCCCGGTTCGATTGCCGTATCGCGGTCGCACTGAAGCCATGTGCCGGGATGACGCGCTCTATGACCTTGTCGTGGTGCTTGATCACAACCAGTGTCCGCGCCGGCGTGGTGATGGTTCAGCGGTGTTTATCCATGTGGCCCACGATGGCCTGACCCCGACCGAAGGTTGCGTCGCTCTGAGAAAGGCCAATTTGCAGCGCGTGCTGGCGATGCTTCGGCCGGGCACGCGCGTCATTGTTCGGTCCTGACCAAGCCCCATCCCGCAGGCGTCGCGCCGCCGCGCAGTTTTGTGCGGGGCAGGGCTGCGTGGCGGCCAATTGCGCGTCAAGCGCCGCGCGGGCAGTGTATTGCGATGGCGGACACGACCCCTTCCAACAAAGCGGCCGGCTTTTGGCGGCATGGCGCCGCTCTCGCGCGCGGCGTGCGCCGTTCGCTTGCGGGCATGCGCGCTGTGATCGATGCGCGGTGGCTGAAAGTGCCCGGCAATGTGCGCGGTGTCATCTGGATGCTTGTGGCGACGGGTTTGTTCTCAACGATGATGGCGCTGATCAAGCTTGCGGGCGAGCGTCTGCACGTCACTGAGATCTTGTTTTTCCGCCAAATGGTGATGGTGCTGCTCGCCGCACCGGTCATCATCTCCGGGTTCCCAGGATCGCTGCAGTCGGCCCGTGTTGATCTGCAGTTGCTGCGCGTGGCGGCCGCCTTTTTCGCGATGCTGATGGGGTTTTCTGCGGTCATTCATTTGCCGCTGGCCAACGCAATGACGATCTCGTTTGCCAAAACATTCTTCACGACCATTCTGGCGATCATCTTGTTGGGCGAGGTTGTTGGCATGCGTCGCTGGGGGGCGTTGATTGTCGGCTTTGTTGGGGTTTTGATTGTCGCCTGGCCGGACCCGGGCGAGGCGCTGAACATCTACACGCTGTTTGCCCTTGCCAGCGCGGCATGCGTGGCACTCGTCTTGATCCTGATCCGGCAGTTATCGCAAGTTGATCAACCGGTCACCATCCTGACCTATCAAGCCGTCGGGGTCGGTTTGCTGATGATCCCACCGACCATCTATTTTTGGAAAATGCCCAACACCTACGAATGGGGGCTGCTCCTTGCCATCGGCGCGGTTTCGGCTCTTGGACAGACGTGCAATATCCTTGGATTGCGCGCGGCGGAGGCTAGTGCGCTTGCGCCGCTGGATTATACGCGACTGATTTATGCGCTGATTTTCGGCTGGTTCCTGTTTGGCGAATGGCCTGACGAACGGGTGTTTGTGGGCGCGGCAATCATCATTGCGGCGGCGGCCTATACGATCCACCGGGAGCGGGTGAAGTCCCGCCGTGCGCACGCTGCCGCTGTCGCGGCCCTTAAAAATTCCACCTAGCCTGCAACTGCTCTATGTCCAACATGATCCGGCATTTCTCTCCGACCACTTGACCGCAGCGGAGGGCCAACAGCCCGTGAGCGCAACAGAGCTCAAGCGAGGCGCATTTCATGCGACACGCTTTAGC
>CAZOGY010000186.1:0-4152 GCA_964579305.1 uncultured Hyphomicrobiaceae bacterium
CGTGTCGCATGAAATGCGCCTTGCTTTCGCTTTGTTGCGCTCACGGGCCGTTGGCCCTTCGCTGGGGCGGGCCGTTTTCGTGTCGATGTTTCGAACACGAACATCGGCGGCCCGAGCCGTTTTACGGCCTTGGGGCGTTAATCCGATTGGACGCGACATGCATTAAGCTGACTGACCGACATTGATGCTGGCTAAACGCGACTGAAAGTCAACAGTCGAGCCCAAAGCGTGCGAAGAGCTCCGATGGTGCATCGTGGGCCTTCATTTCCTTGACGATCAATTCGCGCATGCGTTCTTCGATTTCGGGCGCTTCCAGAGGCGACATCTGATGCGGATCTGCGTTGAGGTCGTAAAGGACGGTTTTGGTTTCTGCGAACCCGCCTTGCCGTGGTGAGCGTTTTGCATCTGGAAGCGCTGGGACTTTCAGTGTTGGCGCGCCTTTGGTGAAATCAAAGCCACGGTGTAGGACTGCGTTCTCAAGTTCCCGGACTTCAAATAAGCTGCGGTTATGCATTGGCATCAAAGTGTATTCATAAAGATCTTTGCTTTCCATGCCATCAGGGTACAGGAAGTAAGTATAATTGCCGTCGGTTGCGTTGATGGCGCCCCCGAATATGCCATAAAGCGCGATGTCCCGTACTTCCTGTGCGGGCGTATCAAGCAGGGGCAAAAGTGAGCGGCCTTTGACGTCACTGCCGGCCTCTTTGCCGAAAAGCTCAAGCATAGTCGGCATCAAATCAGTTGTTTGGGTCAGCGATGACGTGCGGCCGCCGCCCCGGCTGGCGTAACTGGGATGGTAGATGAATAATGGGATTTGGGCGATTTCGTTATAAAATGGCATCCGGTTTTTTGCCCACCAGTCGTGCTCCGACAGCAAAAACCCATGATCGGTCGTCAGCACGATTGCCGTGTTATCCCAGCGATTGTTGGCGTCGAAGTCATCCAGAATGCGACCAAGTTGGGCGTCGCAAAGCGCGACGAGTGCCGCGTAATTGGCGCGCAATTCGGCAATTTCTGCCTCGGTTTCTTCGACGTTGCGATAGCGCGGCCAGTCAAGTGTGGGGCCCGCATACGCCGTTGGGAGTGTGCTGCGATAAAGGTCGGGTGCAAAAAACGGCTCGTGCGGGTCGAAGGTCTCAAGCTGCAACAACCAGTTGTCTTCATTTCCGTTCGTTTCAAGAAATCGCAAGGCGGATTCAAAGCATTGCACACACGGGAAATCAGCTTCGGTCTTGATGGCTTCGCGATTGAGCATGCCTTGGAGGCGATGGCCGCTCCGCGTGTCCTCAAATTGGATTGGGTGGTATTGTTCGCGGAAGCGTTCGATTGGCGGTTTGACCATCGCAATCCACGGATCGGATTCTTGGCCGCGAATGAAATCCCAAGTGGTGTAACGGTTATGATAGGTCGCGCCGCCATCCTCGAAATAGTGGTAGTGATCGGAAATCAGGTGGCTATAGATACCGGCTGCCTTCAGGATATTGGGGAAGCTGTCGTCGAACGGTTCGAGCGGGCCCCAGCTGCGATGCAAAAAGCAAAGGCGGCCAGTATGCATGTCCCTGCGTGCCGGCATACACGGCATTGACCCGATGTAGTGCCGGTCGAAAGTCAGTGCCTTTGCCGCCAGGCGATCAAAATTGGGTGTTGGCAAAGAGCCGCCGTAACAGGATAGAGCGCGTGCGTTCAGGCTATCGAACAACAAAAATAGAACGCGCATCGGACAGGCTCCCGGTTGCCACTGGAAAGTCAGGCGGTTTCGCTCGTATCACCGAGTCCGCGAAACCCAGTCGCAAGTACATAAAGCTCGGTGCTATCGGCGCGGCTTGCCGGCGGTTTCACGTGTCTCACGGTTTTGAAGGCCTTTTTGAGAACGTTCAGCAAATCGCGCTCGGTGCCACCTTGCAGGACTTTGCATAGAAATGCACCTTCGGGCGTCAGGACCTGGATGGCGAATTCGACTGCGGCTTCGGCAAGGCCCATAATACGCAAGTGGTCGACGGTGGACTGGCCGGACGCAGGTGCCGCCATATCAGACATCACAACATCGGCGGCGCCATCGCGTAGCTGGCCTTTGAGCCAATCGACAGCCGCGTCGGTCATGAAATCGATCTGCAGAAACTCAACGCCCGGGATCGGTTCGATGTCGGTCACATCGATGGCAATGACTTGGCCGTGTTTGGGGTGTGATAGCTCTTCGGATTTCACGCGCTTTGCTGCGACTTGCGCCCATCCCCCGGGGGCGGCGCCAAGATCGACCACGCGCTGGCCAGGTTTCAGAATGCGGTATTTGTCGTCCAGCTCGATTAGTTTGAATGCGGCGCGCGAACGCCAACCCTGTTTTTTGGCAGCGCTGACGTAGGGGTCATTGAGCTGTCGTTCCAGCCAGCGGGTTGATGACAACTTGCGGCCCCGCGCGGTTTTCACGCGCTGTTTTAATTGACGCTGGCCGCCGCCAACGGCGGAGCGGCCGCCGCGCCCGCCGCCGGGTGCTTTTGCCATAGTCAGTTTCACTCGTGTTTGTTGGGCCGTGGTCGCTTGCCGCGTGCCAGCTATCGCTCGGACGGTTTGCGCGCGGCGCCGGGAAAGCCGTCGGCGGCCATGAGCGACCATAGAATGCCCTCGCGCAAGCCCCGGTCTGCAACGCGCAACCGCTCCGCCGGCCAGGTACGCAAAAGCGCTTCCAAAATCGCACAGCCAGCCAGCACGAGATCCGCCCGGTCCTTGCCAATGCAAGGCTGTGCACACCGCTCCTCGTAGGTTTGCTGGAGAAGGTCGCGTGTGACGGCGCGTACGCCATCGACATTCAACCAGCAGCCATCGACCTTGCGGCGGTCATATCGCGGCAGGCGCATTTGAATACCGGCCAGCGTGGTCACAGTACCGGACGTGCCGAGAAAATGGCCGCGCTGTTCGGCCAGACGCGTGCGCATGGCATGGGCGGCCTCGAACGGGGCTAACATCGTCAGGACGTCTTCGACCATGTCCTCGAAATTGTCTGCCGTGACAAACCGGCCGTTATGACGCTCAGCGAGTGTGACGACGCCGACCGGCAGTGAGGTCCACGCGATGATCCGATTGGTGCCGTTGGCGCGGCGGCGACGCGCTCTGCGACGCTTTTGCTGCGTGGTGTCCAGCCAGATCAACTCTGACGAGCCGCCGCCGATATCGAACACCAGCGCCAAGTCGGCCGCAGGGTCGATGAGGGACGAGCAACCGGCTACCGCGAGCCTGGCCTCGGCCTCCGGGCTCAGGATTTCAAGGTCAAGGCCCACTTCCTTGCGCACGCGCTCGACGAACTGCTCACCGTTGGTCGCTATGCGGCAGGCTTGCGTTGCGACGTAGCGCCCGGCCTTGACTTTGTGACGCCGGACTTTGGATGCACAGACTTTGAGCGCTTCAATCGCGCGATCCATGGCGTCGTCCGATAGGGCCCCGCAGGCGGCAAGGCCCTCGCCCAGGCGAATGATCCGAGAGAAGGCGTCAATGACGGTGAACCCGCGACGGGTCGGCCGCGCGATCAGCAAGCGGCAATTGTTGGTGCCAAGATCCAGCGCAGCATACTTGGGGGATTGGACATGCGAAGCTGCGCTTCCAGCGTTCTGGCCGGTCCCGTTCAGATTTTGCGTTGAGCGAATTGGTTCCGGGTTCGTGCGATCTTGCCCGGTGTCCGATTGCTGATTGTTGCGCGGTTGGGCCGCGCCATTGGCCCCGGCGCCCGTGTTCGGCACGCCAGGACGCTTGCGGGCCGGATGGTCCGACACGATATCACACTCCAGAGCCTGGCCGAGGTTGTCCAAGCGCCGTCACAAAAGCGATCGCGCACTCGCAGATACGAGTGGGCCGTCTCGCGCAGGCGTCGCGGACAGGTGGCATCAGGCAGCCAACTGGAAACCTTAAGCGCAAGGCTAACACGCGTTTTTGCGCGACGGAAGCCTGAGCGCGTGCATGCGCCGAATTTGCGGTTGAAGCGTTGCTGGCTTTGGGCTAGCAGGGTCGGCTTCGGTGTCGGCGGCTTCGGGCTGGCGCTGTTGGGGAATAGTTTAACGGTAGAACTACCGACTCTGACTCGGTCAGTCCTGGTTCGAATCCAGGTTCCCCAGCCAATCCACCCCACATTGCTATGGGCGGAGCCGCACCGGCTGCGGCGCCCAG
>CAZOGY010000187.1:0-4097 GCA_964579305.1 uncultured Hyphomicrobiaceae bacterium
GATGTTCCTGATGTGGCTCGGCGAGCAGATCACCGCGCGCGGCGTCGGCAACGGCGTGTCGCTGATCATCTTTGCAGGCATTGTGGCCGCCTTGCCGAATGCGCTGGCGCAGTTGTTCGCGCTGGCCGAACAAGGGGCGATTTCTACGGGCATTCTGTTGCTGTTGCTCGCTGTGATGGTGGCTGCGATCGTCTTTATCGTGTTCATGGAACGCGCACAGCGGCGTCTGTTGATCCAGTATCCAAAGCGCCAAGTTGGCAACCAGATGTTCCGCGGCGACTCATCCCACCTGCCGCTGAAGCTCAACTCGGCCGGCGTGATCCCGCCGATCTTTGCTTCATCGCTGCTTTTGCTGCCGATCACCGCGGCCAACTTTTCGATCACGCCGGGCCAGGAGACATCGGGCTGGCTGACGTGGATGACGGCCCAGCTTGGCTACGGCCAGCCGATGCACATGTTGCTGTATGCCGTGCTGATTATCTTCTTCTGCTTCTTCTACACTGCGGTTGTGTTCAATCCGGCCGAGACCGCGGACAACCTGCGCAAGTACGGCGGCTTCCTGCCCGGCTATCGTCCCGGCGAGCAAACCGCCAAACGGATCGACTATGTGCTGACTCGGATAACGGTTACGGGGGCGATTTACCTCGTTATCGTCTGCTTGCTGCCGGAAGCGACCATTTCGCTGGCTGGGGTCCAGGCCAACTTCCTGTTCGTCCTTGGTGGGACTTCCCTGTTGATCGCCGTTTCGGTGACCATGGACACCGTGGCCCAGGTCCAAAGCCACCTTGTCGCCCAGCAGTACGAAGGGCTGATCAAGAAATCCAATCTCAGAGGGGGCAAGCCGCGGCGATGAACCTGATACTTCTCGGACCGCCCGGAGCCGGCAAGGGAACGCAGGCCAAAGAAATAACGGCACGTCGCGGCCTCGTTCAGCTTTCGACCGGTGACATGCTCCGCGCGGCCGTGAAGGCAGGCACGCCGGTTGGTCTTGCCGCCAAGGAAATCATGGAATCCGGCGGTTTGGTCTCCGACGAGATCGTCATCAAGATCATCGAAGACCGCATCGCCCAGCCCGATTGCGCCAAAGGCTTCATTCTCGATGGGTTCCCGCGCACGCTGGCGCAGGCCGCCGCGCTCGACCAACTTTTGGCTGATAAAGGCAAGACGCTCGATGCCGTGATCGAGTTGAAGGTCGACGATGACGCCTTGGTGACGCGCATTGCCGGCCGCTATACGTGTGCAAAATGCGGCATGGGCTACCACGACACGTTCAAAGTGCCGGCAACGCCCGGCGTCTGCGACGCTTGCGGATCAACCGAATTCACCCGCCGCCCGGACGACAATGCCGAGACGGTCAAAAACCGGCTGATGGCGTATTATCGCGAAACGTCACCGCTGATTGGCTATTACTTCGCGAAAGGCAAGCTTCGCACGATCGACGGTATGGCCGATATCTCGCGCGTGACTGGAACGATCGATGCCTATCTCGCCACGCTTTAGACGTCCGGTTCCGTCGTTGGTGAGCAGCTTTGCGGACGATGGCCGTTTGCACTGACGGCATGGAAATGCGGCGCAGCGGTGCTGTGGGTTGTGGCAATTTCGCGTCACTAACGGTTGGAAAACGCGCGTCATGCCAATAATGGCACTTGACGTGCGTGAAGGTTGTTGACCCGCGCAGCGAGACGCCTTAGACGTTTGCGATCTCATGACGCTCGAAGCAGGCTGATCGCGCCCGGCGGTGTCCGCGGTGCTGTTTCGGCTTTCAGATCGGCTGTTGCGAAGCGGGCGCGACGGCCCTTTTATAACCGCTGAGCCCCGACTAGCCTAGGAGACTCCATTTGGCTCGTATTGCTGGCGTGAACATTCCCACGCAAAAGCGCGTTCCGATCGCTCTTCAATACATCCACGGCATCGGCCCAAAGTTCGCGCACGAAATTTGTGAAAAGGTCGGTATCGCATTGGAGCGTCGCGTCAACGATCTCAGCGACGCCGAAATCCTCCAGGTTCGCGAAACGATTGACCGCGATTACCTCGTGGAAGGCGACCTGCGGCGCGAAGTGGCCATGAACATCAAACGGCTGATGGACCTGGGTTGCTATCGCGGCCTGCGCCACCGGCGCAATCTGCCAGTTCGCGGTCAGCGCACGCATACGAATGCGCGCACGCGTAAAGGTAAGGCCGTGCCGATCGCCGGCAAGAAAAAGGCAACGCGCTAGTCAGCGTGCCCCCCGGCCGCCCCTCGTCGTGGCGGCCCTTTCTGTTTCAACCGCAAGGCGGTCCCAGTTCGAAGGTTTAAGACGACATGGCGAAAGACGCACAGCGTGGCAAGGTACGCCGCCGCGAACGGAAGAACATTTCTTCCGGCGTTGCGCACGTGAACTCCACGTTCAACAATACGATGATCACCATCACCGATGCTCAGGGCAATGCAATCTCCTGGTCGTCTGCTGGCATGATGGGTTTCAAAGGCTCGCGCAAATCGACGCCGTACGCGGCGCAGGTTGCGGCTGAAGATGCCAGCAAGAAAGCCGCCGAGCACGGCATGAAGGTGCTTGAGGTGGAAGTCTGCGGCCCAGGCTCCGGTCGTGAGTCGGCCTTGCGGGCACTGCAGGCATCTGGCTTCCAGATCACCTCCATCCGTGACGTCACGCCAATACCGCACAATGGCTGCCGACCCCGCAAGCGCCGCCGCGTCTAGGATCTGGCGTAAGCGCGCGTCGGGCTCGGCGCGCCCCGCGTCAGTGCGAACGGCGCGTGTGTCCGCCGGTCCGCTTCAAGACCGCCGCGCTGCTGACTGACCAGACCGGGCCCGTTGTTGGCGTGCTCGATGCCCTGTCCCAAGAAACGCACGCGGGGCAGGTGAGCCCGGTCGCCACAGCCGGACCACACGTTCGCGGCCTGGACCAAGCGTTTCGTCTGCGCCGCCTTTTTTGCCCCGACGCCCCCGGGGCCTGCCCGAGAGAGGTCAGCAATGTCCTTGGAAGCCACCCTTCAGAAAAACTGGCAAGGCCTGAAACGGCCTGAGAAACTTCACGTCGATACCGATCGCACCCGGCCGGAAATCGCCACCATCGTTGCCGAACCGCTTGAGCGCGGCTTCGGCATGACGCTCGGGAACGCCCTGCGCCGCGTCCTGCTGTCATCGCTTCAAGGCGCGGCGGTGACGAGCGTCAAGATCGACAACGTCGTGCACGAGTTTTCATCTTTGGCCGGCGTTCGCGAAGATATCACCGACGTTGTCCTCAACATCAAGGGCCTTGCGTTGCGCGTCCACTCTGAGGGCGTCAAGCGCATGGTTCTGCGCAAAGAAGGCCCTGGCCCAGCGACGGCTGGCGATATCGAGGCCGGCTCCGAGGTCGATATTCTCAATAAAGACCACGTGATCTGCCACCTCGACACGGGTGCAACCGTGCGCATGGAACTGACCGCGCAAATCGGCAAGGGTTACGTGCCAGCCGAACAGAACCGCCCCGAAGACGCCCCCATCGGGCTGATCGCGGTCGACAGCCTTTACAGCCCCGTCAAGAAGGTATCCTACAAAGTCGAGAATACCCGCGAAGGTCAGACGCTCGACTACGACAAGTTGACCATGACGGTGGAAACTGACGGGTCTATCCGCGCGGAAGATGCCGTCGCGCTTGCTGCACGCATCCTCCAGGACCAGCTCGCGATCTTCATCAACTTTGAAGAGCCGCAAAAGCAGGTCGAAGAGCGCCAGCATCCCGAGCTGTCTTTCAACGCTGCACTGCTCAAGAAAGTCGACGAACTGGAATTGTCGGTTCGCTCTGCCAACTGCTTGAAGAACGACAACATCGTCTACATTGGCGACCTGATCCAGAAGACGGAAGCGGAGATGCTGCGCACGCCGAACTTCGGGCGCAAGTCGCTGAACGAGATCAAAGAAGTCCTCGCCACCATGGGGCTCCACCTTGGCATGGACGTGCCAAATTGGCCGCCCGATAACATCGAAGAACTGGCCAAGCGCTTCGAGGATCAATACTGACGCGCGGGATGAGGGGAGACGGGAACAAGGGAACGCATCCAATCACGTCCCGGCTCCGGTCTCCTAACTCCCAGACTCCTAACTCCCAGTCTCC
>CAZOGY010000188.1:0-4090 GCA_964579305.1 uncultured Hyphomicrobiaceae bacterium
GTGAAAATGTCATAACGGTAGGACCAGTCCCAAGCGTCCTGGACTTCAAATACGCTCGCCCGCCACATCGCGATGACCCACGCTGCCAAACCAAATAGTTGGCATCACTATTCGGACGTGCCGTGAAGATGGCGTTAGCGGCGCCTGGCTGTTCGGCATCATTCGCCTGCGACGAAGGCCTTCAATGTCGTCGGCCCGCCTTCAGGGCAACTCGCCTGCCGGCCGGTCTGCGAACCCGGCTTTGGCGGGTTGCCACTGGCAAAACCGTCGAGCACCTTTTCCAGAAGCTCCGGCGTCAAGTCCTCAAAGGTATCCTTGAAGATCTGGACCATCGGCGCGTTCGCGCACGATCCAAGACATTCCACCTCTTCCCACGACCAGTTGCCGTCCGCGCTGACGTGATGGGGTTGCGCGTGGATACGCCGCTGGCAAACTGCCTTGATGTCCTCAGATCCGCGCAACATGCATGGCGTCGTGCCGCACACTTGCACGTGCGCGATTTTCCCGACCGGCGCGAGCTGGAACATCGTGTAGAACGTCGCGACCTCGTAGCCCCGGATATAAGGCATCTCCAGCATTTCGCAGACGTAGCGGATGGCGGGTTCTGGCAGCCAGCCATCGTGCTGTTCCTGAGCGCGCCACAGCAGAGGAATAATCGCAGAAGCCTGTTTGCCGTGCGGATACTTCGCGATCGTCTCGCGCGCCCACGCCAGGTTCTCATTGGTGAAGGCGAAACTGTCGGGCTGTTCAGGATGCAATCGGCGCACGGCCATGCGGCAGACCTCTCAGACAAGCAAGCGATGCCGGTCAGATCTCGCGACGCGGCTGGTTCGCTGCCTTGGGTAAGCGCCCAACGCGCGGTGCGCAAGGCACAGGCCGCTGCCATTTCGTTGCAGTGCGGAACACAAATAGGCCCCAGCCGCACGGCCAGAGCGGATGTGCGCGATCAGTTACTATAGGGCAGATCTGACGGCGGAAGGGTGAGTTGACGCGAATATTCAATGCTTGCTGGCGAAAAGAACGGCACCCAGAAAATATCACTGAGCGCACGCCCGCCAATCCAGCCGACCAGCAGCATTGCAGTGATGATCGGCGCCAGGAACAGGGACATCTGCGAGGCAACCCGCATGAAGCCTGTCCAAAAAATCGCAAACAGAATGCCGCTCAGGACGATCCACCATCCGCCCAACTCCTGCCCGCGTGCAGCAGCGAACAAAAAGCCGATGACGATTGCAAACACACCGATCAGAATTGGCACCATCGGCCGGGTCACGTGCAGTTCGCCCATTGGCCATTCGTTTTGAACCGCGAACACGCGATAGGTCGCAAGCGACAACCCAAAGCCGCACGCAAGCGCGGCCAAAGCGAACATCCAATCGATATAGGTGGCAAACACCGTCGCACCTCCAAAAGCGCCCCAGGACGCGGGGGCTGACCCGCCGGGACGATCACGCAAACCCCGTGCCACTGCTTGCTAACACACTGATGCCGCCAGCAAAAGTCATCGGCTGCTGGCGGCAGCGTTGTCGGCGTAGCGACACGTCTTGCCAACCCGTCATAAACGATCGGGGTTAAGCGCGCATGTGCGGTGCGTCGGCGTCATCGCTGGGCAGCGGCTGCAGGCCCTGACAGATCGTCCTCAAGCGTGTCGCTGAAGCGGGACGATGAAGCCCCCGACCAGTCGATCGAACGGGTTGCAAACATGATGATGGCAAGCAGCGCGAAAGACATCACAGCACCCACCAACAACGCGTAATCCTCCAGCCGCAACAGCAAGTATAACAACCCATAGATCGCCGCGAGGATGACAAACATCATCACGCCGCGACCGACCGAGGCCATCACGGCTCCGCAATACGTCGCCACCAGCACAGCAGTCGCAGTGCCCGCAAGCGCATACCCGCGATCGAACCCGATATGTTCTGCCGTGCCCGTAAGCAGCACGTAAAACAGTAACAGCGCTGTCCCGACAAAGAGATATTGCACCCAGTGCACGCGCTGCCCTGAGCGCATTTCGAGAATAAACACGGTGAAGAAGATCGCACCGATGAAGCCCAACGCGTATTTCAGCGCGCGCTCGGCAAGGCTGTAGAACCAGACCGGCTGGTGCAATCGCACACCGAAGGCCTGTGCGCGGGACAATTGCGCAAGGTTGGTCAGGTGGCGGATTTGTCCAGAGCCACGCGCCAATTTGGTGATCCGCCAGTTCGCCGAAAAACCGTCCGCATCGATCTGGCGCCCCTCCGGCAAAAAAGCTCCTTGGAAACTGGGATGCGGCCAATCCGACGTCATCGCAACACGGGTCTCGCCGCCAGCCGGAGACACCTGCGCCGACTGGCTGCCATTTAAAACGAGATCAAATGAGAAGTCTGCGCCACTGGCAACGGTGTCCTCGCGCACTGGCACATGCATCGCGCCGAAGGCATTCGAGCCGAGCCCGACCCGGCCTGCGCCTGGCTCAAATGCACGTTCTCCGAGCGCCGATAGGTTCAATATCGCAGCGTTGCGTATCCCGCGCACGTCACCGATCAACATGACAATCGCCGCTTCCGCCCAAAGCACACGGTCAGTAGTTTTGACGATTGCGGAGAGGTCCGGCGCAGCAAAACGCCCCTGGAACGTCCACTGGCTGCGATAAACCGGCACGCGAAAAATGCCGCGCGCGCGCTCCTCAGTTGCCACCTCAGCCTTGATATCCAACCGCTCTGGCAAGAACACCGCATAGCGCCGCTGCGTCTCCGTCCGGTTATTCTCAGTGACCGAGCCTGCGCTCATTTGCCGGTTGGTCACCGTCACATCGCTCTCGGTTGGGATCACCAGATAAGGTCCAGACACAAATTGTTGCCCGCCCCACAGCGCACCCACCTCGTTGACCGCAACCCGCGCCGTGCTTGCGCGATCCTTAATGAGCAGAAAGACGAACAAGAGCGGAATGGTCAGCGCAAGCATGACCGCCAGGACGACGACGAGCTTGAAAGCCGGTGAGCGCAAAGTGCGTTCCAGAGCGACAAGAATGGACATGAGGCATGCATCCGCAGCAGTTGATCGGCCCACGGCAGGCGCACGCGCAATAGGGCACGCAAGCGGCAGCTTTCGCCAAATTGCCTTGGATTTCTGGTCGTTGCGCGGACCCGCCGTACGATCACTGCGCGCCAAGCAGCCGACGCTGCGTTGCGCGCCCCGCCTCCCCCCTTGCGAACGCCGCGTCAAACACGACGTTATGGAGATGGACCGGCATAGGACCGAATTGAGGAGGCCGACATGACCCCGACACGTACCTGGATCGTGATTGCTGACGGCGGCCGCGCAAAAATTTTCGAACACAACCGCACCGGCGGGGGTTTTGAGGCCGTGGAAAGCGGGATGTTGCACGCCCCGGACGACGATACCCGCGAGTTTTCAGACCGGCCAGGCCGCACCTTCGATTCAGCGGGCGACAATCGCCACGCGATGGAACCGACAAGCGATCCCCGGCGTGAGGCCAAAGCCGACTTCGCCAAAACAGTGGTCGCGTTTCTGGAAGATGCCCGCAAAGCGGATCGGTTCGACCGCCTCATCATCGCGGCCGCACCCGTCACGCTCGGCGACCTGCGCAACGAACTGAACGATCACCTCAAACCCATGGTCCACGCAGAGTTCGACAAAGACCTGACCAAAATACCCACCGCCGACCTGCCCAAACACTTCGAAGACGTCCTGGCGGTCTAGAGCCGGAAGAGGGGGCAAGGCCGTCCTCAAACTTTCCGGACGAATTGGGATTTGAGTTTCATGGGGCCGATGCCGTCTATCCTGCAGTCGATATCGTGACCGTCGGAGGCATCCGGCAAAAGGCGGATGCCTTTGACTTTGGTGCCGACTTTGACAACCGCTGAGGACCCTTTGATTTTGAGATCCTTGATGACGGTTACGGTATCGCCGTCGGCCAGGGCATTTCCATTTGCGTCTGCAATTACAGCACCTTGGCCTGCCGCCTCGCCGTCACCAGACCACTCGTGCGCACACTCCGGGCAGACCAGCAACGCGCCGTCCTCGTAAGCGTGCGCCGACCCGCAAGATGGGCACGCCGGCAGGCTTTCATCCGTCATCGGGC
>CAZOGY010000189.1:0-4002 GCA_964579305.1 uncultured Hyphomicrobiaceae bacterium
CGACGATGCAATGCGCAAGATCCTCGGCAATCGCGCTGCCATGATCTTTCAAGATCCGATGATGACGCTGATCCCGGTCTTTAGGGTCGATACGCAGATGGTGGAAACCGTGCTGGCCCATCAAAACGTGTCACGGAAAACGGCTTTGGATATGGCGCGCGATGCTTTGGCGCAAGTCGGAATTCCGGCGCCAGAACGACGGTTGAAAGCGTATCCGCATGAACTATCCGGCGGGATGCGCCAACGGGTGGCGATTGCGATTGCTTTTATCAATAAGCCGGATCTCATTATTGCGGATGAGCCTACCACCGCACTCGACGTCACGATTCAGGCGCAGATCCTTTTCGAAGCCCAAGAGCTTTGCAGAAAAACTGGAACGGCGATGATCTGGATCACGCATGATCTCGCAGTCGTGGCCGCGCTCGCCGATCGCATCGCGGTGATGTATGCGGGCCGGATCGTGGAGAGCGGCAGCACGGACGACGTTATCGACAGACCCATGCATCCATATACGGAAGGGCTGCTCGGCTCGGTGCCCGGTCACAACCAGCGCGGCCGGCGTCTGACACAGATTCCTGGCATGACGCCGTCTCTTTTGAATCTGCCAACGGGCTGTGCATTTCGCACGCGATGCGCCTATGCCGGAAACGATTGTGCGATTGCGCCGCCAATGTCTGAGCCAATCGCGGGGCATTCCGTTCGTTGTATCCGGCCGCTAAACGTGGCGGAGGCGTCAAATTGAGCCAGGCGCAAACGCTTCCGCAAACCACCGATGCGACGCCGATCCTTGAGATCCGCGATCTCACAAAGAATTTCGTCAAACGGCTTGATGTGGCGGGCCGCATCGCCGCAGCGCTCGGCGCGGATGCGCGAGACGAGGTTGTGCACGCGGTCGATGGTGCGAGCTTGGCCATCATGCATGGCGAAGTTGTTGGGCTTGTCGGTGAATCGGGTTGCGGTAAATCAACGTTGGGCCGCATGGTGGCCGGTCTTTTGGAGCCGACCGCCGGCGAAATCCATTTTCGCGGACAAGATCGTTTGACCCTGTCTGGTGATGATGCGCGCCGCGAACGGCTTGCCATTCAGATGATTTTTCAAGACCCGTTCGCCTCGCTCAATCCTCGCATGCGCGTGGAAGGGATCATTGGCGAAGCGCCTGCGGTACATGGCATTATCAAAAAATCCGGAACTGCTGATTACGTTTCGGACATGCTGAAAAGGGTCGGGCTCGATCCTGATTTTAAGCGGCGCTATCCGCATCAGTTTTCGGGCGGACAAAGAAGCCGTATTGGAATCGCGCGCGCGCTTGCGGTCAAACCGGAATTTCTTGTTTGCGACGAAGCGGTTGCCGCGCTTGATGTTTCAATTCAAGCGCAGGTGATCAACCTTTTCATGGACCTGCGCGAGCAATTCGATCTGACGTATCTCTTCATCAGTCACGACCTAAGCGTCGTGCAGCATATCTCCGATCGCATTGTGATCATGTATCTTGGGCGAATTGTTGAAACGGGGCCGACGGACGCGTTTTTCGCCGCGCCAAATCACCCCTATGCGCAAGCATTACTTGCCGAAATTCCAAGGCTCGACCAACGCAAGCGGACATTCCATCCGATCAAAGGGGAAATTCCGTCGCCGCTCGACCCACCGCCGGGATGCCATTTCCATCCCCGCTGTCCGCACGCCTTTGCGCGTTGTCGAACTGAGGTGCCAAAACTCCGCGAGATCGCACCCGGCCGCCATGCGGCTTGCCATCTCAATGATCAACCCGCAGTTTGACTTTCAGTGAGCATGGACGCCCATCCGACGTGTTCTTGCACCGCACGTTCGGTGCTCACCGTGCCGACAAGCTGGCAATGCCACCATGCCGCTGCGACCAGGCGGCTGCGTCGGCGGCGAACGTGGCGATTTCTGCGATCTCGTCCGCTTCAAGCTGACCGCCGTCTTTGGCAGCGGCCACGATATCGGGAAGCGTTAGCAGAGATGTCATCTCGTGGGCGCTTGAAAACACGGCATAATCGAGCAAAACAAAAATCCCCACCACGTCTGCTTGTGCGCGTTCCAAGGCTTTTCGAAACATCGCTTTGGTTTGCCCGTCCGTCGTCAAATCGTCCAGCAACAGCGTACGCGTGCCTGGTTCGAATACGCCTTCGAATTGCGCAAGCCGGCTGAAACCCCGGCTCTGTTTTAATGCGACAGTCAGCGGTAGGTTGGTGCGGTCGGCGACGGCCGCCGCAAATGGCACACCGGCCAATTCGCATCCGCAAATCTGATCGATTTTTGAAATTCCAAAATCGCTTTCGATCTTGGCAATTGATAATTCGATAAGCCGCGCTCGTGCCGCGGGAAACGAAATCATGCGCTTTAAATCAATGAAAACCGGGCTTGCCCAACCCGACGAAAAGAAAAACGGCTCCCGCCCGACACGGGTGTAGACCGCACCATGTTGCAGCAGCAGCGCAGCAGCCTCTTTCGCGGTCGTTTGCTCAACCGGCATCGCGCATGCCCTCCGCTTGATTTGCAGCTCGCCACATGGCGTCTTTCAAGACTTCTGCGCCAGCAAAGAAGTCCGAAAGCTCCATGGCCTCGTGCGGATTATGGCTTCCATTCTGGTTGCGCACGAAAATCATGGTCGAGGGGATACCGGCGTTGGCAAACACCGCTGTATCATGGCCAGCGCCGGACGGCATGATCTCGTAGGCAATCCCAGCGTCGATCGCTGCCTCTTCCAAAACCGAAACCAGCCCATCGGCCATGACTGCCGGCGCTGTTTTCACGGCCGGTCCCAAATCGAAGGTGACCCCACGTTTGGCGCCAATCTCATTGCATTCGCGCGCGATCAACGCGCCAAAACTTTCTAATGTTTTTGCGCTCTGGCTCCGGTATTCCAACGCAAACGTCACTTCGCCCGGGACGCGGGAAACGGCATGCGCCGCCGGATTGGTTTCAACGACGCCGGAGGTCACGACCAGGTCTTCGCCCCATTCCAGGAGCACGCGCCAATGCTCATCGAGCCGCACCAGGAGGTCGGCCATCGCAAGCACCGCGTCGTGCCGCAACCAACGTGGAACGGCACCGGAATGGGCGGCTTCCCCGCGGCAGACGACGTGACGGTGCCGGACATTTCCGCGTATGCCAGTCACGAAACCAATCGGCTTATCAAGCGCGATAAGGACGGGCCCTTGCTCAATATGCAGTTCAAACCACGCGGAAAATGTGTCAGGCGAGCGCAGGCATGCCCCTGACTTGATGGGTATAAGATCAACACCGCAATTTGCCATCTGCGCTTCAAGCGTCTGATTGGTCACGCGATGGCGGCTTTGCAGGTCGGCTTCATGCAATTGACCAAACATGGCCCGCGAACCAAAATAACACGGCCCTCCGAACCAGGCGCTTTCTTCGCCGCGCAGGATGATTAGCTCCATGGTCCGAACAGGTGGTTCTTTTCGGCACGCGCTTAACAATGCAAGCAAACCTGCGATAACCCCCGCGGCCCCATCAAAATTGCCGCCCTGCGGAACGCTATCGAGATGTGAGCCCGTCGCAACCACACCGGACCCTGGCGATTGCCCGGCAAGCCGGATCGTCAAGTTCCGCGCGGCGTCCCAATCTGTCGCCAATCCATTTTCTAGCGCGATCTTTTCAAACATCAACATTGCGCTGGTTTCGAGAGGGCCATACGTCTCCCGGCTTATACCAACACCGTCAAAAGACATGTCCCGCAGATCGTCAAACAAACTGGCGGCGAAACGCCTGTCGGCGTCTGACAAAGGCGGCACCATTGTCTCGGCAAGCATTTTGCCAGGATTATCATCGGCCATGGTCGGACCCGCTGCTGTGAGGTGATGTCTCACCAAGCCTTAAAGGCATAAGCTAGACGCCGCGCCACGGCGAAGCAAGCGTTCAGAAATCTGCGTTTCGCGCTGGCGTGAAATAGACATTGGTGAAATGCTAGTGTTGCGTCACTAACGCTTGGTCCCCACGTGCCGCAATCTCGCCTGCCAA
>CAZOGY010000190.1:0-3916 GCA_964579305.1 uncultured Hyphomicrobiaceae bacterium
CATCGATGTTCGTGTTCGAAACATCGACACGAAAACGGCCCGCCCCCCGCGGAGGGCCAACGGCCAGTGAGCGCAACAGAGCTAAAGCGAGGCGCGTTTCATGCGACATGCATTAGCGTCGCCAAGGCCGCAGCATGAAGGCGGGGATTTGCGGTGGCGATAATGTCACCGCCATTCAGAGCCGAGCCGCCGGACCAAGTCGTGACGCAGCCGCCGGCGCCTTCGATGATCGCGATAAGGGCCACGATGTCGTAAGGGGCGAGGCCGGTTTCAATCACGAGATCGATCTGGCCACTGGCGAGAAGGCAATAGGCGTAACAGTCGAGCCCGTACCGCGTCAGGCGCGCGGTTGCGGTGAGCGCTTCGAAAGCGGCGCGGTGCCGCTCTTGCGAAAACAGCTCCGGCGCCGTGGTCGACACGAATATGCCATCAAGCGTCGTGCGCTCCTGGGACGTGGCTAAGCGCACATGGCTGCCATCCGGCCTTTGCGCGAAGCTTCCCGTGCTGGCGCGCCAGAACCGTTCACCGGTAAATGGCTGGTTCATCAAACCTGTCACGGCCGTTTCGCGCGTGCGCAATCCGATCAGCGTGCCCCAGGTCGGTGCACCGATGACGAATGCGCGGGTGCCGTCGATTGGGTCGATCACCCACTCAAACGATCCGGTCAGACCAGCGCTTTTGTCGGGAGCCCTGCCCTCAACGTTTTGTGCTGTCGCCGCCGCGGTCCGACCGGCCCGGCGGCCGAACTCTTCGCCGAGGATCGCGTGGTGAGGGAAGACCGCGTCAAGGTGCGCGACGATTGCCGCCTCACCGGCTTTGTCGGCCACCGTTACCGGATCAAAGCCGCGGCGGGCTGCATCCAACCCTGCTGCAACGCCTGTGTGATCAGCCTTGTTTTCGACATGCAGCGGCGCGCGAAAATGTGGCATGATGGCGGCGGCTGAAACGTCCGCCAGGTCGTGGAGCGTGGCGAGAAGCACGGTCCACTCGTCTTCGCTCAAGGCAACGTTTGATCCGAGTTTTGTTGGCGCAAATGAAGCTGACATGCGGTCGATCTTCCAGCCGGGCGTTTTTTCGATGTGTCCCGTTCGGGCCGTGTCTAGCCCGACTGGCCACGTGTGACGAGGGGCTTGAGGACGTCTGTCATATCTAAGGGTCTGGTCTGCGCATCGAGGGTGGGACGGGCGCAAATTGTTGACGCAAGTCAATGAGGTGTGATTCGTTGACGCAGGCGGTGTCAATCTGGTTAGACGCGAGACGTAAGACACAATTGGCGTAGCGTACGCATGCGATTAAGCGCATATTTGCCGGGCGCGATCAGATCGCGCTGCCCAGCATCTGGGCGTTTCCTCCCTAGACTTGCGGCCGCTCCCCGTTGGGCGGCCTTTTTTCTTTGCGCTTGCGTTCGTGACGAACCAAGTCTGGCGCGGCCGTGGGTCTATGTCCTGTGCTCATGCCGATGCAGGCTTTTCCCGCTCATTGCCGGCCGACGGCACTGGTCGAGCACGTCACGCGGGACCAATTGAGATGCGGCGGCTCGCCTCACCACTTGTGTCGATGGCTGATCTGCAGATTCTGCACTTGCGATTGTTGCGCTGCACCACTAATTTTGCGGTGCGACATGGCTGAGGCTTCTCGCCGTTCGCATGCCCTCCTTGGGCGTTTCCTCCCTAGACTTGGGTCGTCTCGCGACGACCCTTTTTTTTTGGCTTTCCGACCGTAGGGCTGCCGATGTTCGGGCGGGGCCCTCGCCCGCTTGAGGCTTTACGAGCGCGATCTTGCTGAGCGAGCCATGACAGCACACGGGCTATTCGGCGGCGACTTGCCCCTGCAAAAGTCCCGGGATTTGTACGGTCAGCGCGCCAATAAATGTGTGCAGGTGGCGCTGCAAATGGGTGAAGCCGACCGACTTTGCGTAGGCCGCCTCATCAAGATAAAGGCCGCGGTTGATCTCAATCTGCACGGCATGGCGCGCCTGGTAGGGGCGGCCGTAATGCTCGGTGATGAAGCCGCCGGCGTAGGGGCGATTGAGCTGGACGCGATAGCCGAGTTGCGCCAATTGCTGGCGCACGACGCGGGTGACGCGCGCGTCGCACGATGACCCAAACCGGTCACCGATGACAAAGTCCGGCCGCGACGTCCCGCTTTGCACCATGCCTGAGGGCATCGAGTGGCAGTCTACCAAGACGGCATAGCCAAACCGGTCGGCCACCTCATCCATCAACTCCGTGATGCCGGCGTGAAACGGCCGATACAGACGTTCAATGCGTTCGTATGCGGTCGCCAGCGGCAGCGGGGCGGGATAAATTTGCTCGGTTTCTGAGACAACGCGGGCGATCGTTCCAAGCCCACCGATCACGCGCATGGTCCGCGTGTTTGCGAAATCTGGCAGCGGGCCTTCGAACAAGTCGGGATCAAGCTCGTAAGGCTCGCGGTTTACGTCCAGATAGGCACGCGGGAAGTGCGCCGCGATCAATGGTGCGCCGTGGTCCACAGCGCTGGCGAACAGCTCATCGACGAAGCAATCTTCCGACTTGCGCAGCTGGTTTGGCTTCAGCTGCGAGCGGGACAAGAACACGCTGGGATAGATGTTGCCTGAGTGCGGCGAGCAGAAAACAAACGGTGTTGTGATTTCGGCGGGACGAAAAACGGAGAAGGGCGGGTCCAATTCGCTGACGATTGCCGTTCGCTCGCGCGCGACGTCGACATCGACCCGCGGAGGCTGAGCGGCCTTGGCGCGCGGTGTCGCAGCGACGGGACGTGCGCGCGACGTGTCATCGTTGGCCGCGTCCTGCGGGAGTTTTGTCCGCCGCGTCCCCGGTCGGTGTGCGTCGTCTGCGCGGTCCGAACTCATGTGCCCGATGTCATCGTTGTTGTGTGGCCCCCGTCCTGCGATGGCAGTGGCATTGGCGAACACGAACCGCGTCGCCGCCGCTGATCCAGCGCGCCCCATAGTGCCCGATTTGAACGCTCGCGCGCACCGGCAGGTTCGCCCAGCGATGCAATCGCCGAAACGCTATTTTAGCTGAAACCTCGCGACGGCAGCGGTATGGCAGCCGTGCGGCGTATTTCTTGAAAGGTCAGCAAAGTCTGCGGTGTGGCGCAAGTCTGACATAGATCAGCAGTCAAACCTGCGACATTGTGGTGCCATGCTGGCGCATGGCAGCGTGGCGCACGCAACAATATGGGCTGATGACCGGTGCTTTGTCTTGAATTGAGCGCTGGCTTCACCGGACGTTTACGAAGAGCAGGTCACGTTGCGGCCGCTGAGGGTGCATGCTTGGTAGCGCTCGATGTCAGATTGTCCGTATCGGGGTTTCAGAGGCGGGATCGACACCCGCGAAGCGAAGGTTGCCAATCCATGAGTGTTGATCCGTCTGTCCGACCGGTGACCCGTATCCTTCTTGCTGAAGACGATGAGTCCATGCGCGGCTTTCTCGCGCGGGCCCTGCAAAAGGCCGGACATGACGTTGTGGCGTTGCCCGACGGGAGCGCTGCTTACGAACGCCTGACGAGCGAACCGTTCGACCTGCTTTTGACTGATATCGTCATGCCGGAAATGGATGGGATTGAGCTGGCCCGCCGCGCAAGTGATCTCGATCCCAACCTCAAGATCATGTTTATCACTGGCTTTGCCGGCGTTGCGCTCAACACGACCCAAGCGGGCACACAAGATGCCAAAGTGTTGTCAAAGCCGTTCCATTTGCGTGAGCTTGTCGGCGAAGTTGAGCGTGTCTTGGCCGCATAAGCCCTGGAACGGCAGGCGCCTCCACCTTATTTTTGGCCAATCGCAGGCGAACGCGCGGTTCGGGCTTGTCAGCCGCCACGCCAAGCCTTATACACCGCGCTCTGTTTTCGGGACGGGCGCGTAGCTCAGCGGTAGAGCACTACCTTGACATGGTAGGGGTCACAGGTT
>CAZOGY010000191.1:0-3789 GCA_964579305.1 uncultured Hyphomicrobiaceae bacterium
GCTTGGCAGGCGAGATTGCGGCACGTGGGGACCAAGCGTTAGTGACGCAACACTAGCCTTGCGAGGTTCTGATTGGCACAGTCGCTAGCATGGCAACACAAATTGAGACGTCGGGCGCTGGCGAGACATGGTGGCAGCGCAATCGCGTGGTGATCGGTTGCGTGCTGATGATCGGTGCGTTTCTCTGCTTCACGCTGCTTGACGCAATCAACAAGGCGCTGGTCCAGGATTATTCGGCCTTCTTTTTGTCCTGGGCGCGGTCGGCGACACAGCTTGTTCTGCTTCTTGCGCTTGCACCGTTGCTGGGACCGCGCGACATGTTTGTGACGCGGCGGCCGTTAATCCAGGTTGCGCGTGGCCTTTGCATTGCGGGTGTGTCGCTCACCGTGACGCTCTCGGTCCGCCATCTGCCGCTGACAGAGACCTATGTTATCGGGTTTCTGACGCCGTTTCTGGCTACGGTCATTGCTGCATTGGTGCTGGGGGAGCGGGCAACGCCAACCCAATGGGCGCTGATCACGCTGGGCTTCGTCGGTGTTCTCATCGCGTTGCGGCCAGGCGCGCCGGATGCCACGTGGTATCTGCTCTTCCCGCTCGCTTTTGCCGTGTTCAACGCCATTTATTTCGTCCTCACGCGGCTTGCGGGACGAAATGAACACCCGATGGCGCAGCTGTTTTACGTTGGCGTTTTTGCAACCGCAGCGTTGACCATCGTGCTGCCTTGGCATCTGGAGGCGCCGACCCTTTCGGCATGGGGCGCGATGTTTGTTGCGGGGGCGCTTGGAACGCTGGGGCATTTGATGTTGATTCGCGCGTTCGCAGCCGCACCGACGGCCGTCGTAGCACCAATGGTCTACTTCCAAATTATCTGGTCGAGCATCGTTGGATATCTTGCGTTCGGGGACGTGCCCTACGTGACGACATGGGTTGGGGCGGCGGTGATCGTCGTGGCAGGCGTGGCGCTGATCCGTACCCAAACCCGCTGATGCTTTGTTGGTGCTGGCTTTTTTCGCGCCGGCTGGGCGGGATCGGAACGGCGCGTGACCTTCAAGAGTTTTGTAGCAAGACGACAATCCATGCGGTCGACGTGCCGAATTTGTCACGCGGTGGTCAGAGGTCGCATCAACCCTTTCTGTAGCCCGACTTGCTAAGTTTGGATTTTGATGGTGCACTGCAACACAACGCAGTGCGCACAATGCGCCAGAGCATGCCGGCCGGAGATCGCTTGCGATGCAATACCATATGTACGAAGCCGCCCATGCTTTCATGGCGCCGATGCGCTTGACGGCAAGGATTATGAAGTACCAGGCGAAATCACCGTTCAATCCGTTTTCGGTGACGCCGATGGCCAAGCAAATCGCGGCTGCGTGCGATGTGTTTGAAAGCGTCACGCGGCGCTACGGTAAACCGGAATGGCGGATAGATGAGACGAAAATCGGCGGGCTTACCGTGCCGGTCGAAGATGAAATCGTCTATTCCAAGCCATTCTGTAATATCGTGCATTTCAAGCGCGATACGTCTGTCATCGGCGAGCGTGACGACCCGAAAGTGCTGATCGTGGCGCCAATGTCGGGGCACTATGCGACGCTGTTGCGCGGCACGGTCAAAGCCATGCTGCCGGAGCATGAGACGTACATCACCGATTGGGCCGATGCGCGCGACGTGCCGTTTTACCAGGGTCCTTTCGACCTCGATGATTTTATCGATTACATCATCGAATTCTGCCAGGTGCTCGGTCCCAACGTGCACGTGATTGCAGTTTGCCAGCCGGCTGTTCCGGCGCTGGCGGCGACGGCGGTCATGGCGAAACGCAAGATGGAAAATCAGCCGCTGTCGCTGACATTGATGGGCGGGCCGATTGATACACGCCGCAATCCGACGGTGGTCAACAATCTTGCGCAGGATAAGCCGCTTTCATGGTTTGAAAGCAATGTGATCGCGCGCGTGCCCTTCCCCAACGCGGGCTTCATGCGCAAGGTCTATCCCGGTTTCATCCAGCTCACCGGCTTCATGACGATGAACCTGGAACGGCACACATCAGCGCACATGAAGCTGTTTGATAACCTCGTAAAAGGGGATGCAGACAGCGTGCAGTCGCACCGCGAGTTTTACGAGGAGTACCTTGCGGTGATGGACTTGCCTGCCGAATTCTATTTGCAGACGGTCAAGACCGTTTTCCAGGAACATTCGTTGCCCGAAGGCGAAATGCATCACCGCGGCGAACTTGTTGAGCCGAGCGCCATTCGCGATACGGCGATTATGACGGTCGAGGGTGAGCGCGACGACATCTGCGGACTTGGTCAGACGGAAGCCACGCATGACCTCTGCCCCAATGTTCCAGTCGACGAGCGCTACCATTATGTGCAGCCGGGCGTGGGTCACTACGGCGTATTCAATGGAACGCGCTGGCGCACCGAGATCCAGCCACGTATCCGCGAGATGATCCGCACGATCGAGTTCAAGCGCAAGACCAACAGCTCAATGGCGATGGGCTTGCCGTACCGGGCACTGGCTGGGGAACGCGAGGTCGAGATCGATTGGCGCGAGCCCAACGGCGATCAAGCGGGCAAAGCGGGCGCGCCCAATGGCAATGGTCAATCCACTCAAGTCGCTGAAAAATCACCGGGCTCAGCTGCCAATGGCTCCGGCGATGCAGATCGGCGGCGCCCGATGAACGGTGCGAACGGGCATAACGGCGGGCGGCCCTACGGACGGCCTGACACCCGCGGTGGTCGGGGCACCAGCGAGCCGGCGGAATAGGTTGGCCCCCCTCTTGATTGACGTCGTCGCGCGCGATTTCGTCGCGATGACCTGACTTGCGTTCTTGACGTGGCCGTCGCGTCCGCGTATCGAGCGGGCTTCGCATTTGAACCTGACCTTCCCGCCGATTGGATTTTAGCGCGCCCCGAGCGGCCGCGCGCCAATTGGCCTTGGAGCCAAGCCGATGACGAGACAGTGTGAATTGACCGGCAAATTGCCGATGAGCGGAAACAACCGAAGCCACGCCGAAAACAAGTCGCGGCGGGTCTTCAAGCCAAACCTCGTGAATGTGACCCTTCTGAGTGATGCGCTTTCGCGGAAAGTACGCCTTCGGATCTCGGCCCATGCGCTGAAATCGGTAGAGCATCGCGGCGGCCTCGATGCGTTTTTGATGAAGGCCAAGGCGACCGATCTGTCTGAGCGTTGCCGCAAGCTCAAGCGCGACGTCGAGAAGGCCAAAGCTTCGGCCAGCGAGCCGGCGGCTTAACAATCCTTTCTGCAAAGCAACGGGCGGCGTCGGTAATTTGACCCGTTGCTATGTCGGACTTGCCGGGAAGGGCGGTCTACGACGGTTCCGCTCCACGCAGATTGAGCCGCATTTTCATCTCGGTACGTTCCGCGCCCCAAATGTGTGACGTAACCCGCTCAATTTCAGCGAACCCAGCCTGTTCATAGAGCGCGATTGCGGCCGTCAGATTGGTGAAGGTCCACAGCGTGACGTCTGCAACGTTGTTCGCGCGCGCGTACGTCAAGGCTTCGTCGAGTAAACGGCGGCCAAGCCCAAGACCGCGGGCCTGCGGCGTCACCAAGAACCACCTGAGCTGTCCATGGCCGGTATCTCCGTCGGTCACAAGCGCAATGCACCCAAGCATTTCGGTATCGCTTTCGGCGATCCAGATCCGGCCAGCGTCGGGACCAGCCAAGACGAATTCAGATAACGGACGGGCCACGTAAGGCTCAAACGTCGTGTCAAGGCCGTATTCGCGCGCGTAGATGACCCCGTGCAAGTGCGTGATCATCCCGAGATCG
>CAZOGY010000192.1:0-3553 GCA_964579305.1 uncultured Hyphomicrobiaceae bacterium
TGAAAAGCGTGTTCGGGCATGAAAAAAGAAAGCGCCAGCTTAAGTTTTGAGCCGGCGCTTTTTTGGGATCGGCGGCCTGTGGTCGGCAGTGCCAAATTGACTTGCACTCGTCCCCACAAGAAGCCGCGTTTAGAGCTCATCCGGTTTAGGCGGAACCGCCTAAGCCGAAAGATGCAGCGACCATCTAAAATCTAGATCATTGAGGGTGAACGCACGTGATCCTGAAATGATCTAGCGCAGTGCCGAACGCGCGTAGTCGATGCCGCGGCGACAGGCCGGGGAAAGGCGATCGCGATTGCCAGCAAGGCAGCTTGCGACGCGGCCGCCGCCCGGGGTTACGTTATAGCAGAAGCGCTCAACGTCCTTGCTGCAGGAGGCGAAGGCCTCGCCGAACTTCATGG
This sequence comes from uncultured Hyphomicrobiaceae bacterium, assembly GCA_964579305.1. Lineage (GTDB taxonomy): Bacteria > Pseudomonadota > Alphaproteobacteria > Rhizobiales > Hyphomicrobiaceae > JBCBWG01. Next base: position 402 of record CAZOGY010000192.1, read on the forward strand.
CGCGTTCCACGTGCGGCTGGCAGCGCGGCGACACCCGAGCGTGGTTTTCAACGAGGCAGCGCACAATGCGGCCGCCGCCACGTTCCACGTTGGCGCAATAGCGTTCGCGATCGCTTGCACAGTCCGACCAGGCCCTGAGAAGTTCGCCGGCGCTCAATGGTGAGGCGCCTTCGATGGCGTTTGCGGGCATGGCGACAGCAACGAGCGCAAACGCGCTGAAGATCAGTGTCAGAGCAGATGTGATGCGGCGCATGGGCAGCTCCAATGTCTCCGGTTTTGTCGATTTCCGGGCGGTCGTGGGGTGAGCCTTTCAAGGCAGTAGACCGTCGGTTGGGGGAGGCCGGCGCGCGCTGTTGGCAGCGCGCCGACGTCGTCAGGGCTGCGTCGTATCAGCGGCGGAATGAGCGTTCGCGCACGACCTGACGGCCGGCGGGGCCCGTGTAGGTTGCCGTCCCGTTGCAGTTTCCACCGGAACAGCTCGCAGCGCCCTGCCGTGTCACGCTGTTCCCGTTCGGCGCAGTCCAGGATTGACGGGAATTGCAGCTGTTGCCTGCGCAAGATCCGCTGCCATTGAACGTCCAGGCGCCGCCGTTTGGCCCAACTGTGCGCCGCGAACGCTCTCAGGCCGATGCGCTGGTGGCGGTCGCCACAAGACCGGCCACGGTCAGCAGGGACACAACAGCCATGGCGCGCGCAGACAAAGCCGTTTTCGTTTGGTCGTGGTTCAGCATTTTCATTCTCCGTCGTTGAAGGGGACGCGTTGAACGTCACTGGGTGGTGACGGGAATGAACATCGCGGTGCGTGTTTGCCGCGGGATTTCAGCGTGGTGACAATGTGTAACGTTTTGTAAATCGCAATGATTTCGCCAGCATTGGGCAGACAAACTCCACCGGTCGGCGCAACGCGGGGGAAAAACTTCCACGCTTGCGTCATCATCGCAGCCAAGCCTGGGACCAGCGACAATGGATGGGCAGCCTAGTATTTTTCTGGTCGAGGACGATCCGGAAATTCGTGCGCTCGTGACGGATTACCTTTCTGCCAACGCTTGCCAGGTTACCGCGTTTCCCGATGCGGCTGCCATGGACGCCGCGTTGGCGGAACGGGCTTTTCCAGATCTGATCGTTTTGGATCTGATGCTGCCGGGCGAGGACGGGCTCAGCGTTTGCCGGCGGTTGCGTGCGCGGTCCGAGGTGCCAATTGTCATGCTTACGGCGCGCAGTGAGGACGTCGACCGCATTGTTGGCCTTGAGGTCGGCGCGGATGATTATTTGGGTAAGCCTTTCAACCCGCGCGAATTGCTCGCGCGCATCCGTGCCGTTTTGCGCAGGCAAGGCAATGGCGAGGCGACCGCAGCCAGCCACGGAAATCGGCGCCGCTTTGATATCGGCCCGGTTGTCGTTGATCTCGATGCGCGCGTCGTGCGTGACCGCGATGGCCATAAGATCGAAGTGACCTCGGCCGAGTTTGAACTGTTGGCTTGTTTTATCGAACGACCGGGCCGTGTGCTTTCCCGCGATCAATTGATGGATTGGACACGCGGGCGGGAAGCCGCTCCGTTTGATCGGACAATCGATGTGCAAATGAGCCGTCTGCGAAAGAAGATTGCATTTGGCGACGAGGCGCTCATCACGACGGTGCGCGGGAAAGGGTATATGCTGACGGCACAGGTGCGGCAGCTTTGACCTGTTTTATTGATGTGTCCTTTCTTCATGTGCTCAATCCCGTGCTGCTCATTCGGTGGTCACGCGGGTTTGGGCTGACATTCCGGTTTGAGAGGATTGGATCGTGATAGGGCGTATTGGCTTTGTTGGCCGCGTGATCCTTATTCTGCTGCTTGGCGTTTTTGCCGTGACGGCAATCGGGATTGGCGCAACGGTCATGTTGGCCGATGGCGAGGAAGCGCGTGCAAGCCGCAAAACCATTCCGTTGCGGATCGCTGCCATTGTCGACCTCCTTGCCAACACGCCCGAAAGACGGCGCGCTGCGGTCGTGACCGCAATGGCTGCACCGGACCTCACCGTGCGCCTTGCGGACAAGCCGATGCGTCCGGGACCCGACGAACAGGCGCGGCCGGCCGTCATCTGGATGCTTCGCGAAGCGTTGCGCACGCCGATTGAGCGCGATGTCGTGGTCCGTTTCCGGTCGGAATTCGAAGGCTCACCCGTGGTGCGCTGGATCGTGCAACGCTCACCATCAAGCGGGTCTAAGATCGATGTTTCGGTGTCGCTGGCGCCAGGACGTTATGCGATCTTCACAGTTCACGGTGCCCCCAACACGCGCATCCTGGGGATCCCACCGGGCTTTTTTATCGGTATGCTCGGGGCGTTATTCGCCATTTTCTCAATTCGCGCTGTTATGAAAGAGGCACGGCCGCTCAGCGCTCTGCGCCAATCGGTGGAAGGATTTGCGCGCGATGCGGTTCCGCGCCCCGTGCAGCCGGCCGGCGCCCCTGATCTGGCGACGGTGCTTACGGCGAGTAACGCCATGCAGCAGCGGATCGCGCAATTGATTGCCGGCCGTACGATTTTGATTGGCGCGATCTCACATGACTTGCGGACGTATTTGACCCGATTGCGTTTGCGCGTTGAAACGCACCCCGACGAGACCATTCGCGAAAAGGCGATTGCGGATGTGGAAGCCATGGGCGCGCTGGTTGATGACGCGGTGGCGTTTGCCGGCGGTGCGCGTCCGGTCGAAGACGGCGAGAGTGCCAATCTTCAAAAGCTTGTTGATTTGGAAGTCGCTGAGCGGGGTGATGACCGGGTGACACTGATTGACCGGGTTGGCGATGATATTGCGGTGCGTGGCCGGGATATTGGACTCAGGCGCGTCTTGAACAACTTGATCGATAATGCGGTGCGCTATGGCGGGCGCGCAGACGTACGCCTTCATTGTGATGGGTTGTTTTGCACGATTGATATCGATGATCCGGGGCCGGGCATTGCTCCAGACCAAAGAGCCTTGGTGTTTGAGCCTTTTGCGCGGCTTGAGCCATCGCGCAATCGCAACAGCGGTGGCGCTGGTCTCGGGCTTGCGATTGCCCGTCAGATCGTTGAGGCCAGCGGCGGTACAATCGCAATTGGGACAGCGCCGATTGGCGGCGCGCGTTGCTCGGTCCGGTTGCCAGTCGTTTCAGAGCCGTGACGCAGGT
>CAZOGY010000193.1:0-3531 GCA_964579305.1 uncultured Hyphomicrobiaceae bacterium
GATGGGTTGAGGACCTCAAGCGTCCCCGTGCCGATGTCGAAGTGGGCGCCGTGCAGGCTGATCTTGCCCTTGTTTTCAAGGATTTGAATGCAGGGGAACGTGCGCAAGTTCGCGATGGATGCGCGGATCGTATCGCGCTCCAAATGCGACTGGAGTTCGGCTTGCGGGGCGCCGGCATTGGCAGCCACGGCTGCTTCCCGATAGCCCTCCAGAAGCGACATCCAATTTGAAATAAACTGAGCTTCGGTTTGCCGGGCGGCCGTTTTCTCGATGCAGGCCTTGACGCCGCCACAACCCGAATGGGCCAGAATGACCACGTGCTTGACCCGAAGATTGAGGACCGCGAACTCCAAGGCGGCGCTGACGCCGTGGTAGGTGCCGGTCGTTTCGAATGGCGGCACGAGATTTGCCACGTTGCGGACGACGAACAATTCGCCGGGCAGCGCTGAGAAAACCGTTTCAGGTGGGACCCGGCTGTCGCAGCACGAAACGACCATCACGTCCGGGCTTTGGCCGTAGTTCGCGAGATCCTCAAACTGCTCAGCCTGTGGGTCGAAGTGGCGATAGCGGAAGCGCCGATAACGGTCGAGCAGGTGTTCAGGAAACATCGTCATCGCGCAGAGCCTCCAAATTTGCCGCGGGCGTGACCGCCGCCAACTCGCTCGCTGCCGGGATCGTCACGTGACCGTGATCAAGGGAGTGGTCCGGCCCCCGTCAACCCCAGATCTCGATCGCTAAACCTTTTTCGTCACGGTCTGGCTGGTCGGGAAAGCGCACGGCCTCTCCGCGTGCGATGCGCTGTGCGCTCCAGGCATTGACGGTCGCATCCAAGACGTCGTCAGGCCCGGCATCTTTGGCCGGCAAATGTTGTCGCGTCAGGAATGCTTGATCGTAACCCGCGCCGGCGAGAAGCGCGCGACGTTGGGCCAGACCGTCCGGATTGGGGCGCGACTTAATCTTCTTTGGCGTCTCCAACGCGGCACATCCGTTCAACGCCCAAAACGCGACCTCGGGGTGGACCTCGCGGATGCGGGTCTGCAGGTCAGGCGTCATCAGTGCGTCGACTTCGCGGATTTTGGGAAAGATGTTGAAGGCCTGTTTTGAGACCTTGCGCGGCGGTTCCGACGTGGCAAGCGCGGCGGCGCAAGCCTCACGGTAGTCCGTGCACATGACGGCCGCGCGCGCTGGGACGGCGAATACCGCGGATTGACGGCCACCTAATACGCGGCGCGCTTTGACGTCTGCGTCGCGTCCGCCAGTGCTGGTTGTCGGCGGCAGTCCGATTGGAATGTCGATTGCGACTGCGATCGGGTTTTCAGGCAGGGCGAGCACGTCGGCGAAGGTCGCGACGTGGCGCAGAATGGCAGCGGCAGGATCGTTGAGCGGATGCAGTACAACAACCCATCCCGTGCGGCATCCGTCGACACCTGCGACCCATTGCCGGAGCTGCCTCGCCTCCGGCAGTGTCGGCTGGCTGTGTGCGTTGTGCGTTGGTCGCGTCATTGCGCTGGCGTCGCCGGGTCAAGCTCGACGTGCCCGGTCGTGAGTTCGAGAGGCACCGTTTGGGAAAGTGCCGGCAGGTTTGCGCACAAATTCAGTTCCTGCTCGCCGCGGCTGCTGGCGGTGATCTTGTCAATCGCGGCACTGGCAAGCGCGAACGGGTCTGCGCGGTGGCCATGCAAGCGGCCGAAGCCAAGCCAAAGCGCGGTGAACGTGTCGCCGGTGCCTTTCGGCACATGCTCGTAACGACGGGTCTCGACGTAGGCGTAAGTCTCTGGCGGGCCTGTCCAGGTATCGCCGCGATTGTCGCGCCGGGACGATGCAGAACCGGGCTTGCCGTACACCATGAGATTGCCGAGAAGGCTGCGGTTGCGCGCAGGTACTGAGGTCACGATTGTGTGGCAACCCGGCAGTGCGATGCTTGCCGCCACCGCACTGTCGCGGTCGGTGATTTGGCGACCGGTCATCCAGCCGAGTTCGAACGCGTTGGGTGTTGTGACCTCAGCTTGGGGCACCAACTGTTCGACGATCGCGCGTGCCGTTGCTTCGCTGATGTAGAGACCGGTGTCGTCGCCCATGACGGGATCGCAAATCAACGCCGCCGGCCCGCATTCCGATTGCGCGGTACGGGCGCGAACGCGTTCGAACAGGTCGTTGGCGAATGCGACGTGCTCGGCCGACGGGAAATAGCCAGTGACGACGTCGGTGATACGGTCGAGAAACCCGTTTTTTTCGAGTGCGGACACCATCGTTTCGAGCACCGCAATATCGGTGACGTGCTTTGAACAGGTCCGATGTCCAGGGTGGTTTGACAGGATCACGGTTGGCAGGGCGATCACTTCAGTGCCAAGCGCGGACAGAACAGGCACCATTGCTGAGAGGCCGACGTGGCCATAGGCGACCTGCGATGACATGACGAGAATCATGGACAGCCGTCCTCGTGTTCCTGGTGCCGGCGTCGTGCGGTCCACCGACTTTCGCGGGGTTCCCACGGTTTGGCCAGTCGCTATGCTGCGCTGCGACAAACCGAAAGCGAGCTTGTTCCCATGACCATCGTTCCGCGCCGCAGCGCGCTTTATATGCCGGGCGCAAACGCGCGCGCACTGGAAAAAGCAAAAACGCTGGCAGCCGACGTGCTGTTGATTGATCTTGAGGACAGCGTTGCGCCGGACGCAAAAGACGAAGCGCGTGCGCAGGTTGGCAGGGCTCTTTCGGCAGGCGGGTTCGATGGCCGTGAAGTTGTGGTGCGGGTCAATGGGTCGGACAGCGCGTGGTTTGAGGCCGATGTGGCCATGCTTGCTGACACGCCAGCCGACGGCGTTCTGATCCCGAAGGTCAATTCGGGCGCGCATCTGGCGGAGGTTCGTTCCAGGCTTGCGTCTGCCGGTGTGCGGGCGGACTTGCCTGTGTGGGCGATGATCGAGACGCCACTTGGGGTGTTGAACGTGTCGGAGATTGCAGCGGCCGCGCCGTCGACTGCCAATCCCCTTGTCTGCTTCGTTATCGGCACCAACGACCTCGTGAAGGAAACGCGGGCCACGCTCGATGCAGCGCGAACAAGCGCGCTTTATTGGCTATCGGCGACGGTCACCGCGGCGCGGGCCTACGGTATCGACGTGATCGATGGTGTCTATAACGCGCACACGGACCTGGAAGGCTTTGAACGGGAATGCCGGCAAGGGCTTGCGCTGGGCATGGATGGCAAGTCGGTGATCCACCCGCGTCAGATTGATGGTGCCAATGCGGTGTTTGCTCCCGACGCGGAGGCTGTTGAGGCGGCTGCAAAGATCATCGCTGCGTTCGATGCGCCGGAAAATGCCGGGAAGGGCGTGATCAGCCTGGATGGCAAAATGGTGGAGTTGCTGCACGCGGAGATGGCGCGCAGGACAGTCGCCATTGCTCAGGCCATCGCCGCGCGCGCAACGCAGGCAAGCTGAAAGCAAAGCGTGGTTTGACGTCTGAAGCCATCCGCAGCGTGCTGCGTGCTGGGGACTGGGGACGGATGCAGTGCTTTCAGCGCAATTCTTTGGG
>CAZOGY010000194.1:0-3467 GCA_964579305.1 uncultured Hyphomicrobiaceae bacterium
GCCCCGCCGGAGGTGCCCGGCCGACGGCCGGAACAGCACCGCGAGGCCAAAAACCCAATGCGTGTCGCATGAAATGCGCCGCGCTTTAGCTCTGTTGCGCTCATTGACCGTTGGCCTTCCGCGGGGGCGGGCCGTTTTCGTGTCGATGTTTCGAACACGAACATCGACGGCCCAGGCCGCTCTGCGGCCTTGGGGCGCGAAGCCGATTGGATGCGACATGCATTAAGCAGTGGGCGCGCTGGCGAACGCCCGAGGGTCGATTTCGACAAGCTGGCCGGCTTCCAGGCGCAACACGCGGTGCATGCGTGAGGCAAGCGCCATGTTGTGCGTCGCGATCAAGGCCGCAACGCCCGTTTGCTCAACCAGGTCGACAAGCTGGTGGAACACGCGGTCAGACGTCACCGGATCGAGATTGCCCGTGGGCTCATCGGCAAGCAAAAGGCGCGGCGCATTGGCCAGAGCGCGCGCGATGGCCGTCCGCTGCTGTTCGCCGCCCGAGAGCTCCGCCGGCCGGTGTCCAACGCGCGGGCCAAGGCCGAGCGCTTCAAGCAGTTCCTGTGCGCGCGCTTTGGCGGCCGCGCGGCGCGTGCCGCGGATGAGCTGCGGGATCATGACGTTTTCCAGCGCGGAAAACTCCGGCAGCAATTGGTGGAACTGGTAGACGAAGCCCATCTCGGCGCGGCGAACCCGGGTGCGCTCGGTGTCGTTCATGCCGGCGCAATCACGACCGTCAATCAAGATGCGGCCAGCATCCGGCGTCTCAAGAAGCCCCGCCGTGTGCAAAAGCGTCGACTTGCCCGCGCCCGAAGGCCCAACAAGCGCAACCGCTTCGCCCGGCCGCAAGACGGCCGATGCGCCATCCAGGACGCGGATCTCGCGATGACCTTGGCGGAATGTGCGCCGCAAATCGTCAAGCTGCAGCACGGGGTGTGCACGCATGTCCATCGGCTTCACCCTCACTCGTACCGCAGCGCTTCGACCGGATCGAGCGTCGCCGCCCGCCACGAGGGATAGAACGTGGCAAAGACGGACAGCAAAAGCCCCATCACAACAATGACCGCCGTCTCGACCGGATCGACCGCAACAGGAAGCTGCGACAGGTAGTAGACAGACGGATCAAACACCGTCTGGCCGGTCACCCATTGCACGAACTGGCGGATCGCCTCGATTTGCCACAGGAAGATCATCCCAAGGATAAACCCCGCGATGGTCCCGACAATCCCGATCGACGCACCCGTGATCAGAAACACCCGCATCATCGCGCCGCGCGTCGCCCCCATCGTGCGCAAGATCGCAATGTCGCGCGACTTGTCCTTCACCAGCATCATCATGCCAGAAACGATGTTCAGCGCCGCCACCAGGATAATCAGCGAAAGGATGATAAACATCACCGTACGTTCAACTTCCAAGACAGCACGGAACGTCTGGTTTCGCTGCTTCCAGGTCTGGAACGTCAATTCACCGCCGGTCGCGGCCTGCATCCCCGGCAAGTTGGCTTCGACCGCATATGGATTTGCGACCTTGATCTCAAGCGCATCGACTTGGCCGGCCCGCGAGAAAAACCGCTGCGCTTCGGGCAACGGCATGTAGACCATGGTACGGTCGTACTCAGACATCCCCATCTCGAAAATCGCCACCACGCGGTAGGAGCGGCTGCGCGGCGCGGTGCCAAACGGCGTCGTTGTTCCGCGCGGTGAAATCAGCGTGACAAACCCACCAAGTTGCAGTTGCAGCGCCTCAGCCATACGCGTGCCAATCGCAACGCCCTTTTGCCCTTCGAAACCCTCGATGGAGCCCTGCAGCACGTTATCAGCCACGAGCGGAGTATTGCGCAGCCCCTGTTCCGTCATGCCGCGCACAAGCCCACCGATCGCCTGGGCCTTCGTGGAGACCATCACCTGGGCCTCGGTGAAGGGTGTCACGCTTTTCACGCCATCGACGTTTTCCAGCGCAGTGGTGAGCCGGTCATAGTCCTCGATCCGCCGTCCCACGCCCTGTTGGAATGCAGCAACATGGCCGTTCACGCCAAGGATCTTGTCAAACAGCTTGGCCTGAAATCCGTTCATGACGGCCATCACAATGATCAGCGTTGCAACGCCGAGCATGATGCCCAGGAACGAAAAGCCAGCGATCACCGAGATGAAGCCTTCGCGGCGGCGCGCGCGCAAATAACGCAACGCCAACATCCACTCAAAGCCCGCGAACGGCATCGTATCGACGGAGCGTCGGTTCGCTTGCGTCGTCGTCGCCATGCCGTGCGTCCCCCTCTCAAATCATTAAGCTCGCGTACGGGCCCCGATTGCGCCCGCGCCGTCAGCCTCAGCGCCTACACCAGCACGCGCGCGGCCTTGATATCACCGGCGATCCGATCAACGACCGCTTCCACCGGCATGACGTCCTTCGCCCCATCGCAGCGGGCTTTAACTTCGACGGTGCCGTCTTTCAGCCCCTTCGGCCCGACGACAACCTGGAACGGCGACCCGATCAGGTCAGCTGTGGCGAATTTGCCGCCCGGCCGGTCGTCAGTGTCGTCATAGAGCACGTCGATACCTGCGTTGGCGAACTCGACATACAGCCGCTCGCACGCGGCATCGGTGCCGACGTCGCCAGCTTTCAGGTTCAGCAACGACACCTCAAACGGCGCGACCGGGATCGGCCAGACGATCCCGGCGTCATCGTGGCAGGCCTCGATAATTGCGCCCACGAGACGCGAGACGCCAACGCCGTAGGAACCCATTTGCAACGTGACCATGTCGCCATCGGGGCCCTGCACGCGGCAGTTCATGGGCTCTGAGTATTTCGTCCCGAAGAAAAAGATATGCCCGATCTCGATGCCGCGCGCGTTGACCTGTTTGTCCTTGGGCACCTCGGCGTCGAACTTGGCCGGGTCGTGCTGCTCGTCGGTGGCCGCGTACATCGACGTCCATTGGTCGACAATCGGCTGCAGGTCGCCATCGAAATCGGTATCAGCCGGTGGGATCGCGCCTTCGAACAGGTCGCGGTGGCCGAACACTTCGCTCTCGCCGGTCTCCGCCAGGATGATGAACTCGTGGCTGAGATCGCCGCCGATCGGGCCAGTATCAGCGGCCATCGGCACCGACTTAAGCCCCATCCGCGCGAACGTCCGCAGATAGGCGACAAACATCCGATTGTAGGATCGGCGGCCGTCTTCCGGCGTCAGGTCGAACGAGTACGCGTCCTTCATCAGGAACTCGCGCCCGCGCATGACGCCGAACCGCGGGCGGATCTCGTCGCGGAACTTCCACTGGATGTTGTAGAGGTTCTTGGGCAGATCACGGTAGGAGCGCACGTTATCGCGAAACACCGTTGTGATGACTTCTTCCGCCGTTGGGCCAAACAGGATGTCGCGCTCGTGCCGGTCCACGATGCGCAGCATTTCCTTGCCGTAGGCTTCGTAGCGGCCCGACTCACGCCACAGGTCCGCCGACTGGATCGTCGGCATCAAA
>CAZOGY010000195.1:0-3420 GCA_964579305.1 uncultured Hyphomicrobiaceae bacterium
TAGGCGGAACCGCCTAAGCCGAAAGATGCAGCGACCATCTAAAATCTAGATCATTAAGGGTGAACGCACGTGATCCTGAAATGATCTAGGGCCTGTCGCATCCAATCGGATTCACGCTCCAAGGCCGCAAAGCGGCCCGCCCCCGCGGAGGGCCAACGGCCCGTGATCGCAACAGAGCTAAAGCGAGGCGCATTTCATGCGACGCGCTTCAGAGTCCATTCGGTCTCAGCGGGATTGCGTGAACCGAAAGGTGCAGCGAGTATCGAACAAGCGAGATCATTACAGGTGAACGCACCTGAACCCGCAATGATTTACGTGAGGTAACTCTCGGCCGCCGCTCGTGGCGCGCTTGGTTGAATAACAAGGCTACGCAGCGTGGCTGCAGTGTCTGGCTTTGTTCGATCCAATCATTGATGGATCGAACAGGCCATCCGGTAGGCCACGATCATGCGTCATAGCCTCCCGCCTCGAACAAGCGACCGCGCAATTGGATTTGCCTTGCCCGCTTCCTGTACCTTGCCCGCTTCCTTTGCCTTGCCCGCTTCCAACGCGCGTCGTGCGCCATGGCACATTGCATCCTCACGGATCGCGGCTAAGCCCTTTGTCAGCTAACTCAGCTTCATAGGCAGCCCAGCGCGCCTCTTTCTCATCGCCAAGCGTGCGCAAATAGGTCCAGGTATAGAGCCCGGTATCGTGGCCATCGCTGAACACCAGCCGCACCGCATAATTCCCCACCGGCCGAAGATCACCAATCATCACATCACGCTTCCCACCGACCGTTATGCGCTCTTGCGGGCTGTGGCCTTGCACTTCGGCCGAAGGGCTCATCACGCGCAGCATTTCCGCGGGCAACTGATGCGAAACACCGTCAGCGAATGTCGCAATCAGCGTCTTCCGGTCGTTTGAGACAATCAGCGCTGGCGGCTCTGGTGCATCATCCGCCTGCGCCGCGATCTGCGTCCAAACCCGCGACGCGATCTCACGGAAAATACCGGCATGCAGGCTGTCTGGTGCGCTGGCCACAATCGGCTTGCCCAGATCGGACTGTGCCCGAATGTCCATGTGCAGCGGCACGCCGCCCAGGAACGGCACGCCAAGCTTGGCCGCTTCCTCTTCCGCACCGCCGTGGCCAAAAATGTCGGAACGCTCTCCGCAACTCGGGCACAGAAAATAGCTCATATTCTCGATGATGCCCAGCACGGGAACATCGACTTTCTGAAACATTGCCAGCCCCTTGCGAGCATCGATCAGCGCAAGGTCCTGTGGTGTCGAGACAATCACTGCACCAGCCAGTGGCACCTGCTGGGCCAACGTGAGTTGCACATCACCCGTGCCTGGCGGCATATCGATCACAAGGACATCGAGCTCGCCCCAGTCGACTTCGCGCATCATCTGGTTCAGCGCGGACACCACCATGGGGCCACGCCAAACGATCGGCGTGCCCTCTTCAACGAGAAACCCCATCGACATCACGCGCAACCCAAACGCCGAAAGCGGCTTCACCCGCTTGCCGTCGCCCGTCGGCTGCGGCCGACCGGAAAGCCCCAGCAAGCGCGGTTGCGACGGCCCGTAAATGTCAGCATCAAGAACACCGGCACTCAGGCCCTGCGATTGCAAACCCAGCGCAAGGTTGACCGCCGTGGTTGACTTGCCAACCCCGCCCTTACCCGATGCAACGGCAATGAGGTGCTTGATACCGGGAATGCCGCGTGCGCGTGATTGCGCGGGCGCCTGGCCAGCGCTTGCGCCCGCCTGCGGTTGCGCATGGTGACCGGCTTGCCGCTCACCCTGGCCGCCGCGCGCCGCCGTCACCCGCGGATGCTCGCGGGGTTGCTGCTGGGCGCCGGTTTGCGCGGTATTGGCCCCCTGCAACCGCTCCGCCGTCAACACCACGGTCGCAGTCTCGACCTCCGGCAATTGTTTCAGCACCGCTTCGCACGCCTGGCGCATGGGCTCCAATTCTTCGGCCCGGGCCGGATCGACCGACACGGTTACAGTCACCCGACCGCCTGAAATCACCGGCTCTGAAACCAGGCCAAGCGCAACGAGATTGCTATCCAGGTCAGGACCTTTGACGCGTTCAAGCGCAGTCATGACAGCTTCGCGCGTCACAGCCATTTTGGCCCTCTCCTCATGGTTGCCCGTTAAAATGTTCCGCGGCGTATCGGCTGACCGCGCGACCTCGCCAGATGCGGCTCTGGCTTTGCCACGCTCAAGCGTTGCCTGGGCACATCCGGGCCGCAGCGCGGTGCTGGATCTGCCGTGCGATCAACAACTGACGCCGCCAGGCGTTGACGTTGCTGATCCCAAAACCGCGATCGTTCCCGACAGGTTGTCGCAAACCGTCACGCTCTTGGCCAGCCAGTCCGCCCATGGCGAAACGCCTCGCCGCGCCGGCACTCCAGATGCGCGGGCTGAGTGCGCCCAAAATTTAAGCAATCACATTCACTGCACACTCAAACAGCGCTCGCGGTGGCGCACCCATGGGACTACCATGGCAACCAGGTCATAGTGACGGGCGGGCCATTGACGCCCCCGAGCCAGCCCCCCGCACGGACACTTGGACACCCCACAGCCCAACGAACACCCGTTGACCAAACAACCAAGGAGAACATGCTTCCGCGCGGCAGCTGGCGTAATACGCCCAATCACCTCTTGACCGATGGGTTGACAAGGAGGTTTGTCACGCGTCCCTGAGCCGACCGGTAATCAAGGTCCTGGTGGGTGGTCCGGAAAGCTGGAACCCGCCGATGGAGGAAAGACGACACGAATGGAACGGGCCCGCGAGTTGATATGGGAAACGGATGAGCGCACGCTTCCGGATATTCCTGATGATAAGTTTTGGTGGCTTGCCTTGGTCCAGCTCGAAAAGGGCGGCCAGCAGGATCTTCTCGCAGAGGAAGAAGAGGGCGCATACGTCTGGGTGGCCGCGGTCGCCAAAGAAGACAGTGATGTCGACCGCCTGATCGGTGCCGCCGCCAAGGCAGAGCGGCTGCGTGTGATCGGCATTGAAGATCACACCGTGATTGAGGACTTGTCCGAGATCGAGGACGTTGACGAGCACTTGGCCGAAGATCTGTTCACCCTGACGCCTGGTCAACGTGTGGCGTGGGGCACATGGCACGTCTACTACGGCGAGGGCGAAGCCTGATTGGAAACATGACCGCCGTCGCGGTCTTGCTCCAGGTACCGTCCGGCAAACAACAAAGAGCGCGGCCGCAAGCCGCGCTCTTTGTTTTCATGCCGTTAAAGCGTGTCGCATCAAATCGGATTCACGCCCCAAGGCCGCAAGGCGGCCCGGGCCGTCGGCCCGCCCCCGCGGAGGGCCAACGGCCCGTGAGCGCTGCCGCAGGCGGCCCCGCCGCCTAGAGCTCATCCGGTTTAGGCGGAACCGCCTAAACCGAAAGATGCAGCGACCAT
>CAZOGY010000196.1:0-3242 GCA_964579305.1 uncultured Hyphomicrobiaceae bacterium
GCTTTAGCGTCGCAACATCAATATCCAATCGCACGGAATCGCTTTGCGCTTCACAGATCGGATCACGCTCTAAGACTTTAACCGTTTTCGCTCTGCCCGTACCTGAGCATGGTGGGCGTGATAAGCCGCGCTATAGGTTTCTGGCAGCGCGACGGAATCGGGCCGGCCAATCAGACTGTCGACCAACGCTGAAGCAAGCCGATGTGCAATGCCCAACGTCGTCTTATAACCACCGGTCAACACGTAGAGTTTCTGGTCTTCATCGAGGCAGCCAACCATCGGGTCTTTCGCAGCGGACCGCGGCCGCGTCCCTGACCAGTTGGCGATGTGGGCTGCCTGCGCCAGCGCCGGAACCATTTCGCAGGCGCGCGCGATGACCGGCTTCAAGCGCGATGTCATGGGCTTACGCTGATAGCGAAACTTTTTCTCGCTGGTACTGCCGACGACCAACCGGTCGTTTTGCCGGACAATATAGACGCCATTGTCATAGAGGATCGGTTGATCCGGTGGCGTCACATCACGACCATCCGCCAAAGTGGCTTTATACATGGCGCATTGGCCGAAAATGCCATGGCCATAGGTGTGCCGTGTGAGCCGTTTCAACAACGGAAAAGAGCCCACGCCGGCAGCAACGACCAAGCGTTCAGCCTTGATGGTCTCTCCCTGCCGGGTACGCGCGATACCGTTGCGTCCATCCCAGGCAACAATATCGGCATGGGGGTAGCGTTTGACTTGATCGGACAGGGCCGCTGTCAGGGCTGCGCGGTAGGCTGGCGCCGTGATCTGTGCCGACATCTCATCATATAGCGCACCAAACGGCGTACACTCTGGCGAGAGCCATCCTCGGATCTCAGAGGCTGGCAGGATTTCGACATTGTATTGGCGCGTTTCGAGGTTCCACCACGTGCCGGCATGGGCGACGGCGCGCTTGCTGCGTTCTAGAAAGTTCTCAGAGCGAATCGGTGATAAGCGGCCACATCGCACATAGCCGATGTCGAGCCGCATTGTTTCCATGCCTGCGGTGAATTCGGCTTCCAATTGCGGGATGATATCTGAAAGCTCGTCGAGCGCGGCCCACTGGAAGCGGCGTTTCGCGCTTGTCGCATCGGGCAGATGCGGCAGCAGCGCGCCGAGTGGTGTATTGCTTGCCGGGCCGTCCCCCAAGCCGATATCGCGGTCTGCCAAAGCGACGCTGAAACCGGCCTCGCGTGCACGCCGCGCCGCCCAAAGTCCGGCAATCCCGTGCCCGACGACCAGAATGTCATAAGCTGGCATAAGGCTATCCCAGAGCGTTGAAGGTAATCGCCGTGACCAAGCCCGATGAAACGGCGCCATCGCCGGACCTGACCTGGACCACGACACAGACACCGGTCGCGACGCAGTTCGATGACCCTTATTATTCACGCGAAGATGGTCGCGCGGAAAGCCATGCCGTCTTCCTGCACGGCAATGGATTGCCGCAGCGTTGGCAACACTTGACCGGCACGTTCCAGATTGCCGAACTCGGGTTTGGGACGGGGCTGAATTTCCTTCAAACGTGGCATGTGTGGTCGCAAACGGCCGGTCCTGACGCGCATTTGGCCTATACGTCCTTTGAGCGTTGGCCGCTGGCCGCAACCGACATCGCCCGCGCGATTTCACCTTGGCCGGAGCTCGCTGGCGAAATGCACCAGTTCCTTGACGCCTGGCCGCGTGCCCGTTCGGGCCAAGCCGTCACAGTCGCCAACGTAACGCTCACGGTTGTGATTGGCGATGCCCGCGAAACCTTAAGCGCGTTTCAGGGCCCTGTTGATGCCTGGTACCTCGACGGCTTTAGCCCGGCTGCCAACCCCGAACTTTGGCAAGCCGACCTGCTTGCCACCGCTTATGCAATCACCGCCCCCGGCGGAACGTTCTCGACGTACACGTCCGCTGGATGGGTCCGCCGCAATCTGGCCGCCGCCGGCTTCGAGGTCGAAAAAGTCCAGGGATTTGGCCGTAAACGCGAGCGGCTGCAAGGTCGGCGGCCGCCAGTCACCGCTCCGTCGCCCGCAGCGGTTTGAGGCATCAGGCGAATTGACGCATACATTCGTATGCCTGAATGCTTGGCGGCGAAACACAGATCCTGGGAGGAAAACATGCGCTCCACAAAAACGCCTGGTCAGAACACGTCGGCCGGATGGAACCCGAGCCGCCGTGACGTTGCGAAAGGCTTGGCTGCCGGCCTGGCGACCGCTTCGCTTGGCCTGACCGTTGCACCAGCACCGGCCTTTGCAGCAACGACGATCAAGCTCGGCGACATCTCTGTGACCAGCGTCTCGGACGGCCACCTCCAGCTGCCCCCCAGTATGCTTGCTTCCAACGCTGAAGAGGACGCGTTGATGAACGCGATGAAGCAGGCCGGTTATGGTGGCAAGGGAACCTATAAGTCGCCAGTCAACGTCACGGTCATACAGTCCGGCGATGAGCTGATCATGGTCGACGTCGGTGCCGGTCCCAACTTCATGTCGACCGCCGGCCAACTCATGGACGCGCTGGATACCGCCGGCATCGATCCCGAAGCGGTCACCAAGGTCGTGTTCACGCACGCCCATCCCGATCACATCTGGGGCACCGTCAATGACTTTGACGAACTGAACTTCCCCAACGCGACCTACCACATGTCAGAAGCCGAACACGCCTTCTGGATGGCTGATGACGTGCTCACCAAGCTGCCGGCCGAGCGGCACGGTTTTGCCGTTGGGGCGCAGCGCAATATCAAGGCGATCGGCGATCGGCTCGCGATGATCAAGCCGGGTTCTGATGTGATCACAGGCGTCCGCGTTGTGGACACCGGCGGCCATACGCCAGGGCATGTGTCCTTGGAAGTTGGCAACGGGAACGACACGGCGATGGTGCTGGGCGATGCCATGAACCATCCTGTCATTTCGTTCCAGCATCCTGATTGGACGCCGGCCGTTGACCAGGAAAAGGACCGCGCCGTTGCAACGCGAAAACGGCTGCTTAAGCAACTCGCCGCAAACAAGAGCCGCATCATCGGCTACCATCTGCCGAGCCCCGGCATCGGACGTGTCGTGGCGCAGGGAACCGGCTACGCCTTCCAAGCCGCCTGACGCTGCGCAGGGTAACCTCGCCCTCGACTTGCCGTCACTGGGCGCGCGGGGCGGGGTGCCATCGCTAAAGCGTGTTGCATTTCATGCGACACGCATAGGTTTTTGGCCTCGCGGTGCTGTTCCGGCCGTCGGCCGGGCACCTCCGGCGGG
>CAZOGY010000197.1:0-3192 GCA_964579305.1 uncultured Hyphomicrobiaceae bacterium
CGCACCGCTGGGTGCCGATGAGCTATCAACTCGACATCTAAAGCGTGTCGCATGACATGCGCCTCGCTTTAGCTCTGTTGCGCTCACGGGCCGTTGGCCCTCCGCGGGGGCGGGCCGTTTTCGTGTCGATGTTTCGAACACGAACATCGACGGCCCAGGCCGCTTTGCGGCCTTGGGGCGTGAAGCGGATGGGGTGCGACATGCATTAGTGTTGCCTCACCGGCGCGTGCCATCCGCTTGTCGCCCGGACGGCATGCAAGCGTTGGTGACGAACGCAACACCATAGACAAGATGTTGCGCGTGTTCCTGATGGTTCAGGCCGTTGCTCTGGGCGTTGCTGCGAGTGGTGGCAACTGTCTGAACCGGAACACGAGCAGGCTGATGATGGATGCGGGCAGCCTTGACCAGGGCTGTCCGTTTACAACATCTCGCGTGGGCGGGTCTTGCCCACATCACCGTTATTGCAAATCACAGGGCTGAGCGCGCGCAATGGGCGGCACAACCGTTTATGTTTCGATCACTGGCCTGAAAGTCCACAATGTCTGGAGCGTGTGGCGGTTCTGGCGGCACGCGTTACCATCGATGGCGCAGGCCAAGGCTGCGCCTGGCAACATTTCTGCCTCAGCGCGCAAGATCAACGGCATCCAGCATACGTTGACCGTTTGGGAAAGCGAAGCGGCGATGAAGCGCTATATCCACAGCGGCGCGCATCGCGAGGCAATCCGCGCGTTTGGCAAGATCGGCACCGGTAAAACATTTGGTTTTGAGACGGATCGCGTTCCCGATTGGTCCGAGGTCCATGACCTGTGGTTGACGCGCGGGCGCGACACCTATGGCGAGGCTTTAAAGAAATCAGCGTGATCGTCCGCCTCGACGGCGCGCTGGAGGCGGCTTATCCTGTCGCGAGAAAACACAAAGCGGCAGGAAGCACCCGATGATCCCGGTCTCAAAGATCCAAGAGACAGCCGAGAGCCTGATGGCGAAGGCGGCCATCGAAATCCCTGAGGACTATCTGGCCGGCCTTGAGCGCGCGGCTGATACTGAATCTGGGGAGCTGTCCGCGTTTGTGATCCAGGCGATGCTGGACAACTATAAAGCCGCAAAAGAAGACCGCCGGGCGATGTGCGGCGACACGGGCACGCCGCGCTGGTACGTCAAGATCGGTAACGACGCGCGCATCGAAGGCGGGCCGGTCGCGCTTGAGGAGGCACTGCGGCGGGCTACGGCGCATGCGACGCGCGATGTCCCGCTGCGTCCGAACAGGGTGCATCCGCTATGGCGGACCGACCACAACAATAATGTTGGCATGAATGCGCCTGAGATCGAATTTGCATTCCACCCCAATGCAGACTGGATCGATCTGACAACCGTCCATAAGGGCGGGCTGT
The DNA here is from genome assembly GCA_964579305.1 of uncultured Hyphomicrobiaceae bacterium. Classification (GTDB taxonomy): domain Bacteria; phylum Pseudomonadota; class Alphaproteobacteria; order Rhizobiales; family Hyphomicrobiaceae; genus JBCBWG01. The sequence continues at coordinate 1,389 of CAZOGY010000197.1, forward strand.
TCGGTACCGATTATCGGATGCTGTTTCCCGGCGATGGGATCGACGGGATCAAGCGCTTTTTTCTTGATACACTGGTGGCCTTCGGCAAGCGCGGACTTGCCTGCCAGCCGGCGATCGTTGGTATCGGGCTTGGCGGCTCCAAAGACACCTGCATGGTGCTTGGCAAGCAGGCGGCGTGCTTGCGCACAGTCGGCTCGCGTCACCCCGACCCAAAAATTGCTGCGCTTGAAGAAGAGTTGAAAGCGCTTGGCAACGAAACCGGCATGGGCGCCATGGGCTTCATGGGCTCAAACATGGTGATCGACTGCAATATCGAGGTTGGTTACTGCCATACCGGTGGCATGCCGATGTCTGTTCACATGTTTTGCCTGTCGTCGCGCCGCGCCGTTGCACGGCTGTTTGCGGATGGGCAGGTTGCCTACCGGACCGATCCGGAATGGTTTACCGATTACATGCGGCGGCCGACCGTGGAATGGGCTGAGCCGGTCCGCGAAGCTGCGGAATGATCGGCGGCCCCGATGTCTGAGCTTGAGCAGCGCACAAGTAAATTTCTCAGCTATGTCCTGCGGCATCGTCCTGATGAGATCGGCCTGGAACTCGATGCGGCGGGTTGGGCCGACGTCGATGCACTGATCATGCAGGCGCAAGCGCACGGGCGCTCGTTGACGCGCGAGCTCATCGTCAGGGTCGTGGCCAACAATGACAAGCAGCGTTTCGCACTGTCACCGGACGGAACCAAAATCCGCGCCAATCAAGGCCATTCCACGTCTGTTGAATTGGGATTGGCGCCGGTCGTACCGCCGGATGTGCTGTTTCACGGCACCGCTGAGCACAACGTCGGCGCGATCTTTGAGGCGGGATTGGTCGCGCGCGGGCGCCAGCATGTGCATCTCTCCAGCGATGCGATAACAGCGCGGCAGGTCGGCGCGCGACATGGCCGGCCGGTTGTGTTGAGCGTCGCGGCAACTGCCATGTCAGCCGCCGGACATTCGTTCTTTCACTCAGAAAACGGCGTGTGGCTGACTGAGCATGTGCCGGCGCGGTTCATTGCGCGCCTTGATGACGGCGCCAAGACATTGCGCCGGGGCTGAAAATCGGTGACAGGCGGGCCTTTCCGCGAAGACGCAGTTGAAACCATCGGATTGGCTTTGGAGCAAGGGGTGTCCGACATGACCGCATTTAAAACGGTTGATCTGCAATTACCGGCCAGTACCGATGATTTGCGCGCTTTGGAGCTTGGCACCGTTGTCTATTTGACAGGGCGTGTGTTTACCGCACGGGAAGGCGTTTATAAACGCGCGGTGGAAGAAGGACATGGTTTGCCAGCATCTCCGGATGATATGGGAACGGCCAATTTTCATTGCTCGCCAGCCGCGACGATCGAACCTGACGGCACGTATAACATGGGTGCCGTGACAGCCACGGCTTCGTTCCGGTTTGCGAAGTGGCTGGAGGGATGGTTTGCCTTATCGAAATGTAATATTATCATCGGAAAAGGCGGCATGACCAGCGCGGAATATAAGCGCGCGTTCGTGCCGGCCAATGCGATTTATTTGACAACGGTCGGCTATGGAACGGGCGCGTTGCTTGGTCGTGGCGTCAAGGAAGTGGTGACGACGTACTGGACCGACGAACTTGGCTTAGCCCAGGGCATGTGGGTGATGGATTGTGCGCGTTTTGGCCCGTTCATCGTCGCGAGCGATCTTGAGGGGAACTGCCTGTTTGAGCGGGAGAATGCGAAAACAGCCCAACGCATTGAAAAGCTTTATGAAGGCACCCGTCCTGCAACGTTGCATCGCTTCGG
>CAZOGY010000198.1:0-3174 GCA_964579305.1 uncultured Hyphomicrobiaceae bacterium
CAAGTCGCCGCCAAAAGTCAATGCGCCACCGCCCCCCGTGTCATCCCGGACGGCGTGGAGCGACGATCCGGGATCTGATCCAGCCACAACGCTGGCTCACTGCGCATCGCAGCTCCCCGATCCTCGCGCTGGCGCGCTGCGTCCCTGATGACATTTACAGCGAAGCGGCGACCGCAAAAAGCGCCTCAATCCGCCGTTGCCAACACACGCTTGGCATCCGCGCAATCGACTTCCATTTGCGCAATCAAAGCCTCGGCGCTGTCGAATTTCCGGTCGGGGCGGATATGCGCGATAAAAACGACCTCAATCTCCTTGCCGTACAGATTGCCGGAAAAATCAAACAAGAAAACTTCCAGAACCGGCTTGCCGTCATCGAACGTCGGCCGCGTGCCCAGATACGCCGCGCCGTCAAAGCGATGCCCGTCCACCAGAACGCGAACCGCAAAAATGCCGTGGCCAAGAGCCGTGCCGCGCGGCATCACGACGTTTGCGGTTGGAAACCCCATCGGCCCGCCGCGTTGCGCACCGCCAACGACCGGCCCGCGCACCCGCCACCAGCGCCCCAGATCGCGCGCGGCACCTGCCACATCGCCAGCCGACAACTTCGCCCTGATCGCGCTTGAGGCGAACACCTCACCCGCTTCGGCCTGCGGCGCAATCACATCGACCCCGAAACCATGCGTCAGGCCTTCCGCCTTCAAGGTCTCTGGCGTGCCGGCCCGCTTATGCCCAAAGAAAAAGTCATAGCCGACCACGGCATGGCCCACCTTGAGCCAGTCGACCAGAACATCCTCGACAAATGCCTTGGGATCACGCCGCGACAGCGCCGCATCAAACGTGCGCACCGCGGCAATATCGAGCCCGCAGGCCGCCAGCAGCTCCAGCTTCATCTCAAGCGGCGTGATCTGGAAGTGCTCATCGTCGGGACGGAAAAACTGACGGGGGTGCGGCTCGAAGACCAAAACGCCCGATTTGGCCGCGCGCGTTCCAGCGAGCGTCTGGACCCGTGCAATCAACGCCTGGTGGCCGCGGTGCACGCCATCGAAGTTACCGATCGCAATGACACTGCCCGCAAAGTCCTGAGGCAACGTATCGTCATCGCGCAGCACCAGCATGGATCAAGCCCCTGAGCAAACCTGCGCCGCGGCGCCCCCGCGGCGGCATGCTGCTCAGCTAGCGGTCCGAGACGGAACCATCAAGATCGCCTCGCCCGCCAGCACCGTTTTGCCGCGCTGGTTGGTACACGTGCAGGCGAATTTCACGCGCGATTTCTGCGGGTAGAGCCCGACGATCTCAACGGCGGTCGTAATCTCGTCGCCAGCATAGACCGGTGCGCGGAAGTTCAGCGTTTGCGAAATGTAGATCGCGCCCGGCCCTGGCAAATGCATGCCGAACACCGCTGAAACATAGCTGCCCGTGAGCATGCCATGGGCAATGCAATCTTTGAACATCGTACCCGCGGCGTAGGCCTTGTCGAGGTGCACAGGGTTGTAGTCGCCCGTCAGTTCGGCAAAGCGCGCGATGTCGTGAGCGCGCACGGTGTGGATGACCTGAGCCGTCATGCCCAGTTCGAGATCCTCAAACACGTAGCCCGCAACGGGTTCGGGTTGATGGGCCGCAACAACCGCTCTGGCTTGGGACTCAATCGCCACGCTCAACCCCCTCCAATCGCGCGCGCACCACAAACGCGCCTCCGCCACGCACCACCGAGGGCACACTGGAATTTGCTGCAACGCAGCATAGTCCGATTGCATGGGCGCGGCAAACCAGAACCATCGGCGTGTCCGCTGACCGGCCCGTCCGTTGGTTGCGCACGCGTGTGACGCAGCTTATATCGAAACCAATCCCGACAAACTGTCGAACAGCCGCCCCGCGCATCTGGCCCGGTGAGCGCAAGCGAGGCCCCATGACCGTTCAGACGAAGCCCTTGATGCCCAAAGCCACCGCCGTGTGGCTGGTCGAAAACACGTCTTTGACGTTTGAGCAGATCGCGGAGTTTTGCGAACTGCACATGCTTGAGATCAGAGGCATTGCTGATGGCGAAGTCGCGCAGGGCATTCGCGGCAAGGACCCGATCACAGGCGGCGAACTGACGCGCGAAGAAATCAAAAAGGGCGAATCCGACCCCGCCTATCGCCTGAAACTGCGCCGCTCAACGGTCAACCTGCCAGAGATCAAATCCAAGAAAGCGCCGCGCTACACGCCCGTCTCACGGCGGCAGGACCGCCCCAACGCAATCCTGTGGCTCGTCAAGAACCATCCTGAGCTCAAAGACGCGCAGATCATCAAACTGGTTGGCACCACCAAGCCGACGATCCAGCAAATTCGCGATCGCAGCCATTGGAACGCCGCCAATTTGGTCCCACAAGACCCAGTGACGCTTGGCCTGTGCAGCCAGACGGACTTGGACAATGAGGTTCAAAAAGGTGCGGCCCGAGCCGAGAAAGAGCGGCTGGAACAGGGCGATGCGTTCACACCGGCCGGCGCGACCCTTGCCGCAACCGCTGACACCACCGGGTATGTCCCGCCAGGCCTTGGCGATCAGCCATCGGTCGATATGGACCAGGCCGCAGCGAACGCAAGCGCCGATCATGCTGACGAAGCCCGCATGCGCGAGCAGTTGGACCGCATGACGTCACCTGCCGCGCAACCCGAGGACGTCGGCCCATCGATCGACGATGTGTTTACCGCGCCCGTCGCGCAACCTGCAGCAACAGTGGACCCAGCCCAGACCGATCAACCCGACATCAGCGGTCTTGATGCTTTCCCGGCCGCCGATGACGATGATGTTGCGGTCGACGTGGACCTTGCCGACGATGCGCAGCAGATGGCGCAGGCCAGCGATGAGCAACCCAACGGAACTGACGCTGACGAAGCTGCGCAACAGCCCTCCCTTGACGAGGCCACTGATGCGCAGAGCCACGGTGACGGTGACAATGACGATGAAGCCGCTGCAGACGGGGACATGCAACAGCGCTAACCCGACCATCCAGATCGGGAGCTAAAGGCGGCGCGCACACAGCGCCGTCGCAAATGGCGTTTGAGCCCAGGTCGCGGCTCATCAACGTGGTTCGCGGTCCTGCCTGTGCTTTGTAATGCATGTCGCATCCAATCGGATGCACGCCCCAAGGCCGCAAAGCGGCCCGGGCCGTCGATGTTCGTGTTCGAAACATC
>CAZOGY010000199.1:0-2938 GCA_964579305.1 uncultured Hyphomicrobiaceae bacterium
GGGCGGGCCGTTTTCGTGTCGATGTTTCGAACACGAACATCGACGGCCCGGACCGCTTTGCGGCCTTGGGGCGTAAATCCGATTGGATGCGACACGCTTTAAAACCGGGCGTTCGGCGAGCAGCCCAAACCGACGGCGCTTACACCAGAACAGGCCAGAACCTGTAACGCTTAAACCGCCGCGATACGAATTGATCGCGGCGGCGCATTCTTTGATCAAACGTCGATGTTGCCATAACGGCGCTCGTATTCCTCAACGGTGCGCGAAAGCACGTTGAGAAAACGCTTGGCGAGATACGGGTTCAGGATCACGCGGTTGGTGAGCGCGATCGGCACATCCTTTGATGGGTCCTGGCGCCAGCCGCGTTGCGTTCCAAACAACAGCGAAAACTCTTCGCGGGTCGCGGAAATCGTTGCGACGTTTGCGTAGCTCTCGACCATATTCGATTCGTCCCAAGCGACGGACGGCGCGCCGAAAGCTTCGGATTTCATTTCCGGATTATCGCTCATTTGTTTCTCCACGATTTGGCGATGCTTTTTGCGCATGCCGCAAAATCACATCGCGTATTTCTATTCCAGCGCTCGGTTTGAGCGGATGGCCGTTGTTTTAACGCCGTGCTCCGCAGCGTCCGTTGCCAGGATTAACAAGCGGATCGCCGCGGTATCGTCAAGCGCACGCGCTGTCCAAATCCTCTGTTGGATCTTCCGGATCGGCGGGCACCATGCGCCCGGTAGCTGGGTCAAACATCATGCGGCGGCGGGCCGCTTTGCCAGAGCGCCCCCGGTCGGCGGCTGCAGCGGCAAGAACGGCCACGGCCGGGCCGACGGTATCGCCAGTGCCGTCGCCCGCGGTTTTGGCTTGGTCCGCCTGAGCTGCTTTTGTGATGTTGGCTGCTGGCTGCCCATGCGCGGCAAGGTCGGCCGGCGCCGTGTCGTCTGCGCTTGCCAGTCCAGGCCCCTCAGGCGGTTCTTCCGCACTTGGATCATTTTCGGTTTCAGCCTGGTTTGCCGGAGGTGGCGCCGTTTCATTCAGCGTATTGTCCAGTGGCTGAAGCGCGTTGCCCGGGCGTCCGATTGCTGGCAGCGGTCCGCCGCCGGCGGCGTTGCCGAAATAGAGACCCTGGAAGAACCGCAGCGTTTGCGCCTGTGCATCCGGATCGAGGCCCAGTTGCAGGAAGTTGCCCAATCCGGAGCCACCGCCCAGCAGGTCAAACAAGCTCTCGATGGGATCGTCGTCATTGGCTGCCGTGCCGAGCGCAAACACGTTGCCCGACAGGATTGCAGCCCGCAATTCCGCGGTGAGTTCAGAGAGGCTTTCGGACGCATTACTGAACGGATCTAATGGCGAAAGCGTCCCTTCCGACTGGAACTCGGTGAAGCCGGTTGTGAACAATGCGCCGCCGGGCAGAAGCGAGACGTAGAACGAAACGTTATTGCCGAAGATGGCGTCCTCGTTGAGACTTCCAACGAAGTTGTCGCCGCCAGGCACATTCAGCGAACCACCTGCCAGGACGTCACGACCTGTTCCGCCAGTGAGGGTGTCGGAGCCACCCGCATACGGGAACAAGCTTGTGATGAACAGCCGGCCATCGGCCTGGCGCACGGCCTTGGCCTGGTCGCCGAAGATGATGTCTGAGTTCGCACCGCCGTCGAGGTCGTCGCTGCCGAGGCCGCCAAAGATCAAGTCCGAGCCATCCTCGCCGAATGCCGTGTCGTCACCACCCGGCGTTGTATCCGTGGTCATGAGGACGAGCCGGTCAATCTGTCGCCCGGTCGTGATCGTGCCGTCCAGGATGATTTGGCCCCCGTCGCCGAGGATCAAATCGACATCGCCGCCAGAGCGGATCACATCGCCAGCGCCGCCGCCGATGATCATGTCGTCATCACTGCCGCCGGTAATGGTGTCGCTGCCGCCGGCGCCGCCGTCGAAGCTTGTCAAGCGGACAGGCGTCCTATCGGCGAGCAAGTTGGCGCGACCGTCGTCGCCGAACGTGCTGTTCACGCCAGACGGGTCGGTCAGGGTGTCGCCACCCGCGCCGCCCATGGTCAGGTCAGTGCCAGCACCGCTGTCGATGGTGTCGCGGCCACCGATCGTCGTCTCAAGCGTGACGACCGTCAACGGCGTGGCGGATGCCTCATTCCGGCTGAAGCGGCCAAAATCGCCGATGACAATATCATCGCCGGCCCCGGTCGTGATCGTGTCATTGCCTGCGCCACCAATGACAATGTCATGGTCGGTCGGGTCGCTTGATGCTGTATCGATGATGTCGCCACGACCGTTCGAGGTGTAACGCGTCAGGCTTTCGACGAGGTCGATGCGGTCGACAAAGTCGAGCCCGGACGTGGTTTGATCCAGGACGATCTTGCCGCCGTCGCCAATCACGATGTCGGGATCATCGCCCGCCGCGTTACCGTCGCCGGTTTCCGCGCGGATGGTGTCGGCACCGCGACCGCCAATGACGAGATCGCTATTGCGACCGCCATCAATCGTATCGTTTCCGCCGGCGCCGCCGTCGAAGCTCGTCATGGTGACCGGTGTCCGGTCGGCCAACAATTTGGCGACGCCATCGTCACCAAAGATGGCATTGAAACCGCTTTGATCGTCGATCTCGTCGCCGCGAGCGCCGCCGAAGACGAGGTCGTTGCCGGCCCCGCTGTCAATCGTGTCGGCACCGCCAAGCGACGTGTCGGCCGTCTCCACGGTCAACGGTGTCGCTGAGGCTTCGTTTCGGCTGAACCGGCCGAAGTCACCGATCACGACGTCGTCGCCATTGCCCGTCATGATGGTATCGCCGCCGGCACCGCCGATGACGATGTCGTGGTCGTCGGCGTCATTCGATGCCGTATCGATGACGTCAGCGCGCCCGTTGGCCGTATAGCCGGACAGGCTTTCCACCAGGTCGATGCGGTCGACGAAGGCCAGGCCCGCGGTCGTTGGA
>CAZOGY010000200.1:0-2882 GCA_964579305.1 uncultured Hyphomicrobiaceae bacterium
TGGGGCAACCACCGTCTGGACTTCGTCGGTGGTGAGGCGCGGTGTGATGTGCTGTGGGCAGTTCCAATCGAACGCAGTCACATCGATCAGGAAACCCCGTTCGATCCGCGCGCGGTAATCGGGCACAACCAATTGTTCAAGCGCAGCGCGATTATCGGCATCAATAAGCCTGACGTGCCCCAATATCTTGAGCCGTGCGCGCAACCGATAATCCATGAAGAACAAAGAGACACGGTCGTTGTTCAAGAGGTTGCCGACGCTGACGTACTGGCGGTTGCCGGAGAAGTCGGCAAAGCCAAGTGTTCGTTCGCTGACAACTTTCACGAAGCCCTTTGGTCCGCCGCGGTGTTGCACGTAGGGCCAACCGGTTTCCGATACGGTTGCCATGTAAAAACTATCACGCTCGTTTATGAACGCTTCCTCATCGGGCCCAATGCGATCGTTAAAGTCCTCGCCGGCCTCGCGGCGTGCATACCCGCCACGGCTGCCCATGGCCTCCTGCACCTTCTTGACCGTGTCGGTGAACGCAAGTTCTGCGAACTTATGCCCCATGTCGGGTGCTCCTGTCTGAGCGTTGGCCTGCAACGGCGTTCTGTTTGCCTCAGAATTGAGCAGCCGCGGTCGTCCGGCAAGCCCACTTGCCGCGCTGTTGACCGGCCACTGCGCCGATTTGAGCGATTGTGATTGGCGCGCAATCTTTCCGATTGGTGAGTAACGAACAAAACTGATTTTGCTGCGTTGCATAAAATTGTCGGTTGATCAGCAAGATTGCGGTCGCAAACGCGCCTTAATCGTTCGCAAAACGCTTCGACTTCCGGCCACTTGTATCTATTAACCGGGCTTGATCGCGTGGCGCATCTCCGCGATCAGAGGACTTTTGGGGGGCAATCTTGTTGCATCGCACCATCATCTTTGCCGCGTTGTGGGCCAGCTTAGCGCTGCCTGCTGCTGCCGTAGAAATCCCGAAGGAAGTGACGCCTGAAATCCGGCGGGCCTGCGAGGGTGACGTGCGCCGCTTGTGCATCCGAAAGGATTCGACCGTGTCGACGGTCAAACGATGCGTCATCCGTAATTTCGCCAAGCTGAATTTCTCTTGCAAAATGAAGCTGGCACGTTTCGGCTTGTGATTGTGTGGCTTGGAGCTTGGGGACATGGCGCAAGCTCTCATCAGGATTGACGCGCGGTATGACGCTGATCCCGATTGTGTGTTTGCCGCCGCCCGATCCTTCGATGCGCTCGCGCACGCACTCAAGGGCATAGCCGCCTATCGCCGTCTTCCTTCCGGCACAATTGCGCAAGCCGGCGAGACCTATGTCACTGATATCTGGTTTTGGGGGCTGTTTCCGACCTTCAACCACAAAATCCACGTTGCGCTTTGCGACCCTCTCAGCAGACGTTTGCAAACGCGTGAAAGCCATCGCGGTATCCGGACTTGGAACTGCGAAATCCAAGTCGACCCCCGCGCGGGCGGTGGCGCGACGTGGTCAGAGCGCATTGCGATCGACGCGGGCGCCATGACGCCGCTGGTCGCGCGCTTTGCTGCGTTCACCTACCGGACCCGCCATCGTCGCGGCATTCCAGATCCAAGCCGTGACGGCGCCCTGTTGCCCGCCCAGTTGCTGGAGACGTCGCTTGATTGGGCGACGTCGGCTGCCCGGCCCTGACTGGTCCAGATTTCGGCGAGGATCGCCGCGCAGCTTCATAGGCCTTCCCGACCTACGTTAGGGCTTCGGCTCAGACTTCTCGGCGGTTTCACGTTCTAATGCGGTGCGTACGAAATCTGGCACATTGGCCGGATCGCGGATGGCGGCAATCAAGCCATCCTCAACCTGGACCATCCCGGCATCGTTGTAATGCAAGGCATCCCAATAATTGCGATCTTGGGTTGTCAGTGCCGACGGGAACATGAAGTCGACGAACACGGCGTTCGGCATCCGCCGCGCGAGATTGAATACGCGGGTCTTACATTCGCGATACTGAAGCTCTTTCTCGCTATTTTTCGCACCCAGATACCACGCGTGATATGGCACCATCATCAATATGACCTGCGTCGTTATCTCTAAAGGTGCCAGGGCCTGCTCAAGCCTTGTGACATTTGGATATCTGGCCATCTCACGTTGCGCATGGGTGATTTGTGGCACAGGCAGCGGCTGCCTCAGCGCCCGGCCCTGCTTGCGGCCATAAATGTTTTTTCTGGCTTTTTCCAGATCATATGCCGCCCCCCGCCAATTCAAATTTCGAAATCCGTCGGCGTCAAATGCCGGACGATTGATGCCAAGCATGATACCGACGGCCTGTCCGGCGTGCTCTATGGTGGCAAAATTCAGCATGTGCAGAAAGTTGTCCAGCGAGCTCTCATTATAGAGCCAGGCAGGAAACGGGCGCGGCGTAAGTTTGGGGCCTGGCCTATGCGGACGACACCAAACCGTATCAATACCCCAAATGATGTATTTGGGTGTCACATGGTATCGATGAAACAGCTTGAAAAGCTGGATCTGTTCCCACCACGTTCCCGAATTGAGGGATAGGTTCGCGAACCTGGCATCCAAGGCCATATTCAAACGCGGCGGCCGCAACATTCGCACTGTCGACGTTCCGAATATCGCGCTATCAAATATCGGCGCGCGTGCAATGGCTGGGTACGCCAAACGCTGATTTGTGCTGGTCGGCGCACGATCCAACGGCGGATTGAACGGAAGCGCGTCGTAGGGATCGACGATGAAAACAAAGGCACAGAGCGCGATCAAGGTCAGCGTTACGGTTCGCAGGAAATGCTTTGCGAACTCCGCGTTCGATTTGTCCTGCACGATCCTGGCCTCCTAATCCCCACGCGCCATCCACTGCTTAAGACATGCATGCGCGCACCTGGCTGCTCGTGACCC
>CAZOGY010000201.1:0-2832 GCA_964579305.1 uncultured Hyphomicrobiaceae bacterium
GTTCGTGTTCGAAACATCGACACGAAAACGGCCCGCCCCCGCGGAGGGCCAACGGCCCGTGAGCGCAACAGAGCGAAAGCGCGGCGCATTTCATGCGACACGCTTTAAGTCGCGACTGATGCTCTATCCTGTTGGAAATAGAGCAATCTCATCCGATCTGTGAATCGCCAAGCGATCCCGCAAAATCGGATACTGCTCTAGCTCCTCGACGACGTCGGCGTCAGGCGCGCGGCGGTTTACGAGGCGATATAGGACTTGAGTGACTGCGCTTCGAGTTCGACCTCGGCAATATGGGTTTTGACCACGTCGCCAATCGAAATAATGCCGACCAGAGCGCCGTCTTCCATAACCGGCATGTGACGGAACCGCCCGCTTGTCATCTTGCGCATGACCGCGTCGACCGTTTCGCCGGGACCGCAACTGACCACAGTGCGCGTCATGATGCCTGAGACAGCCTGCATCAGGCAGTCGGGACCGCTTTGTGCGATCGCGCGAATGATGTCCCGCTCCGAGACGATCCCGACAACGCCGCCGCTCTCTCCGGTGACGACCAGGGCCCCCACCTTGGCGGCCGCCAATGCGCGGGCCACATCGGAAACGCTTGCGTCTTGGCCGATCTTTGCGACGTCGCGGCCCTTTTCGTTGAGTATCGTTGCAACCGTCATGGACGCGTCCTCCTGCCGGGATGCCAGGCTGCATCCGCGTACCGGGGCACGCGTATCATCGCAGCCAGCCGCACCTCTTGTTTCTGTCTGGCACTGTAAGACGTGCGTTGACGGTGCTCGCTTGTGGCGCACGTCTCTTGCCAGGCCAGACTGCGGCAATCTGGATGCACGCGCAAGTTGCATTGCGGATTGGCCGGCACAGTTCGCGCTGGCCTCAGGCGACCGCGCTTGGACGGGTCCAGGCTTGATCGAACAAGCCAATCGACAGAAAGCCGGCCAAGAAACCGCCGACATGCGCCTCCCAGGCGATCTCGCCGTCGGTGAACATTGAGGCCACATCGGTGGCAAAGACCAAGTTGATCGCAAGCCAGACCGCCACGGCGATCAGCACGGCCCGATCGCGCAACGCCTCCGCCAACGTCATCAGCGGAATGGCGCGCGGTGCCTCGCGCAGAACCTGATAGCCGCCATAGCGGGGCGCATTGAACAGAAAGCGGAAAACGCCGCCCATGAGGCCGGACACGGCGCCGGATGCACCGACCATGGCCACGACCATGTTCAAGTTTGCAAGCCAGAAGACCAGCGCACCGCCCAGGCCGCAAAGCAGCGCAAACGCCAAAAACCGCAGTGGCGACATGCGCCTGGCGATCACAGTGCCAAACGCCAACAGCCAGGCGCAGTTGAAGCCGAGGTGCAACCAGTCGCCGTGTACGAACATGTGGCTGACGGGTGTTCCAAATTGGCTCGCAAAGCCGCCGGGTAGGTCGAGCCCGGTGTCCTGATACCGCGCTGGGACGAACGCCAGCCGCCATACCCATTGTTCGGCCAGTTCCCGCGGCAACAGCGTCAGGATCGTGTGGACGGCAATGAGGCCGAAGAGCGATGCCACCACAATCGCGGGTGCATTGAAAATCGGCGGGTTTTCCGGGCGTGTGTCCATCCCAGACTTGTCCTTCCATCACGTTTGGCTGGCGGCGGGAGTTTGGCGCCGCGGCGTCGCATGTCCGTCAAATAGGCACTGGCACGAAACCTGCTCCGGTCGGCGTGGATCGGCCGCAGGCGCTTTTGCAAGGCGAGGGTGCGGCCCATGACACGCACGCATCTGCCGGGCAACCCCTGCCCGAACTCCGGGCGGAGGACCACCATGAAACAAGCGACGACACGGACGCTGTTTGCGTACTGGAACGCGGTACGGGCCGGCCGCGCAGCGCCACGCCGCTTTGACATCGAGCCATCGCAGATTTCGAGCATTCTGCCTGAGACGATGGTGCTGGAGCGCGTCGATTTCGAGACCTATCGTTTTCGGCTGGCTGGAACCCGCATTTGTGAAGACTTCGGCCGCGAGTTGCGGGGCGTGAACTTCGTGACGCTATGGCCTGGCGAAAGCGATCGCATTGCGCTTGAGACCTGCCTGTCACGCGTGGTTCGCCACTGCACGGCGGCGCGGATCGAGTTCGACGCCCATGATCTGGAAGCGCGCAAGGCGCGCTTTGAGATGCTGATACTGCCGTTGTTCCATACCGGCGATCTCGTTGATCGTCTGCTTGGCACCATTACCGAGATCCCGTTTCCGGCCGCGACGCTGACGCGGCCGTTGTTTGCCCCGCGGCTTGTCGAAGACGAACTGATCTGGCCGGACCGTACCATGGTCATGGCCAAAGAGCGGGACGGGCCAACCGCCGTGCAACCGAACCACACGGAAAAGGCGCGATCGCCTCTGCCGTTTCTGGCTGGAAGTCGTGATGGCGCCGCTGGACACTATGCAGGTGAGACCGAGCGCAGTCATGGCGGCAACGCGGCAGAGCCGCCGGTGCTCGATTTACAGCGGGTGCGGGTTGTGCGTGCCAACCGGCGTCAGTTCCGGGTCTACGAGGGTGGCCGCGAGGATTAAAGCGTGTCGCATGAAAGGCGCCTCGCTTTAACTCTGTTGCGCTCACGGGCCGCTTTCCGGCCTTGGGGCGTTACTCCGATTGGATGCGACATGCATTAAGGCCGCAAGCGGCCCGGCGCGAGCGCCGCCCCGCCGGAGGTGCCCGGCCGACGGCCGGAACAGCACCGCCAGGCCAAAAACCTAATGCGTGTCGCATGACATGCGCCTTGCTTTAGCTAGGTTGCGCTCACGGGCCGTTAGCCCTCCGCGGGGGCGGGCCGTTTTCGTGTCGATGTT
>CAZOGY010000202.1:0-2793 GCA_964579305.1 uncultured Hyphomicrobiaceae bacterium
CAGCGGTGGCACTTTCCTGCTGGATTGGTTTGGTCTCGGCGACTGTGTCTATCAGTTTTGATCGCACATTATATTGCAACTGAAAAATCGAGAAGCAGTTCAAGCGCGCTGATTGCTTACAAATAGGGATGGCCTCATCTTCATTCCAAATACAGGCTGAAGGGGGGCGGGAGGGGGCAATCTCCAGCAAGTTTTGAAGCAGTTCTGAAACACGCGAGTGTTGGCGCACTGGAACTCGCATTACGCCACGCGATCATTTCTGCGCGTTTGCATCACACCGCGTTCCTGAGCAGGGAGGCCTTGTCACCGTTGAAATCCTTTCGCCGGTTTCGATCCCGACAGTCCCCGCCGGCACATCGACAAGGACTTTGCCTGAGACTAACGTCGCGCTCCGATCAGATTATGGGAGGTTGCGATGGATTTGGGGCTGAAGGGCCGTAAGGCGATCGTGTGCGCGGCATCTAAAGGGCTTGGCAAAGGCTGTGCGCTGGCACTGGCGCGCGAAGGGGTCGAGGTCGTGATTTCGGCGCGCACGGCGGAAACCCTGCAGGCGACCGCTGAGGAGATCCGGGCCGAAACCGGCGTCTCTGTAACAGCGGTGCCGGGAGACGTGACGACGCAAGCTGGCCGCGAGGCCTTGCTTGCAGCCTGTCCGGCGCCCGACATCCTGGTCAACAACGCTGGCGGGCCACCGCCTGGCGACTTTAAAGACTTCGACATGGACGATTGGCGGCGCGCGGTTGAAGCCAACATGATCACGCCGCTCGCGCTGATCAAATCGACGGTCTACGGCATGCAAGAGCGCGGTTTTGGCCGCATCCTCAACATTACGTCGTTCTCTGTGAAAGCCCCGATTGCACAACTTGAGCTGTCGAACGGCGCACGTGCGGGCCTGACCGGCGCGGTCGCGGTCCTGGCGCGGAAGTCGGCGGCTTATAATGTGACCATCAACGGCCTGCTGCCGGGACCGTTCGACACGGATCGCCTGCGTGGCACCTCACACAAGCTTGCTGAAAGCCTGGGTGTCTCGTTTGATGAGGCGCACAAACAGCGCATGCAGGATGTTCCCGCCAAGCGGTTTGGCACGACGGAGGAGTTCGGCGCGATGGCCGCGTTCCTGTGCTCGCAGTACGGCGGTTACATCACCGGGCAGAACATCGTCATGGATGGCGGCTCGTATCCTGGCACGCTTTAAGGCGTCGCCATTTTTCTGTGGGAGATGGGCTGGCGTCGAGGACGAAGGCATGCCAGCCCACGCCGACAACCTTCTGAATTTCCCTTATTTTCTTGGTGACAGGCGCGATGAATGCCGCGAGCCATGCGTGACACGCATCGGACAACGACGCGTGCGAGTTCTGCATTTTAAATCAGTAAATTCATTGAGTTACGCCGTTTGCGTGCATCAAAACACGTCATGTTGTCGCAGCAAGTACAGTTCGTCGTTGGCCAAGCCATTAGTTTTTCTGATACCAATGCTCGCGATTGCCACGGCCGTTCCTGGCCGCGGCTGTGCGGTACCACGCCCAGTGCGTCGGGCCGCAGAGCATGGATTTCGATCACGCCGCAACGCAACAGAGCGGCGGTTGGCAGCGCACAATACTTCTTCTCATGCTGAAGCCATGCAATCTGCGCATGATTGGCGAGGGCGCTGGTTTCGTGAATTGACCGAACACGGGCTTGCGTGCTGTGAGCCGCGCCGCCGGAACGGAGCGTTATCGCGCTCTGGTTTTTTTCGACGGTTGAGCAAGTTCTGGTGTTCAGCTGCGGCGTGGGGACAAGCTTGAAAACATGGGCCATCGATTGCGGGGCGACGCTGTCGTCGACCGCCGGCCGAGCTTGCCGCCTCGGATACGTCACAGCCAGCCGTCGACCAAGAAAGAGGGTCTCCAAATGAGAACCTTCATGATGATCCTAGCCGCGGTCTTCACGATCGCGATCGCGCAATTCAACGTCGCAAGCGCTGACGCGCGCACGACGCCAGGCGCTCAGTCGTCGAAAGTGTCGAACAAGTCGTCCTATCGCAAACGCCGCTACCGTGCCCGCCGTTATCGCGCCCGCCGTTCGTTGCGCCAGCGCCGTTGGCGGAACCGTCAGGTCAGCAGCCGACGTGCGGGCCGAAACCGCCGTTACCGGACGCGGCGTTATCGCAACCGGCGCGTGGTATCGAGCCGCCGCATGCGCAACCGCCGCAATCGTTCGCGTCGGGTGGCATCGCGGCGTTCGCACCGGGCAAGCCGCTCGCTGCGCTCGCGCATGATCCCAGTGCGGCCCTATCCGATCCGCCGCCGGGCGCGTGGTTCGGTGATGCGCGGTGTTGCGTCCTACTACTGGCAGCCACAGCGCGTTGCTTCGGGCGGCTGGTTCAACCCGAACGCGCTGACTGCGGCCCACCGCACGCTGCCGTTCGGCACGCGGATCCGCGTGACCAACCTCAACAACGGCCGGTCGGTCGTCGTGCGCATCAACGATCGCGGGCCATACATCCGCGGCCGCAACCTCGACCTGTCGCGCCGGGCCGCAACGATCATCGGCATGCGCAAATCGGGTGTGGCACCGGTTCGCATGACTGTGCTCTGACCATTGCCCACCAACTGTGAGCCTCTAACCCTCGGCCCCACGGCCGCGATTGGCTCTGGCTCTTGACGTGCACACAGCAGCGGCCGGCCCAGACATTGGGCCGGCCGTGTCCGTCGGCGTCGTCCGTTCCAGCGAGCGTGCCGGCGCCCGTAGGCCAAAACAGCGGATTGATGCGGCGCGACGCTTGTTTGTTGACAATCGCCGATTACGCGGTGG
>CAZOGY010000203.1:0-2785 GCA_964579305.1 uncultured Hyphomicrobiaceae bacterium
GCGGGGCAACGCGCATCGTTATTTCTTGGCGACGCGGACCGGCGGTGAGCGCATGACCGTTGTGATGCGTTCGCGCTCGCGTTGAAACTCGGCCATTTCCCGGCCTTCCAGGCTACGCTCGCGGCCAACCTTGATCTTCAGTGGATCAACGTGGCGTTCATTGACGCGCACCTCGTAGTGCAAGTGCGGCCCTGATGACAGGCCGGTTGTGCCAATGTAGCCGATGACTTGGCCTTGGCGGACTTTCACACCGTTGCGCATGCCGCGCGCGAACCGGACCATGTGGGCATATGACGTGTCGTAACCGTTGGCGTGGCGGATCCTTATGAAATTACCGTAGGCGCCGCGCCTGCCGACAAATTCCACGTTGCCGCGACCGGCAGCCATGATCGGTGTGCCGGTTGGGGCCGCCCAATCGATACCGTTATGGCGCCGAACACGATTGAGGATCGGGTGGCGCCTGGGCCCGAAGCCCGACGTGAAGCGCACGTTGTTGCCGCGGACCGGTTTGCGCAGAAGAAACTTGCGCGCATTCAATCCGCCGGCATCGAAATAATCGACCGAGCCGTCCTGGGAGCGGAAGCGCCAAAAACGGCGCGCTTCGCCGCCGGTGGTCAAGGCCGTGTAGACGATGCTGGTCGGTTTCAACTCACCGGTTTTGGGATCGCGCGTCGCCTCGCAAAACAACTCCAGCGCGTCGCCGGGTTGGACTTTGCGCTGGAAGTCGACATCGTGTGCGTGAACGCGAACGATCGTCATAATCTGCTCTGGCGTCAGCTTCTGTGCCAGTCCGTTGCCGTAAACCGCCGCATAAAGGGTCGACAGGCGCGCGGCGTTATCTGTTGTCATTGCGCGGATCAAAGCGCCCTGATCGGGCGATCTTGATGCGAGGAATTGGCCGGACGCGGTCCGCTTGACTGAGATCTTGTGGGTATGGGCGGACGCAAAGACCGAAAGTTTCAGCACGTCGGACGCATTCGGGTTCTCAAGCGACGGCACGGTTGTCACGTGGAGTTGCTCGCCGCCTTGCAGGATCGGGCTCTGTAGCAGGCGCACAGCGGCGTACGTGATTTCGCGCGTCTGCCAGCGCGGCGCGCCGATCCGGCCCAGGGCCTGGGCGAGGTTCTCCCCGGGGCGGGCGGTCACGACACGGACTTGCCGGTCCTCCAACGATATCGGCGTACCGTCGGCGGCGCTCGGCGCGCGGCGCAGGACTGTCAGTCCGGTTTGCTCGCCAGTGGCATTGAGATTGCCGGTTAGGCCAACGCCGGTGAGCGTTGCGTCATCACTTTCGCCATCGCCCAAGCCGAAACGAACGGACGGTTGTTCGGGCGCCGTTTCGATGGCCTGTTTCACCAACGTTGCAATCTCGAACTCCTCAAACGTCTGACCATCGACGGCCGGCAGACGCCCATCGAGCAAATCAACGATGCGCGTGTCGATTGTCCCATTGCCCGGGCCCTTGCCCGAGCCGGAGTTGGCGACAACGGCGGCCGGGTTTGCAAAGAGCTGCAGCGGATTAAAGGACGGGATGAGATCGGCGTACTCCGGCGACGCTGGTGCCAGCCGTACGGTCAGGCGGAGATATGGCTTGATCTGCAAAAACGGTTTGCCATCACGGCGCACACGAACTTGCTCATGGATGACCTGGCGGATCGTCAACGCGGTTGTTGCAAGCTGCAGGCGATCTTCCTTGGGTGTCAGCCAGGGCAGGCCATCGTCCGGTTGCGATCGCGGGCGGCGGACATCGACGGTTTTGGTGGCATTCTCCAAATCCGTCATGAGATCGCCGGAGGTGCCGCCGCCGCGCAGAGATCCGTAAATCACGATCAATGAGACGGTGATGCCGACCACCGCGGCCAGCAGTGTGGACAGCATCCAGCGGAAGGGGCGGGCCGAGCGCGTGCTGGCCTCATCTGTGTCGTAGATATCGCGCGCGATATGGCGTGCGCGCCCACGCGCAACATTGGCAAGGCCATGACCCTGCTGTTCGCGCAGGCGCGGTGCACGGTGGCGAGCGACCGGCGCATGGCGTCTCACGTCAACCAATTGGAACGTCTCCCCGCTTGCCGATGTGTCATCCTTGGCCTGAGCAGTGTTGGCCGCTGATGTCGCTCAGGTCCAGCCGTTCGCGTATGGCGGACCGAGCCAGATGTTCCCGTCTCTCGAAATCCGGGGCAGAACTTTGACAATCCGCAGAGTTGGCGTCCGAGCGGGGACCCAAGACGCCAAAATCTTGCGGATTGTGCTTGGAGCGGGCTCCAGACGGCGGCCAGTGGCATCGATTTGGGTCGCGGCCGCAACTTTTTTGCGATGCGAATCAATCGGTTCAGCCACGCCAAGCATGAATTCGAAGTTTTTTTCGATTAACCAGTTGACTTCGGTGCGGTGATCGGGTCTATTCGCGTCTCGTTCGGGGCACACAGCGCTTCGCCGCTGACTTCGAACGCCATCTCAGACAGAGCGGCCAAGCGGCCCATTCGTGGGCGCAAGGGTGTTTTTGTCTCTGACGGGTTCTCCGTCATGCTCTTTGACAAGTTGATTACGGAAAGAGAAACGCAGGCGGCGGTGGTTTTGCCCGTCCTTCGGGGCGATCGGAACTTCTGGTCGATACTGCGTTTCAAGCCAAACACCATGCGCAGCATGAGCAATCATGCGGCGCGGTGTGATGGCGCCCGTTACGCAGTATCCTTGGAGTGATCTCTCCAAGATGAACCAGTATCCAAACTCTTCAACCTGAGAGTTTGATCCTGGCTCAGAACGAACGCTGGCGGCAGGCCTAACA
>CAZOGY010000204.1:0-2769 GCA_964579305.1 uncultured Hyphomicrobiaceae bacterium
TGTTTTGCGTTTGGTTGTCGCTGGTTTTGCTGGTTCGGTTTTCTGTGCTTTGGCGACCGTGGCTGTTACAGCCGTTTTCTTTGCCGAAGCCTTTGCCGTTGCCGCCGTTCCGCTTTTCGCAGTTGCCGCTGTCTTGCGTGCTGCTTTTGCAGTGCCTTTCGCCGTCGGCTTGGCGCTGGCTTTGGTTGCGGCTTTCTTCGTTGTTTTTGCAGCTGGTGCCGCTGGGGATGCTTTCACATCGGTTGCCACGTTGGCAGCTTTGGTAATGGTGACTTTTGCAGTGGTGGCTTTCGAAGTGGATCGTTTCTTCGACGCCGTCTTTGTTGTCTTGGCAGTTGCCATTGGTGTGCCCTCTCTCTCTCAGTGTTCGAATCGCGTCGAACTGAGAAAACAATCGCTGAGTTCAATTGATTTGTTGACAGGGGAATTGAAAACGCAGGCGAAAAAATCAGCTGAATGCGGAATTTGTTGCAAAAAATCCTCAGATTTGGGGTTATTAGGCCTGTCGATCGTGCGGTTTTAGTCCGTTGATCGCATTAAGAAATCTGAAACTTTTGTAAAATGGCATCTGGTGACGCCTGTTGGCGCCATTTAAAACAAGGGTGGCCGACATGAACACGCCGGCGGGCAAGATTGCCGCCGGCGGGATTGATGTTTAGTGTGCCGTATTGCCAGAGCATCAGCCGATCTGTGAACCGCAAGGCGAATCCATAAGATCGGATATGGCACTAGGCGGCTTTCGCCTGGGACATGTTAATGTCCAGTACAGCCATCATGAAACCAACGCCGTCATCGACTTCCTCAGCGAGGACGGAGAAGTAGTTGGGGTCTTGCGGAATAATCTCGCCAATCACTTCGCCGTACTCAAAGCGGAGTTCGGCCTCGTGTTTGCGCGCGATGTTTTGCATCTTGGCGTTTTCCGCGAGGCAGCTCATGAAAAGATGGTGCACGCCGCGGTTGCGGGCGGAGCGAATGACCCGACCCATCAATTCGGTGCCGATGCCTTTCTCCTGAAACCCAGGTTCGACTGAGAAGGCAGCTTCCGCTTCCGTTCCCCACGTGTCGCCGAGCTTGCGCAGTTCGGCGGCAGCATGCAGTTCGTGATGATCGAAATAGCCGAACACGATACTGCCCATGTCGCACATGCGTGCAGCATAGTCGTGGATGAACGCATCGCTCACCGCATGCGCGAAACGCATCCGGCGGCTATCGCGGTCCAGTCGCAGCAGGTGATCGCGGAACTTGTCCCGTTCCGTCGGCCAGAGCTTGCGAATGTGATGTCCTCCCCAGAACCGGTGATTGCTCATGTTATGAACCTCCGATCGGGAATGGTGGCGCGTGGGGCGCCAGCACGGTGTCATGTCATGGGGAAGGGTGCGCTGCAACATAGCATTTTGCATTGCAGCAATTGCGCATCAGCTGTTGGTGATGTTCCAACAACACCACGGCTGTGGGGGTGTTTGCGGGCCGCGTGGCGGCGCAACGGGAGTTGAGGGAGCGGTTTATGGGTGTGGTGCTGGCGGCCTATCAGGCGCGCGTTGCGCAAGGTGCGCTGACGCAGGATCCGGCCCAGGCAAAAGCGATCGCGGCATTGGATGCCGTACATGGCGCGCTGAGCGCCTATCGTGATGCCCGGCGGTCTTTGTTGTCTCGCGTTCTTGGCAAGGCGCCTGATGCGCCACGGGGCTTGTACCTCTGGGGTGGCGTCGGGCGCGGCAAGACCATGCTGATGGATTTGTTCTTCGAGTTATGCCCTGAGGGACTGAAGAAGCGTCGCGCGCATTTTCATGAGTTCATGGCGGATGTGCATGATCGCATCCGGGCGGCACGTCAGTCGCAACCGGGCGATCCCATGCCGATCGTTGCCGCGGAGATCGCGCGGGAGGCGCGGCTTTTGTGTTTTGATGAGTTCCACGTGACGGACATCGCGGATGCGATGATCCTCGGCCGGCTCTTTGAACATCTGTTCGCAGCCGGCGTCGTGGTGGTGGCAACATCAAACGTGCCGCCCGACCGTCTCTACGAAAACGGTCTCAACCGCGCGCTGTTCGTGCCGTTTATCAAGCTACTGAAAGATCGGCTGGCCGAGCTGGAACTTGTGTCTGACACGGATCATCGGCTGCGCAAGCTTGCCGGGCATCAACTCTATTTCACGCCGCTTGGGGGTGAGGCCGATGCCGGCATGGATTCGCTATGGCGCGACGTCGTCGGTCCTGATGGTGGCGAGGCTGCGTCATTGCATGTTTCCGGGCGCACCATCCACGTTCCCCGGCAAGCGGCCGGCGCAGCGCGCTTTTCGTTTGCGCAGCTTTGTGAGGCACCGCTTGGCGCACGTGATTACCTCGCGATCGCGCGGGCTTACCATACAGTGTTCATCGATCATGTGCCCGTCATGGCGCCGGCCGACCGCAACGCGGCGCGCCGGTTCATCAACCTGATCGATACGCTCTATGACAATCGCGTTTGTCTTGCCGTTTCTGCGGACGCGGCACCGGACGATCTCTACATCGCAGGCGATGGTGCGATGTTGTTTGAGCGCACCGCCTCACGCCTCATCGAAATGCGCAGCCGGGCCTATGTGGCCGACAGGCTTGCCAAGCACGATCATGTGGAGGGGCAGGCGGGTGACGCAGAAGCGCTTGGACTATTTCAGAATTAATGCATGTCGCATCCAATCGGATTCATGCCGCAAGGCCTCAAAGCGGCCCGGGCCATTGATGTTCGTGTTCGAAACATCGACACGAAAACGGCCCGCCCCCGCGGAGGGCC
>CAZOGY010000205.1:0-2657 GCA_964579305.1 uncultured Hyphomicrobiaceae bacterium
TGGCAGCCCGTAGGGGAATCGAACCCCTGTTTCCAGAATGAAAATCTGGCGTCCTAACCACTAGACGAACGGGCCATCGGCGGCGCGAGACCGGGGATATACTTGTCTTCCCCGCTGAGTGCAACATCTGATGCTGGATTGTTTCAGGGCAATCTGCCGCGAGGGTTGGTGCGGGTCAGCGGGCCTGTGGATCGGCGACGTCGTCGATGAACAGCTCAATCTTTTCACGCCCACCCCAGTCGTCTTTGCGCAAAGTGCCAGCCACATGGCGCGGCAGGCCACCGCTTTCCAACAGCGCATCGCCGATCGGCTGGCCGGCGGCGCGGAAGGCGATCGCATCAATGCGCGAGCCATCGGACGCTTCCAGCGCACAGCGCACGTGCGCGTCGCCAACCACCTTTGCGAACCGCACCCGATGTGATGGAAACGCAAAGCGCGGCTGCGGATTACCTTGGCCGTAGGGGCCCGCGCGCTCCAGCAACGCGATCAGGTCCATGTTCGCACCACGCGGCACCAACGCGCCATCAACTTCCAGCGTTGCGGTCGAGCGTGCCGAGGTGGCCGCATCGCCCAGCCGTGCTGCGAGAAAAGCGCCGACATCGGCCAATTTGTCCTTCTCAACGGTCAATCCGGCAGCCATCGCGTGCCCGCCCCCCTTCACCAACAGGCCCTCCGCCATGGCCGCGCGCACCGCACCGCCAATATCAACCCCGGCGACGGATCGCAGCGAGCCAGTTCCTTGGCCGCGCGCCTCATCCCAGGCAATGACGCAGGAGGGACGGCGGAAACGGTCGGTCAGACGGCTTGCAACGAGGCCAACAACCCCCTTGTGCCACCGCTCCGAGCCGACGACGACAATCGGCAATTCCGGATCGGCTTCGATGCGCGCCTCCGCCGTCGCGGTTGCCTCTTCCAGGATCTGCGTCTCCATCGCCTTACGCTCACGATTGAGTTTGTCGAGCGTGGCCGCGATCCGTGCAGCCTCATCGGGATCTTGAAGTGACAGCAGCCGCGCGCCCAGGGCCGCATCACCAATGCGTCCGCCAGCGTTGATCCGTGGGCCGAGCACAAAACCCAGATGGTAGACCGTTGGCGCCTGGCTCAGCCCAGCCGCATCAAACAGCGCAACCAGACCCGCGTTGCCGCGCCGGCGCATGACTTCAAGGCCCTTGGTAACGAACGCCCGGTTAAGACCGACAAGCGGGACGACATCGCAAACCGTGGCAAGCGCGACGAGATCGAGCCATGCCAGCAAATCCGGCGCGCGCCGGTCGTCGGCGTAGTATCCCCGGCGGCGCAACTCACGCACCGTCGCCACAAGCACCATGAACACGACGCCGGCCGCACACAGGTGCCCCAGCCCCGACAGATCGTCCTGGCGGTTCGGGTTCACCACGGCCACCGCCGGCGGCAGCGTCTCGTCGGACTGGTGGTGATCAATAACCACGACATCGACACCGATTTGTCTGGCCACTTCAAGCGGACCAAAGCTCGTCGTGCCGCAGTCGACCGTCACGATCAGTTGCGCGCCGTCGGCAACGAGGCTGCGGATCGCGTCCGGGTTGGGCCCATAGCCCTCAAAAATCCGGTCGGGGATATAGATGCGGCCTTCGCGTCCGTGAGCGCGCAGAAAGAGCTGCATCAGCGCTGAAGAGCAGGCTCCGTCGACGTCATAATCACCGAACACCGCGACATTGCTGCCCGTCTCAATCGCATCAGCAAGCCGCTCCGCGGCAAGATCCATACCCTGCAGCGAACTGGGATCAGGCATCAAGGCACGGATGCTGGGGTCAAGGAACTGCGCGACCTCATCAAGGCCGACGCCGCGGGCCGCCAGGACCCGCCCAAGCAAATCCGGCAAATCGTGGCGCTGGCTCAGTGCTTCGGCCGCAACCGCCCCAGCGCGATCCAGCCGTTCGACCCAGCGCAGCCCTTTGACCGACACCTCCACACCGAGAAATGCGCCCGATCCACTCGCCGCGCGCCGCCCCGCCGTTGCCGTTCCCGCAAACAAGTCCATGCCACCCCTCCGCTGCGGTGGCGACGTTGCGCACAGATTCGCCAATGCGGAATGGTCACTGTTACTGCACTGGTGGAAAACGCGGTGGCAGAAATAGAAATCGCAGGCAAAATAGCATCGCTATGGCCACAGACGACGATACGCTATCGGTTAACGAGGTTTTGGCGGCGCGCGAACGATTGTGCGGCTGTTATTGCCATGTGCGCGGCGTTCTGAATTTCGTATTCGAGGATGTCTGCCTGCTGCACTGGCCCGCAGCTGAGCGCATTGGCGATCACTTCCAAAGCAGCTTGCAGATCACCATCGCCGAGGGCCCATTTGCCCAAATGAACGCGTGCTCGAACGCTGGCACGGTCAACGGATTGTTGTCGGCGGGACGATCCGCGCGCTTGATACCACGCAGATCCATTACAGCGTTTGGCCAGCGCGGATCGCGGCAACCCGCATGCACCTCTTCAAAGATTGGCAACGCGATCATTAATGCATGTCGCGTCCAATCGGATTCACGGCCCGTGAACGCAACAAAGCTAAAAGCGAGGCGCATTTCATGCGACACGCATTAGTGTTTCACGACGATCCGCCCTTGAGCGCTTCGGTGATTGATCGAAGCGCTCGCAGGTCGCGCGTAACGCGTTTC
>CAZOGY010000206.1:0-2627 GCA_964579305.1 uncultured Hyphomicrobiaceae bacterium
GGCGAGCGCGGCGCAGTTTGTTATTGAGCGCGCCGCTCCGTGATCAGTTTGCTTAACGCATGAAGCAAATCCGAAGGCTCGGCTGGTTTGATAAAGACCGGCACGTTGGGAAAGCTTGCTGCAAGTTCCGGCTGCTTGCCGTGACCCGTATGAAAAAGAAACGGAACGTCGCGTTTGACCAGGATCTCGGCGGCCGGGAACACATCCTTGCCTTGAAGGTCGATGTCGAGGATCGCAGCGTCGAAACATTCGTCCGTTGCCGCCTGGATCGCACCCGCCAGCGATGGGACTGGACCGATAACGGCGGCCCCGGTCTCTTCCAGCGTATCTTGAAGATCAAGCGCTAAGAGTGCTTCATCTTCGACCAGCAATATGGTCGTGCCCTTCAGATTAAGCGCCATGCCATTATTATCCATCGCCTGCCCTTGCGGACCCGCCGGAGCGTGACCAACAGGATGTGTCGCTTGGTCAGTAGCCTTCTGGATCATCCCGAGATCTCCAAGGGTATGTGAAGTTTTGCGTTAAGGCCGGTCTGCGTCCAGGCCGGCTCGTAGCGCGCACTCATTTGAAGGACCGAGGCTGCGATGAGGCGCTCGCCGAAACCACTTTGGTTATCGCTCGGCGCGGTGTCGATGGGAGCGCCGCAATCTTCACGCCAGCTTAGTTCCAGGACCGAGGTGGCGTTCGCGTCGGTCTCGTCGTGCAGTTGCCAATCGATCCTAAGGGCGCCATCGGGATGGGCCAATGCGCCATGCTTGAAGGCATTCGTGGCAAGCTCATGCACGGTCAAGCTCAGCGGCGTCACAATGCGTCTTGGGATTAAAACCTGCGGTCCGGCAAGTCCGATCCGTTGCCTGTGATCTTCGATGAAGGGGCGGAGGACTGCCGTGAGAATGTCGCTGAGATCGACAGGTGCGACCCCTTGCGTTTCCAGGCTTGTCATGTGGGCGGCTGCAAGCGCATTGAGCTGGGCACTCAGCCGCTCAGCGAACGGTGCGGCGGTCGGATCTTGGCGCAGCGCGCGCCGGATCATTCCTTGACAGACCGCAAACAGGTTCTTGACCCGGTGATTGAGTTCCCGGTTCAGAAGCTGAAGCTGCGCCTCAAACTGCTTGCGCTCGGTGATATCGCGGATCGTGCCGAACATGAGATGCGGCTGGCCATCTTTGAACACCGTCTGACCCGAGGCTTCGATCCAGCGCAACGCGACGTCTGTGGGCCGGGTGATCCTGATTTCGACGTTGTGAGTGCCGTCGCCGGCCGGGTCCAGCGCTTTGGCAACGTCCGCCTCCCACCCAGGTCGGTCGTCGGGGTGAACGACCTCGGCGATGCGCTCAAGTGGAACTGAGGTGTCGGTACCAAACCCAAAGATCGACACTGTCATCGGGTCCCAAACGGCCCGCTGTTGGTTGGGATGGTACTCGAACGTACCGACCCGACCTGCGGTCATTGCCCGTTTGCGTCGCTCCTCGCTGCGGGCAAGGTCTTTGGCTGCTTTCTTCAGGCGGGCGCGTGCTTCTACCTGGTCTGTGATGTCGATCACGACGCCAGGAAAGCGCACGGGATTACCGTCTGCATCGTAAAAGCAGCGGCCGCGCGCCGTGACCCAGCGGACATCGCCAGCAAATGTCACGACCCGATACTCCTGCAGATAGTCTTCCCCGGTTTCGAGTGCGGCGGCGATGGCCGTCTCGACGCGTTGGCGCTCCTCCGGCAGGATCCCGCTGACGAACCGGGAAACCGGCAACCCGATACGCGCTTCTTCAGGCGCGAGCCCAAACAGCCACGCGAAGCGCTCGTCGACTTCGACCGTGTCGGCTGAGACGTCCCAGTCCCACGTGCCGACCCCACCGCCCGCGTCTAAGGCGAATTCAAGCTCCGCTTTGCGCTGCTGTGCAAGTTGCTTCGCCTCGACCTGTTCGGTGACGTCGTAGGCGAAGCTCATGACGCCACGCACTTTGCCGTCGTTGCTGCGCCAGGGCTGAAGCGTCTGGCGATACCAACATGCGGGCTTGCCCGATGGTCCGGTTTCAAGGTTCGCCTTGAAGGCCGGCTGCTCATCCGGTTCGCCAGTTCTGAAAACCCGATCAAAGCGTTCAGCGAGGTTGTGACGAGGCAACGCGCCTAGGGTGTCGCGCAGTGCCAGGCCGATGAGTTGTTGGTTGCCAAATGCGCGTTGATAAGCCGGGTTCGCGTAAATGTAGTGGTGGTCTGGTCCTTCATGAACGGCGATCATCGCAGGTGCGGCATTGAACAGGCTTGCGAAGTCAAGCGAGGTTGGAAGGCCCGCGGGCGCCGACGGTGACGCATCTGTTGGTGGCCGTCTGGATCGTGGGTCGGACGTCACTTTATCGCTGCTCCCATCCAGGCCCTGCTCCGTCACCGGAACCGACTCACGGTTCGCGCGAGTTGTCGGTTTACAGTCGCGTCCAGATATCATTTGGCGGCAAGGTAGCCCGGTGAGACGTCGTCACGCGGCAGCGATCCAAGGCCTTTTATAAACTGTGAGCACGGTCAAACATTACGGACATCCGTCAAACCGCGGACGGCCTGCCACGCCCACCAACGGCCGCAACAGCTTTTGGTTCCAGCGGCGTCAGAACTTTTTTGCATCCGTGATTGCATTA
>CAZOGY010000207.1:0-2597 GCA_964579305.1 uncultured Hyphomicrobiaceae bacterium
TGCTTGCGTTGAGTTCGCGTGCCAATCGGCTGCTGACGGCGGCCCCTTGATGGCGGGCTCGGTTGTTTTGGAGACGCAGTTGCGGACACGCTGTCCCGGCTTGCGTTGGTTTGATGACGTCCTGATTTCCTGGTGGTAATGGCCGCTTTGATGGTTCATTGCTATGACGGTTTCCGCATGCGGCTGGATTGACAGGCCAGCATGTGGGCAAGCCGTGGTGTCGTGCCCATACGGGTGCGCAACGGCACGCCGGGGTGGGGGGTCAAACCGCGAATGGGCACGGAAACGCAGTTTTCGGAACATCAAAAGAAGCTCAGCGCGTTTCTCCAGCGGCACCGCACGGACGTGATCCACACGGTTGTGCTTGCTCACGACATGATCGCGTCCGGCGTTGCGTTCGTGTGCGGCTTGATCCTGACGAACACGGCGATCGGGCCATCATCGGTCCTGCCCTGGAACATGTTGACCGCGACCGGCGCCGTGATGGTGACGGCGGGCGCGCTGACGGTCTGGATGGGCCTGCACCGCGGCCTTTGGCGGTATGCGTCGGTTCCCGAACTTGTCGCGATCGCCAAGAGCACGGCCATTTTGATTGTGTTCCTGG
Source organism: uncultured Hyphomicrobiaceae bacterium (assembly GCA_964579305.1). Taxonomy (GTDB): domain Bacteria; phylum Pseudomonadota; class Alphaproteobacteria; order Rhizobiales; family Hyphomicrobiaceae; genus JBCBWG01. The sequence continues at coordinate 605 of CAZOGY010000207.1, forward strand.
CCGGCGCGGACGCAAGTTTCGGCTTGTTCACCGCGCCGACGGGCTCTGCCACACCGGCGATGCTGGTGATGGGCGCGCTCATGATCCTTTTCATGGGCGGGACGCGTGTCGCCTACCGCCTGTGGCGCAACCAGAGAGTGCAGAAGCATAACCGTGCGCGCGGCAATATCCGCCGCGTGATCTTGCTTGGCGCCAGCGCCAACGCGGAACTCTTTGTGAAATCGGCACGTGAGCGTTCCGACTTCCACTTCGACGTCGTGTCGATCCTTGATGAACGCAACCGGCGCTCAGGCTTGTCGCTGCGCGGAATCCCGATCGTGGGGGACTTGGAACAGGTCCGTGCGTTGTGCCAGCAGGCCGCGATCCGCGACGAGCCGGTCGACAGCCTGATCCTGACAAAGCGCGCGCAGGTTTATCCATCCAAGTTGCTGGAACAGTGCATCGAGCTTGCTAGCGATCTCGGGCTTGAGCTGATGCGATTGCCTGAGATTTCAGACTTGTCGTCTGAGTCCGCTTCGGCCGGTCTGACGCCGGAACGGCTCCAGATTGAAGACCTGTTGAATCGGCCGCAGGTCAAGCTTGATGTCAGCCGGCTGAAAAACCTGATTGCTGGGGAAATCCTGCTGGTGACAGGCGCCGGCGGTTCGATTGGGTCTGAGATCTGCCGGCAGATCACGCGATTTGCGCCGAAACGCGTGGTGCTTGTGGAGTTGAGCGAGCTTGCTCTGTACGAGATCACGCAGGAATTGCGGGCGGTCGCCAATCCGGAGACGACGGAAATCGTGCCTCTGCTGGGTGATGTGCGCGACCGGGCGGCAATGTCGGATATGCTTGAAGCTTGGTCGCCTGCGCTCGTTTTCCATGCCGCAGCGCTGAAGCATGTGCCAATCGTCGAGGCGCAGCCGCTTGAGGGCCTGCGCACCAACCTCATTGGCACGCGCAATGTTGCTGACGCGGCCAAGGCTGCGGGCGCCAAGGCCGTCGTCATTTTGTCGACCGATAAAGCAGTGCGACCAACGAGCGTGATGGGCGCTGCAAAGCGCCTTGGCGAGGTCTACTGCCAATCGCTGGATCTGGAACGCACCACGCGATTTGTGACCGTCCGGTTCGGCAATGTCCTGGGATCGACGGGGTCGGTGGTGCCGCTGTTTCGACGCCAGATCGCGGCGGGTGGCCCCGTGACCGTGACCCATCCGGATGTGTCGCGCTATTTCATGACCATTCCTGAGGCCACGCAACTCGTCCTGCACGCGATGGAGTATGCGCTGTCGTCCAATTCAAGCCGCGGGCGGATCTACGCGCTGGACATGGGTCGGCCGGTTAAGATCGTCGATCTCGCGCGGCGTATGATCATTCTCAGCGGTATGAAGCCGGACGTCGACGTCGCGATTACATTCACCGGTCTGCGTCCGGGCGAAAAGCTGGCCGAAGAGCTGTTTTCACCAGCGGAATCGCCGGAGGGTACCGCGGCGGTTGGCGTGATTGCAGGGTCGCCGCCGACCTATCCGATCGCACAAAGCCGTACAATCGTTGAAAAAATCGAGGACGCGATCCGTCGTAAGGACGAGGTTCAAGCGCTCGCTGCCGTCAGCGATGCGGTGCCTGAAGCGCATTTGCGCAGAAGCGATGATATCGCGCCTGAGGTTGCGGCTGAAAAGGCTGCCGACAATGTGGTGGCGTTATCGCGTTCGGTGCCAACGTAGGACGGCTCGAGAGCATCGTCCGATCTGTGACTGGCAAAGCAATTCCGTAGGATCGAATATTAATCCAGCGTTGCGTCATTGACGTGCGCCTCCCGGTTGCGGCGAGGTCGGCCGGCAAACGTCAATGACAAACGCAACACTGGAAACATAGATTTGCTCCTGTGCCTTCAAGCGTGTCGCATGAAATGCGCCGCGCTTGAGTTCTGTTGCGCGCACGGGCCGTCGGCCCTCCGCGGGGGGCGGGCCGTTTTCGTGTCGATGTTTCGAACACGAACATCGACGGCCCGGGC
>CAZOGY010000208.1:0-2590 GCA_964579305.1 uncultured Hyphomicrobiaceae bacterium
GTGCATGAACTCAACGCTGGCGGCGAGTTTGACGTGCCCATCGCCATCGTAGCCACACAGCTTGGCTGCGGCGATCGTCAACATCGGCCGCAAGCGTTTGCCACCACTGTCGATGAGGTGGTGGGCCAGTTCAGGGATCATCTCAACGTCGGACACCGCCTTGTCGAGAATGATGCGGTTGACCCCGCCCATGTCTTCCCCGACGAGATCAAGGATCGCGGTCAGCAGTTGCTTTGGATCGCGAGACCCCTCGATCGGAACCACTAGGCCCACGGTTTGCTCCTTCGCGCTCAATGTGTGACCAGTAAACCATCACCAGTCGGCCCCAGATCGACGGCACTTTGCCGCAGAAGTTCGGAGCCGCCCATCATCAGCGCCGTAAAGCGAAAGCGATCGAAAGATGCAAGAACTGATGCGGTCGAATGATCTTGTTCTCGTGAATTTCGTCGAAGTCCTGTTACGCGACGCCGGCTGCGATGTCGTGATCGCCGACCAGAACATGAGCGTGATGGAAGGCTCGATTGGCGCCTTCCCACGGCGCGTGCTTGTCGCCGACGACGATCTCAATCGTGCACGGCGGGTGATGCGGGACGCTGATTTGGGCCAATGGCTGCGCGATGAAACCTGATGAAAGCGGGCGTCTGTTGACTGCCAGTGCCAGCGAAACCGAAGGGCCTCCCGCAGACAACGGCTTGGCGGAGGCCGGTGCACCAGCGGTCTGCGCTGACTTGAAGACGCGTGCGGACATGGAGACGCGTGCGGACCGGAAGCCAAGTGAAGACTTGGAGACAAGTGAGGACTGGTTTTTGGGCGGCGCCTTGAAAATCCAGCAGCCGCAGCGGGGCTATCGTGCCGGTTTTGACGCCGTTTTGCTTGCCGCGGCGGCCCCGACGCATACGGTTCGGCGAGGCGATCCCAGCGACGTGCGGGTTGCCGACGTTGGAAGCGGGGTTGGAACGGTGGGGCTGTGTATTGCTGCGCGCGTGCCCTCTGCGCGGCTCACGCTGATCGACAATGACGCTGAAATCGTGGCGATCGCGTTGAGAAATATCTGCGCAAATCAATTGGATGAGCGTGTGTGCGCCGTGGTGCAGGATGTTGCAGCGCGCCCTTTGACGGCCGGCCTCTCCCCCGATCAATTCGACCATGCCGTTGCCAATCCGCCGTATTTTGAAGCCCGCGCTCATCGCACCCCGACCAATCCGCTGAAACGCGCGGCCCGGTCGATGCCGGAAGGGGGACTTGCCACGTGGGCGCGCTTTCTGGCCCAGATCGTCAAGCCTGGGGGAACGGCGACTTTGATTGCACCGGCGCCGCAATTGCCAGACCTGATTGCCGCGTGCCAGGGCCGCTTTGGTGGGTTGAAAGTCCTGCCGGTGTATCCGAAAGCGGGGCTGCCGGCGGGCCGTGTCCTCATTCAAGGGACCAAAGGCAGCCGCGGTCCGCTGACAATCGCGCCGGGTTTGGTGGTGCATGGTGCGGACGGTGCGTTTCTGCCGCACACCAAAACGTTATGTGCAACACCTGCGCCGTTGATCTGGTAACACGACGCTGCGTTCATTCCAGGCTTGCCGAACGTCGCTCATGTAGGCGCTGCGCCGCCTTACTCGTCACGACCCGTCTCACTCTTAACAAAATGAGATCTCCCGCATGTGGCCTCTCTCGTCGAAACCCGTCGTCCCCGTCGTGCGTCTGCAAGGTGCTATCGGCATGGCCACGCCGTTGCGGCCCGGCCTCTCGCTCGGCAGTGTTGCGGGACCGCTTGAGCGGGCGTTCACGATGTCGAAAGTGCCGTCCGTCGCGATCCTTATTAATTCGCCCGGCGGATCGCCGGTTCAGTCGAACTTGATTTTGAACCGGATCCGGCAACTGGCCGATGAAAAGAAAAAAAAGGTTTATGTCTTTTGCGAGGATGTTGCAGCGTCCGGCGGCTATTTCATCGCGCTTGCGGGTGATGAGATTTACGCCGACCCCTCTTCGATTGTCGGATCGATTGGCGTGATCGCGGCAACATTCGGTTTTGATAAAGCAATGGACAAGGTTGGTATTGATCGGCGGGTTTATACCGCCGGCGCGCGCAAATCGATTCTGGACCCATTTCGCCCCGAAGACCCTGACGATGTTGCGCGCCTCAAAGAGCTTCAGCGGGAAGTCCATGATGTGTTCATTGGTGTTGTCAAAGAGCGGCGCTATGGCAAACTGAAAGGCGCTGATGCCGACCTCTTTTCAGGCCAGTTTTGGGCTGGGCAGGCGGCCATGAACCTTGGATTGATCGACGGTCTGGCAGATGTCCGCAGCAAGATGCGCGACGTCCATGGGCGCAAGGCTCAACTGAAGCTCGTGCCCATGTCGAAGCCAGGCTTGCTGTCGCGGTTGCTTCGCTCGCCAGGCGGTGCTGGCGCGCTCGGCGGCGCGGTTCATGATCAGGCATTTCCTGGGGCGCTGGCGTCACCGGACGCGTGGGTTTCGGCTCTGGAAGAGCGGGCGCTTTGGAGCCGGTATGGGCTCTAAAGCGTGTCGCATGCAATGCGCCTCGCGTTAGCTCTGTTGCGCTCACGGGCCGTGAATCCGATTGGATGCGACATGCATT
>CAZOGY010000209.1:0-2551 GCA_964579305.1 uncultured Hyphomicrobiaceae bacterium
TGTTTCGAACACGAACATCGACGGCCCGGGCCGCTTTGCGGCCTTGGGGCGTGAACCCGCTTGGACGCGACATGCATGAAGCGCAGCCTCTTCGCGCACGCTTAGATATCGACCGGCTGCAGCGACCACGCACTCGGGTCGCTGCGGCCGGCGCAGCCCGTCATGTTTGGGGTGCCGCGCGGGCTGAGATCAGTTCGGGTCCACGCGCGTTCACCCGCCATGATCTGGGATTTTGACGGTTCCTGCATCGTGCGATCCAGGCACTCCGCCCAACTCCGGACCGGCTTTAAATCCGCTGGACGGAAGCTGAGCGCCGCAATTTGCGCTTACGACGCGCTGGCACACTGCGGCCCTGCCAAGTGAACGCCGCGGTCTCAATATTCGAGACAAACAGCCGGGCCGCATTATCCCAACTGAACGTCTCCGCATGCGCGCGCACGGCCGTGCGATCAAGCATCAAGGCGCGCCGGGCAGCGGCCCCCAAGTCATCGTCAAGAAAGCCGCTCACGCCGTTGACGACATTGTCCATCGGACCGGTCACGGGGAACGCGGCGACGGGCACCCCGCACGCCATCGCTTCCAGCAGAACAATACCAAACGTATCGGTCAGGCTCGGGAAGACGAAAACATCGGCAGACGCATAGGCCTCGGCGAGATCATCACCGACCCGCTTGCCCGTGAATGTCACGTCAGGATAGCGCGCCTTGAGGTCCTCAAGCATCGGGCCGTCACCGACAACAACCTTCGTTCCCGGCAATTCCAGGTCCAAGAACGCATCGATGTTCTTTTCAACCGCAACGCGACCGACATAGAGAAACACCGGGCCTTCACCAAACAGCCGCACATCCCGCGGCCGGAACAATTCGGTATTGGCCCCGCGCGACCATGGCAAAATGCGTTGGAAGCCGCGCCCTTCCAGTTCCCGGGCGAGGCTTTGGCTGGCAACCATCATGCCGGCGCCCGTGTTATGAAATCGCCGCTGGGCTGCAAATGTCCAGCTTTCGGGAACGCCAAAGCGTGCACGTAAATAGTCCGGAAATCGTGTGTGAAACGACGTGGTGTAGGGAATACGCCGGCCCAAGCAATACGACCGCGTCATCCAACCAACGGGACCTTCGGTTGCGATATGGACCGCATCTGGATTGATTTCGCTGAGACGCCGCTTGAGATAGCCATAACCGGGTAAAGCCAACCTCACTTCCGGGTAGGTCGGACACGGTACCGAACGAAATTCGCCCGGTGACAAGATCTCAATTTCCGCGCCGAGCGCCCGCACGTCATCGACGAGACGCTCGTAAGTGCGAACGACGCCGTTGACCTGTGGCCGCCAAGCATCCGTGGCCACAAGAATTTTCATCAAGCAGCGGCCTCCAACCCTTGTGCAGGTGCGTCTGCCGGAGCAAGGCGCTTGTTCTCGTCTCTCAACCAGTAGACCAAGTGAAGCTCACCTTGCGCTGACTCGACAAGTGCCGTGCAGCTTTCCACCCAGTCTCCCGTATTCACATAGTGAACGTTTCCAAACATGCGACTGGCCGCACGGTGGATGTGTCCACAAATCACACCATCAACGTTGCGTCGCTTGGCTTCGTCCGCAAGCGAATTTTCGAACTCGCCAATGAAATTGACAGCGCCTTTGACGCGTTGCTTGAGATAACTCGACAAAGACCAGTAGCCCAGGCCAAGCCGGCGCCTGATAAAATTCAGCGGATAATTCATCATCAGCGCCAGTTGATAGCCGCGGTCTCCCAGGAAAGCGAGCCACCGCGCATTGCGCACAACGACGTCGAACTCATCGCCATGCATAACGAGGTATCGGCGCCCACCTGCCGTTTCAAAGACGGCTTCCCGCTCCAAACGCATATCGCCGAACATTGTTCCACAGTATGCGCGCAGGCCATCATCGTGGTTGCCCGGGATATAAATCAACTGCGCACCGGCCCGCATCTTGGCCAGCAGAGCCTGCAAAACTTCGCTTTGCGCCTTCGGCCATACGGCACCGCGCTTGATCCGCCAGAAATCGACGATATCGCCCACAAGATAGATTGTATCCGCGTCCGTTTCCCGCAGAAACGCCAGCAGACGCTCTGCCTGCGCACCGCTTGTGCCAAGGTGAACGTCTGAAATGAACAGGGTACGGTAGTGGGCCATCACTCGTCCTGTGGTCACTGATCGTGGCGGCCCCGAGGCCGACCGCGCGCGAAAACCAGCCAGCAACCGCGCCCGATCTGAGAAACCGGAGTCACATTTCAGGTTTGTGACACACGAGGTTTGCCACACCCTGATGCGGCGGCGCCATCCTCCCCGCGCCACCATTGCCCCGCCCCGCCAAAAGCGATGCTGGCAGGCCCATGGGATGGAGCCTGAGACAGCGCCGCCCGCGCCGACCTCATGCATGTCGCATCGAATCGGATTGACGGCCCGTGAGCGCAACAGAGCGAAAGCGAGGCACATTTCATGCAACACGCTCTAGGCAACGCTGGCCCGCATGCCCCGACGCGCTGAGGCGCCATCGGCGGACGCAAGAGCGCGGTCAGCTTCAACCTGGACAAGC
>CAZOGY010000210.1:0-2383 GCA_964579305.1 uncultured Hyphomicrobiaceae bacterium
ACGGGGGCATCCGCATCGAGCGCGGTGCCCTCGCGTGTTACCAGGACCAGCGCGCGTTTGATGATCGGCTCGGCCATTGAACGCAAAACGATATCGCCGCGCGCATACCGGACAACATCCGGTTTTGGCAGAATACCGAAGCCCACACCGTGGCGCACGCATTCGGCGACCGCTTCAACGGTGTCGAGAACAATTGTCTCGCCCGCAACAAGATGGGCCGCCGCGAGGTGACGCGCAATCAGTCGCCCGATGCCGGCTTGTGGCATGAAGTGAATGAACGGCAAGTCGGCCATACAGCGCGCAACGGGCCAGTCGGCTGCAGTCGTCGGCAAGCAGTAAACAAGCTCCTCCCAGGTCAGCAAAGTCTCCCGGGTGCCCGGCGGCAGGTCCTCGCCACCTGTGATGATCGCTGCATCGAGTGCACCGCGCGTGACGCGATCCAGCAGTTCGTCCGACAATCCCGTCTCAACCTGAAATTGGGCGCCCGGGAACGTCTCTCGCGCACTTGCCAAGAACCCGGGCAACAGACGGACAGAACAGGTCAGCACAAAGCCGATGCGAAAATCGCCCTTGATTGACCCTGGGGCATGACAGAGCTGGGTAAGCGTCTGATACGCTGAGAGAATGGCGCGGGCCTCTTGTGCGACCCGCCGGCCGATCGGCGTCAATTTCGGTGGGCGGAACCTGCGGTCGAACAAGTCAGCGCCCAACTCATTCTCAAGCCCTTTCATCTGCATGCTTACGGCCGAGACTGTCATGTTCATCGCGCGCGCCGCACTGGCAAATGAGCCGGAATCAACAACGGCAACAAGTGTCGCAAGATTGCGTTGGGTCATGTGCTGCCCCTGGAAAAAAGACGTTCGCGGATTGCTCGATTTATTCAATAAGCCTGAATTAAATGTCCAGCTTTATTCGGTTGCGCTGTAGTTGCGGTCGCTTCACTCTCGCTTTTGTGAAGCCGCGCCAGGACGAGACACGATGTTTGACACCATGACCCCCGACCAGGAACGCGCCAGAGAGCTTGCGCAGGGCGTCATAGCCCAGCGTGCGCCCGTCTGGGACGAACACCGGACCTATTGCTGGGATAATATCCGGGATCTTGTCGATGCTGGGTTCATGGGCATGACAATTCCGGAAGCCTACGGCGGTCGCGGTGCAACATACTTCGACGCCGTGCTCGTGATCGAAGAGCTTGCCAAGGCGTGCGCGCTGACCGCGCGGATCGTCGTGGAAGCCAACATGGGCGGTATCGCAGCCGTCATGGCCTACGGCACCGAGGCCCAAAAACGACTTTGCGCGGCCTACGTTCTGGCCGGCGACAAGCCTGCCATTTGCATCACTGAGCCGGACGCGGGGTCGGCTGCAACGGAGATGCGCACGACCGCGCGCAAAGTGGGCGATCGCTGGGTGCTGAACGGCACCAAGCACTGGATCACCGGCGGCGGGGTCTCAAAGCTCCATCTCATTTTCGCGCGCGCCGTCGACGCTGATGGAACGGAACTCGGCATCGGCGGCTTCCTGGTTCTGGCCGACCATCAAACCGGTGACGTCCCAGCGGGCTTTTCGGTCGTGCGCCGCGAGCGCACCATGGGCCTGTGCGGCATGCCTGAAGCTGAACTGCGCTTTGAAGATTTGCAGGTCGCTGATGCCATGGTCCTGCATGCGCCCCGCGGCTTTAAGGGTGGCTTCGCGGACCTGATGAATGCCTATAATTCCCAACGCGTTGGCGCCGGCACGGTTGCGCTTGGAATTGCCTCTGGCGCTTGCGAGCACGCGACGCGTTATCTCCAAGAACGGATGCAGTTTGGCCGCCCACTGGCTGAGTTTCAGGGCCTGCAGTGGATGCTTGCGGACATGGACACGCACGTGACCGCCGCGCGCTTGATGCTGCACGATGCCGCGCGTTCCAGAGGCCGCAACGACAGCCCGTTCCCCGATATGACCGCGGCGGCGCGTGCCAAGTTATTCGCGTCCGAGACCGCGATCAAAGTCGTAAGCGATGCACTGCAGATGTTTGGTGCCCGCGGCTATGGGGCCCAGGAGCCGCTTGAGCGCATGTATCGCGATGTCCGGATGTTCACGATTGGCGGCGGCACGGCCCAGGTATTGCGCACGCAAATTGCCGGCGCGGCCTTGCATATGAAGACCCCGCAAACCCGCGATGGCTATAGTCGTCTCGCTGAGGCGCAACAGAAACAGTCGGCGCAATCGCTTGCCACGGCTGCCGAGTAGGCTGAGCACCACGACGACAACGCCCTGTAATCCTTTTGCGCAAGGTGTAAGCCTTTAGCGCAAGGAGTAAGGCTTTTGCGCAAGGTGTAAGCCTTTTGCGCAAGGTCAAGGCGTCGCCCGTTTCCTGTCGTCACGTTGCGCCAATGCGATT
>CAZOGY010000211.1:0-2357 GCA_964579305.1 uncultured Hyphomicrobiaceae bacterium
TCATGCGACACGCTTTAGCGCGTCAAGATGACGTAATCGGTGCCCTTGCCTGTCTCGATGCTTGGCCCGCGATCAGAAACAATGAGCGACGAACCTGGCTTGATCAGCTCCGCGATTTTCTGATGGACATGCTGCGGGATAACCACGCGATTGAGCGCATCTCGCGTGCGGTAACGCACCGAGACATAACGCACCCGCTGTCGCCGGCCGCGGCGCCGCGATGCCCGCGCACGCTCGCGACGGCTCTCGACGACGCGTTGGCCGAACTTTGCATCCGGCACGGTGACGGCCGCCCATTGCAACGTATAACCGTCGTCGGCCTCGCGCACAGGCTGCAGAAGGTGTGTCCCCATCGGTTTGTCAGGATCGATGATTTCGATGGGTGCGACGAGGATGTCCTCGTAGCCTTGCCGGATATGGATTTTCGAGGTCTTGCGGCTGATCAGAATGTGAATTGGCCGCGCGCGCATCTTGATCGCGCGCTCCAGTGACGCAACGTCGGCCTGGGCAACGCGGGCCATCTGGCCGGCTTTCGCTAGCGCGATCTTGGCTTGTTTGAATGCTTCGGCCGCTTCGGCGAGACGGCCACGGGCGCTGGCCAGTTTCAGCGCGAACTCAGCGTGGACATCCATTGCGATGGTAACTTCGTCCGTCGCGGTGACGACGGCTTCAGCAAGGGCGCGCTCGGTCGCAGCAAGTCCTTTGAAGCGCGGGTCCGCCTCGGACACATTCGCATTTTCCACGAGGAATTGCCGCAGGTCACTTTCAGACTTGGCTTTGACATCGATCCAGCGTGCGCGCAGCCGTTCCGCCATCGCCAGTTTCTTGGCCAATCCGCGCGCGCGGACCGACGCATCGCGTACGGCAATCCCTTTGGCATCGCGATCGGCTTTGGCTTGAGCCAGTGCGGCTTTTGCCACCGCAAGCGCTTGCGTCTTCGCGCTCAGCGCAATCGCTTGACGCCGGGCAACCTCTGCGCGGGTACGCGGTGGTCCATCGGGCGTCGCGACCTGAATCGCGGGCACCGACGCCAACTCCAACGGCGCAGACCCATCGATGCTGCGCCCGCTCTCCGGGCGCAAGGTGCGCCACGTCAACTGTTGGCGTCCATCAGCACCCTCACGCGTCACGCTGCCGGTGCGGATGCTGACGGCCTGTGGCGCTTGATCGGGCTGCTGCGAGGGATCGCGATCCGGCTTGAAAGCATCCGGATTGCCCGGTGGAAGGCGGTTCCATAGCAATGGGTGCGAGACAACTGTGGGGCGCGGCGAGGCATTCGAAACCACCACACGCGTGTTCATCCGCGTCAAGCTGAAGAGCTGACGGGCTCGGCTGTGGGGCAGACGGACGCAACCATGCGAGGCGGGATAGCCGGGAATGGCACCTGCGTGCAGCGCAATACCTGACCACGTCAGGCGCTGCATGTACGGCATCGGCGCGCCGTTATAGAGATTGGAGAAGTGCCGCGGCCGTTTTTGGATGATCCCAAAAATACCTTTCGGCGTGCGGTGACCCGCCTTGCCCGATGAAATCGAGCTGGAAAAAACGTGCTGTGTCCCGCGATAGGCGTCGGCCCGCTGTCGCGCCAGATTGACCACGATCGTCAATGGCAGCGCCGCATCCCGTGCATTCGCAAAAGCGCCTGTCGGAGCGACGTTGAGCCAAACCGTCGCCGACAAAATCGCCAAACCATAGGACGCGAGCACGCGAAGCATACCTGAAGTCTCCAGAGCCGGACGGAAGCCGCAAAAGAAAAGGTGCGATTGCCTAATTATGCCAGCCAAAGTTGATCAGCAGGTTATCAGCGCGTGCTCACAAGAGCAATTCGGTCACACCCCAAACGCGGGTGCTGCCGATGCGGAGCGCTTTTCGCCAGTCAGCCCACAGATCAGCCCGGCGCGCTGGCAGTCCCATCGTCCGTCGCATGGTCAACCTGGCGGCACGATCGGCGTCAAACCGGTGCGCCAGCGCGACCCTGGCCGTTGCGGGGCTCAGGGCACTGGTTTAACGAGGTGGCCAACGAAAGGGAGCCGACCATGCAGGACCATCCAGCATCTTCAAACGACAACCTGATTTCCGGCGCGACCGGCGATTGGGAGATCGTGATCGGGCTTGAGGTCCACGCGCAGGTCGCCTCGAACTCCAAATTGTTTTCCGGCGCCTCGACGGCCTTTGGCGGCGCGCCCAACAGCCATGTCTCGCTGGTCGATGCGGCCATGCCCGGCATGCTCCCCGTGATCAACAAGGAATGCGTTGCGCAGGCGATCCGCACGGGGCTTGGCATCAAGGCGCAAATCAATCTGCGCTCCGTGTTCGACCGCAAGAATTATTTCTATCCGGACCTGCCGCAGGGCTAT
>CAZOGY010000212.1:0-2245 GCA_964579305.1 uncultured Hyphomicrobiaceae bacterium
ATGAAGGAATCGATCCAGGCCGCGAACGCGTATGTGCGTTCACGTTCGGTCGATTTCGGTATCGCACCGCCGCTGTTTGAGACCAAGGACATCCACGTGCACGTGCCGGAAGGCGCGACGCCGAAGGATGGCCCCTCGGCCGGCATTGCCATGGTCACGGCGATCATCTCGGTCTTGACGGCCATTGCCGTGCGCAAGGACGTGGCGATGACGGGCGAGATCACCTTGCGCGGCCGGGTCTTGCCGATCGGTGGCTTGAAAGAAAAGCTGTTGGCGGCGCTGCGGGCTGGCATCAAAACAGTGCTGATCCCGGAGGAAAACGTCAAAGATCTCGCTGAGATCTCCGACGACATCAAGGGTGCGCTCGACATCGTGCCTGTCTCGCAGATGGATCAGGTGCTGGAGCACGCGCTTGTGCGTAAACCTGAGGCCATCGTGTGGGATGAGGCGGCAGCAGCCGCGGCGGCCACCGGTCAAGATGGGGCCAGTGACGGTCAATTGACCGCGCACTGAGCTATCATCGGGTGATTTGACCCGATGTCAGCTCCCGACCACACAGGCAACCTGCCCTCGAAGCCAGCTGGTTTCGAGGGCGCTTTTGTTTTCAGGGGCTTGTGCGGATCGGCAAAGGTGCGGCTGAGAGGTCGCGGGACGGGCTGATCGGGGGCGAAAACGCGATTTTTCCCGTGAAATAAGGGTTTTTACGCGATTAGCGCCTTGACGAGTCACGGGCTCAGGCGTTGTGTCGTGGCCGATGGCGCCGCGAATCCAGTGTTTTCGGGGGGTTTCGCGCGAAACCAGCGCCCATCGAAACACATAGGACGGAACGACTATGAGCAAGAAAGACCTGATCGACGCGATGGCGGCCCACGCCGACATCACCAAAGACAAGGCCGGTGCCGCGCTCGACGCGATCGTTGCCCACATCGAAAACACGCTGAAGGACGGCGAGGAAGTGAACTTCGCCCCGCTCGGCAAATTCAAAGTGACCCGGCGCGAAGCCCGCGAAGGCCGCAACCCGCTGTCGGGCGAAAAAATCCAGATCGCTGCTTCGAACGTGCCGAAGTTCACCCCATCGAAGACGCTCAAAGACGCATTGAACCCGGAACAGCCCGCGCCGAAGGGCAAAGCCAAGAAAAAGTAAGCTTGGCCACCGCCAGCTTTCCGCGACGCACCCCGCGCCAGGCCCCGCCTGCGCGGGGTTTTTTGTTTCGGGCGGCGGCCGGTAGCCTTGCCCGCGATATCGCGCTATCAGCGTCTTCGGCGTATTGAGCTGGAGTTTTTCCGTGTTCTTGTGGTCATTGCGCGCGTCTCAATTGTGTGGGCTCAGCCTGGTCATTGCTGTTGGGCTGCTGTCAGCGAGGCCCGCGCAAGCGCAATTTCTGCGCACGCATGATGCAAAATCGACACGCGGGTTTCATGGCGGGGTCGTGCGCATCCGGCGGAGTTTCCAGTCGGACGCCGAAGCACGCGCGGTGTTTCGCGAAATCCTGCAGGCCGCTGGGCTTGCGGGCATGGACGACCGCATCATCTTGCGCGCGACCGCAGATACGGCATCTGCCGAAGCGTTCATCGAGGTTGGCGCGTCCGGTGAGGAGCGGCTGATCGCATACAATGCGGACTTCATGCAGCGCATCCGCGAGCGCACGGCGAATTACTGGACGCTGATTGCGGTGGTGGCGCATGAGGTTGGCCACCACGTGCGCTTTCACACGCGCATTGCGGGTCGCAATCACGAGTTTGAACTGGAAGCCGATTACCAGGCCGGCTTCATCCTGCGCCGCATGGGGGCGAACCGGGCGCAAGCGACCGCCATGTTCCGGACGCTGCCTGAAGCGGCGACACCCTCGCATCCGGCCCGGAAAGACCGCGTCCAGGCCGCCACGCTCGGCTGGATCGACGGCGGGCGTACCGGCACGAACTTGCCCCAGGTCGCAACGCAACAGCCTGTGACGCCGCCGCCCGCGCAAACGGCGCCAACGCGCCAGCAGCCAGCGCAGCCGCCGTCGGATGACCGAACGCAAAGGACGAACCGGACCGCGCGCCTCCAGCGCCTGCGCGATGAGATCGACGCCACGACGAGCCGCGACCGGCTGGCCGATTTGATCGCGCAAGAACCCGACCTCGCCGACCGCGCGCGCGACCGCTTGAAGGCGCTCGGCTACATCCTCGTCAAAACCGGCCTCGGCGACATCTGGCGCAAACCCGGCGGTGCTGAGAGCTTCCGCGACTGCGACAGTTGTCC
>CAZOGY010000213.1:0-2184 GCA_964579305.1 uncultured Hyphomicrobiaceae bacterium
ACTGCCCCTCAAGCCGCGATGGCGTAGGGGGCGAAGTGAGCAGTAAAGGCGGCGGTCCAATGATCGGCTGAGCCTTTCCACTCGGAAGCGTCGGGAGCCATGCGATGGACGGCAGGCTGGCCCGGCGGGGCATGGGCCTCACGTCCAACTGTGGTGACGGTCATGACTTCGACCGGACGGCCCAGAAAACGGGTCCAGGCGCGATGCATGGCGTGCATGCCGGCACGTTTCAGACGCGGGTCGAAAAAATCCAGATCCGCTTGAAATTCATGGAAATTGTTTTGCGAGTTGGCGGTCACGATGATGACCCGCTGCAGTGCGTGCAAGCGCGATAGCCGCGCACTGCGGCGCGCGTATTTCTCGCTTTCGCGCGCGTACGTCGCTGCAATGTCGTATGCACCATCAGCGTTCTTGAAATCATGCCAAAAGGAGACGCCCATTCGACGCCAGACCGGGCGTTTTGCACAGTTCAATTCAGTCAACGGTGGAAAAAAAGTCTGCTCCGACAACATGCGCGCAGCGGCCATTGGCGGTGCCATCAGCCAATCAAATGGTCCCCGCGAAACTTGCAATGACGGATCGCGCGTGAGTTGGCGCAATAAGTCCACGTGCCGGTCAATTTGATGGGCAGTCTGACAGGTCATTCCAGAAGCAATGACGGCGGCTTTTTCTCCAAACAATGACATGGTGCCGTTATCCTCCTGGTGTTTGTTTCTAGGCTTTGTGAAACCTCTTAATCGAAGGATAGTTCGGTTCGGGGCTGGCGACGCTTCAATACGCGTTCAGAAACGTGTGACGGTGTTCGTGATCGCATCGTCCAATTTGCGTGATTTTCCGCGCTCTACGCGCTTTCGGAGGAACGCTTCGTCGATGCTTCGGCCGCGCTCGCATCTTGCCTCGTGCGCGCATCGGTTTTCGTGTCTGCGGCTTTGCGATCACGGTTGCGTGTGATCGGTGCGTACCGGGATGGGTGGTCAGATCCGCGCAGGTCGGGCCTGCGTTGTGGGCCGTGGTCGATCCCAATCACGTTCGCGCGAAGTCATGTCACCTGAAGCCATCTCATCTGAAGTCATGTCATCTGAAGCATGTCTTCTTCGGCTGCTACGGGGCTGGCGACTGCGCGCCCGGGCCGTACCACGTCATCTTTGTTCACACGTCTCAGAGGGACGCTTCCATGTCTGACCTGATCACAGTTTCGCGCCGCAATGCGCTTCTTGGCACCGCCGGCCTCGCTGCGACGGCCGCTGCCGCGCAATTGGCAACTGCAACCACCGCCGCCGCTAAAGCTCCAATGGCCGGTACCGGCATGACCATGTTCCGCCGCGTCAAGCTCGGCGGCTTCGAAGTGACGACCGTGTTCGATGGCTTTGCCAACGTTCCGCGCGTCTTCCCGGTGTTTGGCCAGAACCAATCGGTCGAAACCGTTTCGGCGCACATGCAGGCCAACTTCCTGCCGGGCGACGCCATGCAGATCGGCTTCACGCCGGTTGTCGTCAACACGGGTAATGAGCTTGTTCTGTTTGATGCTGGTAACGGCTCAGGCCGCGGCGAAACCCGCGGCATGTTGCTGAACGCTTTGGCCGCCGCCGGCTTTCAGCCTGAGCAGTTCGATATCGTTGTCGTCACGCACTTCCACCCAGACCACGTCGGCGGCCTTGTCACAAACGGCGCAGCCACTTTCCCGAACGCACGCTACGTGACGGGTGAAGCGGAAAACAACTTCTGGACGTCCAAGGACATCATGGAGTCCAGCGACAAGGGCATGCAGGGCCGCGTCAAGTTCGTGAAAGACAACGTGATCCCGCTTGCTGACAAGTTCAGCTACATCAAACCGGGCGACGATGTTGTCACCGGCATCACCGCGATCAACGCATTCGGCCACACGCCTGGTCAAATGGCCTACAATATCGAAAGCGACGGCAAGCGCCTGTTGCTTTGGGCTGATGCTTGCAACCATTATGTTGCATCGCTTCAGAAGCCGGAATGGCACGTGATCTTTGACATGGACAAAGACGCAGCCATCGCTTCGCGCAAGAAGATCCTCGATATGGCAGCGGCTGATAAGGTGCCGGCGACCGGCTATCACATGCCGTTCCCGGCGATTGGCTACGTCGAAAAGGTTGGCGACGCGCACCGCTGGGTGCCGATGAGCTATCAACTCGACATCTAAAGCGTGTCGCATGA
>CAZOGY010000214.1:0-2138 GCA_964579305.1 uncultured Hyphomicrobiaceae bacterium
TGGGAGGTTAGGCCTGACGGCTCTTATCGACAAAATAACCATAGAGCCAGATCGCCGCTCCTAGAAGCGCTATGTCCTTCAGCAAGAACTGTCCAGGTAGAACGCTAAGTCCCGGGAACCCGAGGCTGGCTTCCACGACTGGCGCCGTAAAAAGGAAACTGATGGTCACAAGAAGTGTTAGGATGACCATCAGTGCACCGATCGAGCCAGCTCTTGCTGACCACAAACCGATGATTAGAAGTACGGCCGCGGCGATCTCGAAAGCACCAATCAGGTAGGCCGCCACCTGCTGGTCGAACACACCGTAGAGCCAGCTTGTCAGTGGACTTGAAGAGACAAGACCTGAGATGGCATTGGCTTCGTAAGCGGTAAACTTCATAGCGCCGATCCAACCCATGACGATTGCCAAACCAATCGTGGTAAGGACCGGACCGGACTGCTGAATTGTGCCTAGCTGAAATTCTGAATTCGCTTGTTCCGATGTATCGACTGACACGGTTTTTTCTCCGGAAAAGACTGGCCTAGCTCAGCTTTATCGGACGCCAATGTGACAGCGTGTTTGCGGCGCCCCGCCCCTTGGGTCGGGGCCCGACAGTCAACTCCCTCGGCGCATTGGCGAACGTCTGCGGCCAAATGTAAACCTGCGTGAACGGCGGTCATAACCGGAGCTTAGGGGAAGCGGAAATGCCCGACGCGACTGACGCTTTCTCAAGATGTCCCGTTGCGGTCGTGAAGCGCGGCGGCGGCAGTGTCAGCTACGATGCTGGGCGGCCGCGGATAGACCCCGATAACGTTGGAACCCGTTAGCAATGTCGCTTCCGCTCCTCTTCACCGCTGTGTTCACGCTTGCTTTTTGCATGATTGCAAAGCGCCTGTCGTTGACGGTGATCACACCGCCAATGGTGTTCATCGGTTTCGGGTTCGCGCTTGCCCAATCCGGTGTCATGACGGGCCACGGCGCCGAAGAGATCCTGCACACCGTCGCCGAAATCACTTTGGTAATCTTGTTGTTTCTCGATGCGGCCCAGATCGATGTCGCCAAGCTGCGCAGCGACCATCTCTGGCCACATCGCATGCTTGTCATCGGGCTGCCGCTTACGATCGCACTCGGTACGCTCGCCGCCTGGCCATTCCTGCCCGGCTGGCCGATTTACGCGGTAGCCCTCGTCGCCGCTATTCTGGCTCCGACCGATGCTGCGCTGGGCCAGGCCGTGGTCTCCAACTCCGTCGTGCCAGAGCGTGCCCGCGTTTCGCTCACCGTCGAAAGCGGGCTCAACGATGGCCTTGCGCTGCCGGCGGTATTGCTATTCGCGAGCCTGACCGCTGGCATGACGGGCGCTGCTGCGACTAACTGGCCAGTGTTTGCGGCTCAACAGCTGATCTTTGGCCCGCTCGTCGGCATAGCGGCAGGTCTTTTCGGCGGGACCGTCCTATTGCGCGCCAAGGCGCTGTCGTTGACGTCGGAGGCCTACGAGGGGATCGGCGCTATTGCCCTAGCGGGCACCGCTTACCTCGCCGCCGATCTGATCGGGGGCAACGGCTTCATCTCCGCGTTTGTCGCCGGTCTTGGTTTCGGTGCCGTTGTTAAGGGCCGGTGCCGCTTCGTCTACGAGTTCACCGAGGGCGAAGGCTACCTGCTCTCCTGGGGTGCGTTCCTCCTGATTGGCCTCGTTCTCGTACCGGGCGCGATCCAGAACCTAACTTGGGAGATGACGGCGCTAATCCTGGTGAGCCTGTTTGTCGTGCGTCCATGCGCGATTTGGCTGTCATTAACGGGAACGGGCGCGTCGGCACCGACGCGGCTGTTTTTTGGCTGGTTCGGCCCAAGAGGCCTTGCGACGGCGCTGTTCGCGCTCCTGGTCGTTGGTCAGATCGACCACGCCTACGCCGGACCGGTGCTTAACATCGCCGTGAACGCGCTCTGGATCAGCGCACTGCTTCACGGCTTGACGGCGATGCCGGGTGCACGCTGGTACGCCTCCCGAGTGTCTGCGATGGGGGCGTGCGAAGAAGCGCTACCAGTCGCAAATCCGATGAAACCAGCGCCGTCCAGAACCGCCTAGCAATGAACGCTTGTTGGCCCCTTGCAGAAGGTCACCGCGCCATCCGCGACCAACGCGATTGGAGGAGCTGCGGAC
>CAZOGY010000215.1:0-2116 GCA_964579305.1 uncultured Hyphomicrobiaceae bacterium
GGGGCGTGAATCCGATTGGATGTGACACGCTTTAAGTGGCGAGGCTTTCAATGGCGTTGTCGATGGCCTGCGCCAAGCCGTCGATGATCAAGCCGATGTGGGTCTCATCGATGATGTAGGGCGGAGCTAAGAGAACGTGGTCGCCGGCATGGCCATCAATGGTTCCGCCCATCGGATACACCATCAGGCCGTTGTCAAAGGCGGCGCGCTTGATCCGTGCATGCAGTTTCAGGTTCGGATCGAATGGCGTTTTTTCGTTCCGGTCGGCCACGAGTTCCAGCCCTAAGAACAGCCCGCGACCACGGATATCGCCGACGTGCGGGTGTTGGCCGAACCGATCCGTCAAAGCGTCGTGTAAGCGAGCGCCCATGGTCTGGACGTTGTCGAGCCAGTTGTGGCGATCGACTTCGTCGAGCACTGCAACGCCGGCTGCGCAGGCTGTGGGATGACCCAGATAGGTGTGGCCGTGCTGGAAAAATCCCGAGCCGCCGGTAATCGTGTCGAAGATGTCGGCGGTGCACAGCATGGCACCGATCGGCTGAACGCCCGCGCCAAGGCCTTTGGCTACGCACACGATATCGGGCACGATGCCGTCTTGCTCGCACGCGAACCAGGTGCCCGTTCGGCCCATGCCGCACATGACTTCGTCGAGGATCAGCAAAACGCCATGGCGATCGCAGATCTCGCGGATGCGCTTGAAATAGCCGGGCGTGGCCGGAACCGCCCCCATGGTTGCCCCAACCACCGGTTCTGCAATGAAGGCTGCGACGGAGCCGGGCTCACATTCGAGGATACGCTTTTCCAAAAGATCTGCGGCACGCAGACCGTAGTCCTGCGGACTTTCGCCAGAGGCGCCCCATCGCCAGTAGTGACACGGTTCGATGTGGCTCATCGCCTCGCTTAAGAGGGGCTCGAACTGCTGGCGGCGCCAGCGATTGCCGCCCGCCGACAGCGCGCCGATGGTGTTGCCGTGGTAGCTTTGCCAGCGCGCGATGACATGCCGGCGTTGCGGTTCGCCGCGCTCAACAAAGTACTGCCGCGCTAGTTTCAAGGCCGCTTCGATCGCTTCGGAGCCGCCCGAGACGAAATAGACGCGCTCAATCCCGGTCGGCGCACGCGCAATCAGTCGTTCTGCAAGCAGTTCGGCGGGCTGTGAGGTGAAAAAACTCGTATGCGCCCAGGCGATCTTGTCCAATTGCGTCTTGACCGCCTCGCGGACGGCGACGTTGGAGTGGCCCAAGCAAGACACGGCGGCCCCGCCACAGGCATCGAGATAGCGGCGCCCGCGGTCATCGATAATCCATGGGCCGTCACCGGCGACGGCAGCGGACGCCGGCGCGGTGGCATTGCGCGGAAATACATGCGAGGCGACCGGCGCATTGCCGGGTGAGAAGGCTGGCGACATGGCTGGGCCACTTTCGTAATCGTGCGCAAACGTCGGACGTCTCATGTTGCATCATCGACGTTTGCCTCCCGGTTGCGGCGAGGTCGGCGAGCCAACGTCAATGACAAAAGCAAGCCAAGAAACAAAGAGTTGCTCGTGTTCCTTATGTCTGAGCCATTGCTCTGAACCAGCAGTCGGATCGTGGCAAATGTCTGAAACGGAACACGAGACTGTCCAAGGTAAGACGTTACAAGGTTTTCGGGCCGAGCCAATTGCGAATGTTTGGGCCTGGATGGCGGAGGTGGCCGCAATCCGTGTGCCGGGCTAGAGCAATATTCGATCTTTCGGAATCGCTTTCCGTTTCGCAGATCGGCTGAAATTGCTTTGTTTCCAACGTGATACGGCATCTTTATCCGGCGACCTGACCGAAAGTGCGGTCACGTGTGGTCGGATGATGAGCTAAAGCGTGTCGCATGAAATGCGCCTCGCTTTCGCTCTGTTGCGCTCACGGGCCGTTGGCCCTCCGCGGGGGCGGGCCGTTTTCGTGTCGATGTTTCGAACACGAACATCGACGGCCCAGGCCGCTTTGCGGACTTGGGGCGTGAATCCGATTGGGTGCGACATGCATTAGCGGGCGCAATGCCTCAATTGTCGGCACAAGCCCGGGCTAATCCGTATGCGCTCAATGCTAAGGGCTTTTGCGTTTTTCCCGTTAGCTGTTGCCTCTTGCTG
>CAZOGY010000216.1:0-2094 GCA_964579305.1 uncultured Hyphomicrobiaceae bacterium
AAGCGCGCTGTGTTCGCCTTGCCTCGGGCGAGGTACCCTTGGCGCCACGGATGCGCCGGGCGACGGATTCGACGGGCGACGGATGTGGCGGTGGATGCAGACGCGCCCGCGGCATACGCTCCAGGCAACGCCCGCACGCTGCATCACTTGACGCCGATCAGCGGTTGTCCGCGCCGGAGGCTGCCGCCGGCTCCGCCCCGTCTGGAATGGCGCCAGGATAGACGACCGGCGTCGCTGACGGCCGATCCACGAACGCAGCGCGATGGGTCCAGACATCACTTGCGATACCCAACCCCAGCAAGATCGCGATGGTCACGGCAGCAAGAAGCACGAGCTGGCCGTGTCTGCGATTGATCTTGGCAATGGCATCGGTGTGCAAAGGTTCAGGCGCGCCAAGCGGGCGCCCTGGCTGCAGCAAACCAAATGCCCGCGGCTGGCGAATGTGCCCGCAGTTATCGATTTCGACGCCAGCCCGCCGCGCGATTTCAGCAGAGATCGTTTGATAGGGAAACGTATGATCCGGGTTCTGCTCGTGGCAGGAGCCAAGTTCAACCGTCGTGCCGTCGTGTCTGACAATCCGCGTGCAGTTTAAGAGCACCGGCGCAAGCGAACCACCACGGACTTCGCACACCTTTTCAAGGCGCGCGATCTCGGCGTACGGCACCGTCTCGGTCCGGTAGGCGAAATGTGGAAACAACCCCGCCGCGCCGCTTGGCACGGTAAAGCGGACGGCCTTTTCGCCGATCTGCACCTCCGCCCGCAGCGAATACAAAAGCTCAAACAACACCAGGAGTGTTATCAAGAACAGGCCAAGCCCGAGAACAATAAAGCCCCACGTATCAATCCAAACGCCGGTCATGAGCCTTTGGGCCAGAACGATTGGTATGCTGACGGTGAATGGCAGCAAAAGCAGGAACAGAATGGCGAATATCGTCTTCCGCCAACCGCATGGCGCATAATGGGTCTGCGCGGGCACTGGCGCGGTCTCTGCGTCGTCCAGCAACTGCTTTATCGCGCTGACAGGCATGACCACCATCCGCCTCTGGCAAACAGCCGCACAAAAGCGGCTTCGATAGGACCGTCGTTAATGCGCACCGGGGCCCAAAAGCGAAGCCCTGCGCAATCAAATGCAAACGTGCTCAGCAATCTGGCCATTGTTCGTTCGCGTTCGCACCCGTGACGGATCGACCTATATCATACCTCAAGCGCTCTTCCAGGCGCGCACATCACAGCCGAGCGCACACAAACGACCATCACAGGAGCCGACCATGTTCCTCTTTCGCAAATCGGTCGAAATGCCGACCGCCGACACAGCTTTGCCCGGTCGCACGACACCGATCGCGACGTCGACGAACCATCACGTGAATGGGCGCCCGCTGGCACCGCCATATCCAGATGGGCTTGAGATCGCGCACTTTGGAATGGGCTGCTTCTGGGGAGCCGAGCGCATGTTCTGGCAACGCGGCGACGGCATCTGGATCACCGCGGTTGGCTATGGCGCTGGCATAACGCCGAACCCGACCTACGAGGAAGTCTGCACCGGCAAAACCGGTCACAATGAGTTGGTTCGGGTGGTTTTTGACCCGGCCAAGATCACCTTCCAAACGCTGCTCAAGACCTTCTGGGAGGGTCACGATCCAACGCAAGGCATGCGGCAGGGCAATGACGTTGGAACCCAGTATCGCTCTGGGATCTACGTGGCGAACGAAGAGCAAAGGGCCGCCGCGATGGCAAGCCGGGATGCCTTTCAAGCCATCTTGTCAGCCAACGGGTTTGGACCGATCACAACCGAAATCGTCGATCTTGAGACGTTCTATTTCGCCGAAGACTATCACCAGCAGTATTTGGCAAAAGTGCCAAACGGCTATTGCGGTCTTGGTGGCACCGGATTGAGTTGCCCTGTCGGGGTTGCGACCGCCGCCGAATAGCGCTTGCCGATCCGCCGGGCAGGCAAATGCGCTCTGCGCATAAAGCAATTGTAATGGCGGTGCGCGAATTGGCCCGGGTTGACTTAATGCACGTCGCATCCAACCGGATTTACGCCCCAAGGCCGCAAAGCGGCCCGGGCCATCGATGTTCGTGTTCGAAACATCG
>CAZOGY010000217.1:0-2011 GCA_964579305.1 uncultured Hyphomicrobiaceae bacterium
TGTAGTGCAGCATGAACCGCTCTTTGCGGTTGCCTTCCAGGGCATCGACAAACAGCTCATCGTCGCCGGTGCCGAGCGTGGCGACAACCATCGCCTGCGTTTCCCCGCGCGTGAACAGTGCTGAACCGTGCGTTCGCGGCAGGATGCCGACTTCAGCCATAATCGGCCGAACCGTTTTGAGGTCGCGCCCATCGATGCGGTTGCCCGTTTTGACAACGTCGGACCGCATGATCTCCATTTCCACGGCCTTGAAACTGTCCGCAAGCAGAACAGCCGCCGTGCCGTCGTCATCGTCGGGAAGCTGTATGGCTTCTTTGACTTTGGCCTTGGCCGCAGCAACCATGTCGTTGCGCGCTTGTTTATCAGCGGTGGAAAACGCCTTTTCCAAATCCGCGCCGACGAGTTCACGGATCTTGTCGGTATGCGGAAGTTCGGGCGGTGCGAAGTCCCACGGCTCCTTCGCTGCCGTTTCGGCAAGCTTGATGATCGCGTCGATGACCGGCTGGAAATGCTTGTGCCCGAACATGACGGCCTCAAGCATCTGCATTTCCGGCAGTTCGTGCGCTTCAGACTCCACCATCATCACGGCGTCTTGCGTGCCCGCCACGACAAGATCGAGTTTGGTCTGGTCCATCTCATCGATCAGCGGATTGAGGACCATTTCACCGTCGATCAGGCCAACACGCGCAGCCCCAATCGGCCCCAGGAACGGCACGCCGGACAGCGTCAGGGCTGCACTTGCCCCGATCATCGCCACGATATCCGCGTCGTTCTCGTTGTCGAACGACATCACGGTTGCGATCACTTGGACTTCGTTCTTGAAGCCGTCGACAAACAACGGACGGATCGGCCGGTCGATGAGACGCGAGGTCAGCGTCTCCTTCTCCGTCGGACGGCCTTCACGCTTAAAAAAGCCGCCTGGGATCTTGCCCGCCGCATAGGTCTTTTCCTGGTAATTGACCGTCAGCGGGAAGAAATCGGCGCCCGGTTTGGCGGATTTCGCAGCGACCACGGTCGCAAGCACACTGGTTTCGCCATATTGCACGAACACGGCGCCATCGGCCTGGCGGGCAATGTGTCCGGTTTCGAGTTTGAGCGGACGGCCGCCCCACTCGATTTCAACGCGGTGGATGTCGAACATCTATCGTCTTTCGCTGTTTTCTGTCTCTTGGGTCACGCGCACGTCCTACCACACCTGGTGCGCCTGACGTCATCCCGCCGACCGTCGAGGGTGGCGCGCGGTCCGGTGCGGTGCACCAACTCACGTTCGGTCGTGCCGGAGACGGCTTTCGATCCCGGCCCGCCATGGCCGCCGCGCGACCATTTCCATCAATGAATGCCAGGCGCACGCCAGAACTGGAAAAAGCCCGGCCGATGCAAGACGCGCCGACCGGGCTTTTTGTTTGAAAAGCCTGCCGGTTAGCGGCGCAGGCCAAGCCGCTCAATCAACGTCTGATAGCGTGATTGATCGTTTGACTTCACGTAATCCAGCAAGCTCCGGCGCTGACTGACAAGCTTCAGAAGCCCGCGGCGCGAGTGGTTATCTTTCTTATGCGATTTGAAGTGTTCGGTCAGGTTCGTAATCCGTTCCGTCAAAATCGCGACCTGGACTTCCGGCGATCCGGTATCGCCGTCCTTTGTCCCGTACTCTTTGATCAACTCAGCTTTACGTTCGGTTGTGATCGACATCGGGTATCCTTTCTTGATCGGCCCAGCCGGGATGTCGTCCAGCAGGGTCAACAAATACGTGGCCTTCGACCGTATCGAAGCCGCGCTCTATAGCTGGCTCTGTGCACAAAAGCGAGCAGAAAGTTCAGCGCACTCAGCCGGTGCGGCCGCTGAGGCGGCACTTCATCCAACGCAGATCCGCACGACCGCCGTCTTCGCTGATTTCCTCGGTTTTGCTTCGCCAAGCAACGCGCGCCGTTGATCCGTCGCCGACAACAGCAAGCACGCCCTAAAGCGTGTCGCATGAAATGCGCCTCGCTTTCGCTCTGTTGCGCTCACGGGC
>CAZOGY010000218.1:0-1764 GCA_964579305.1 uncultured Hyphomicrobiaceae bacterium
CGGCGTCGGACAAAAGGCTCGCGATCGTCTCTTGATCGTCTTCCCAAATCATCGAATAACCCGACAGCGCCCGCTGCTCCGGCGTCACGGTTTCAACGAGCGTGCCCATGCCGGTCTGGTGGTTGTCCAACCCGGTCATCAGCATCGCACGGCTCGGCCCGCAGAACGGCGAGGAATAATATCGCGAGAACTGCGCGCCCGACTGCGCCAGCGCGTCGATGTGCGGGGTTTGCGCGTCGCCGCCGTAGGCCCCAAAGCCGGAAAAGCCGACATCATCGAAAAGCACCACGAGGATATTTGGAGGCGGAGGCGGGGGCGGTGGCGGCGCTTCGAGCGTCGCGGGATCCGGGAGCGCAACCGCTTCAGATGCTTCAGCGTCCAGACCTTGGTCCTGCGCCAGCGCGGTCCCGGCCATCGCGCACAACGCAACGCTGGATGTTACAAGCGCGGTAAACGACCGCCCCCAGACCCGGCCGCTTGACCACTCGGGCGTGCTTGCAGGCCGAAAGCGGCAATACTCTTGCTGCCCTCGGCTGCGAATTTGCCGCAATTCAAACAAAGATTTCCCCCGTTGCATAGCCACCCTCGTCCGCCGTGCCACGGTGGGCGCGCCAACGCGCGCCGCCTGCGGCGTTTTTGTACAAAATATCGCACGAGCTATGGGCGTAGAGAACCGAGCGCGAAAGCTCCGTTCAGGCCAAAGACTATTCAGTTCTGGCCGCGATCTTTCCGTGACCTGCGTTCACGGCGAAAGCCCATGGGCGTCGTGCCGGTCCAGCGCTTGAAGCTGCGTGCGAAGTTTGAGGGCGTGTCATAACCAAGCTCGAACGCGATGGTCTGAATCGGATGATCGGTATTCGCCAACAGCTCGCGTGCGCGATTTTCGCGCACCTGATCGACCAATCGGCGATAAGAGGTCCTGGCATGATCAAGCTGGCGGCGCAAGCTGCGCTCTGATGAGCCCAAGGCCGCGGCGGCCTCAGACAACGGGGCGGCGAAATTGCGTCCGGTCTCTAAGAACACTATTACCCGCGGCACCAGCGGAGCGTTATGGGCAGCGTCGCTGGCGGCCTTCTCGCACAGCTCCAGCAATCGAGCATGGGTGAGCGGGTCGTGGCCCGGCAAGGGTTCGTCCAAAAGCGCCGTTGGAAAGATCATCCTGTTTTCGTCCGCCTTGAAGCGAACGGGCACGCGCGAGAAGTCATCCGCCCTCTGCGCCCAGTCGTGTGGCTCCTTAATGGTCACCTCCACGCGCGTGAGCACCTGGTCGCGGCGAAGCAGCGCTTTGAAGAGCTCGTTACAAACGGTCAGCGCACTGGCGCACACGAAATACGCCACATCCTCAAAGAGAAATTTCGGACGCACACAAATCGCGGTTTCACCGCCCGACCCGGCCGCGTGCTGTACGGGACGTAACAACTCGATCCCTGGAAATGTGATGAAGAAAAAGCGCTGCAAAGTCGCCAGGCCATCGCGAAAGCTCGGCGCGGTCATGGCTGCAAAAGCCGGCAGACCGACGCTGTTGGGATCAAATCGCCGCGCCAGGCGTGGCCCAAGATGCTCATCGCCGGTCTGCTCGATGGCGTTTAAAATCAACCGCCGGACTTTTGAGAATTCGGCGCTAAAAAACGGGTCAACCAACATGTCTTCAGTCAGGCCCGTGTCGGCAAGCAGCGCCTCGCTCGCAACACCCTCTTCACGAAGGGCGCGAAACATGAACCCGACGTAATTCATCGGGCAGGCGACAGCCTCGCTCGCCGGTAT
>CAZOGY010000219.1:0-1668 GCA_964579305.1 uncultured Hyphomicrobiaceae bacterium
TGGTTCGACGCCCGCCCGCGCATCCTGATCGCGGGTCAGGCACCGGGCAAACGGGTCCACGCTTCCGGCCGCCCCTTCACCGACCCGTCCGGCGTGCGGCTGCGCGACTGGCTGGGGCTGAGCGAAGACAGGTTCTATGACCGCAGCCTTGTCGCCATCGTGCCGTCGGCCTTCTGCTTTCCGGGCTACAACGCGCGTGGCGCCGACCTGCCGCCGCCGGCGGTCTGTCGCAAGACCTGGCACGCCGCGGTGCTGGACGCTCTGGGAGACGTGCCGCTGACCGTTCTCGTGGGCGGCCATGCGCAGCGTGCCCATCTGGGAACGGCGGGCCCTGTCTCGCGCACGGTTCAGGACTGGCGGCAGACCGCACCGGCGGTGTTTCCCCTGCCGCATCCCTCATGGCGCAACAATGCGTGGCTGGTGCGCAATCCGTGGTTCGAACGCGAGGTGCTCCCGGCTCTGCGCGCACAAGTCACGACAGTCCTTGGGGACGCAGCGTAGGAAATCGCGTTTGTCTGCTGTGTCAGCGCCGCCATTTCTGATGGATCGCTTTGCCCGACCTTTACGATGCGTCAGGTTTGGATCAATTCCAATCGCAGAGTGTAATTCGGCATTTGAGGTAGAGCGTGGACAATAGCACAGGCGTGCCGCCGTATCATGGCACGCATCGAACGAGATTGTGAGCGACAGTTTCCTATCGCTCTGTATTGTCTTTTGACCATTGGGCGGCCGTGGCCCATGCCCGATGACACCTGCCCGAGCCGGGCACGACCGTCACGATTAAGCCGTATCAGCTCGCGATCTTGAAATCGTCGAGCGAGGCGCCGCTTTCAATCGCTTCCTTGATCCAGGCCGGATGCCGCCCGCGCCCGCTCCAGGTCAATTCCGGGTTCTCCGGATGCCGATAACGCGGAGGCCGGGTTGCCCTGCGCGACCGACCGGCCCCTCCGGTCAGTTCCGACAGGGAAAAGCCCATTTCCCGCGCCTTGGCTTCAACCGAGGCGATAGCTTCGCGCCGGCGCCGCTCGTCAAGCGACTCGATTGCTTTGGCGACCGCCTTTTGAAGCGCCTCGAGTTCTTCGAGTGACATCGCTTCAAGACTTTTTTGGTCGAACTGCTTCATCTGTTTCTCTTCTCTTCAGTGTGGAAGACAAAATACAAGCCAGATGCATATTGTCAAAATGAAAAAGACAGATGTGCAATAGTCCAGCGGCACGCGCCGCAACGCAGCGTTTGCAGCGGTTTGCTCCAGCGCTCCAAGAAAAAGTATTAACGCGTTGACACCGCACTAAAGCCCGGCGCGCCAAGCGGCATTGTCAAATGGCGGAGCGCTCGCCGGCATCGGCAAAAAACCGCTCAAGTTGCTCCGAAAGCCGGGCCGTCGCCTCTGCATCGTACCGCAAGGTCGTCAGGACCGACTTCTCTTGCTGGTCAAATCCATGGGTCACGCCGGAGAAACGCGACACGGTGACGGGGAGCCCCGCGGCTTCGGCGCGCTCGGCCACGGCAAGGCAGTCCGCTTCGGGCACGATCGTGTCTTCGGCGACCGACACAACCAAGACGGGAACATCCCGCTGCCAGCCCGCCCTGCGAACCCGACTTGCCGGCCCGCAATAGGGATAAAGCGCAGCCACCGCCACCACACCGTGCAACGGATCGTTCCCGGGT
>CAZOGY010000220.1:0-1660 GCA_964579305.1 uncultured Hyphomicrobiaceae bacterium
GTTCCGGCCGCGCGTAACGCGAAAGCGCGGGTCGAACGGATTTCACACGGTTTGATTGTTGAGGAGGGCGGCAGCAGGCCGCCCTTTCTTTTGACCCAAATCGTTTTCAGGCGGCTTATGGTCAGGGCTTGCCGTAGCCGCCGCCCGATGGCGTGTGCATCACGAACACATCGCCAGGATAGACCTCGTTCTGGTCGTTGCCGGCGTGCGCGACCCTTGTGCCGTCGGCCCGCTCGATCCATTCTCGGCCGACTTCGCCCGGCTCCGCGCCGGCAACCCCAAACGGCGGAACGCGCCGGTGCGAGCAAAGCGTTGTCACCGTCATTTGCTCCAGGAACCGCAGTTTGCGGACAACACCGTCGCCGCCGACGTGATGCCCGCGACCGCCGGAGCCCCGGCGGATGGCGTATTCTTCAAGGCGGACGGGGAAGCGGAATTCCAGCATTTCTGGATCAGTGCCGCGGGTATTGGTCATGTGGGTCTGAATTGCCGAGCAGCCATCGAAGTCTGGTCCGGCGCCCGTGCCGCCGCAAATTGTTTCGTAGTTCTGGATGCGATCATTGCCCCAGACAAAATTGTTCATCGTTGCCTGACTTCCGGCAATGACGCCTAATGCGCCGAACAGGGCGTTGCAGGTCAACTGGCTGACCTCGGTGTTGCCAGCAATCACCGCGGAAGGGTATTGCGCGTTGATCATGGACCCTTGCGGGGCGATGATTTTCAACGGTTTGAAGCAGCCCTCGTTTAACGGAATGTCGGCGCCGACAAGCGTTCTGAAGACATATAAAACGACGGCGTGGCAGACGGCGAGCGGGGCATTATAATTGTATTTGTTTTTTTCTGCTGTGCCGGTGAAGTCAATTTCTGCCGTGCGGTCGTTTGCGTTGACGCGTATTGCAACCTTAATGAACTCACCGTTATCTAGCTCATAGGCATATTGGCCATCGTTTAAGGCTGTGATGACCCGACGAACGCATTCTTCCGCGTTATCCTGGACGTGGCCCATATACGCGTGCACGACGTCTAACCCGAATTGCCGGATCATTTTTTGGACTTCGCGCACGCCGGTTTCATTTGCGGCAACTTGTGCGGCCAGGTCAGCCATATTTTCATCGATGTTGCGGCACGGGTATTGGCCCGAACCCAGGAGCGCGCGCGTCTCAGCTTCGCGGAACTGCCCGCCATCGATCATTTTGAAGTTGTCGATGAGGACGCCTTCTTCATCGATATGGGTTGAATCGGGTGGTGCTGATCCGGGTGTCTTGCCACCAATATCGGCATGGTGGCCGCGCGAGGCGACGTAGAAAAGCACGCGTGTTCCGCCATCATCGAACACCGGTGTGATGACGGTCACGTCGGGCAGGTGTGTGCCGCCATTAAAAGGCGCGTTCAGGACGAATACGTCGCCTTTTTTCATATCGGGATTGAGCCGGATTACGGTCCGGATGGCTTCTGACATGGAGCCGAGATGGACTGGCACGTGCGGGGCGTTGGCAACAAGACCGCCGGTCGGGTCAAAAAGGGCGCACGAAAAATCAAGTCTTTCCTTGATGTTGACCGAATACGCGGTGTTGGCGAGCGTCGCGCCCATTTGCTCGGCAATCGACATGAACAGGTTGTTGAAGACCTCAAGCATCACCGGATCGGCCTTGGTGCCGAC
>CAZOGY010000221.1:0-1570 GCA_964579305.1 uncultured Hyphomicrobiaceae bacterium
CAGCCGTGTTCGAGATCGAATAGTTCATGTTCGCGATGCCGCCCTCGTAGATCATGTCGACGATCAGCTTCACTTCGTGGAGGCACTCAAAGTAGGCCATCTCAGGCGCGTAACCGGCTTCCACCAGCGTCTCATAGCCAGCGCGGATCAACTCGACGAGACCGCCGCACAGCACGACCTGCTCGCCGAACAGGTCGGTTTCGCACTCTTCTTTGAACGTCGTCTCGATCACGCCGGAACGGCCGCCGCCGACGCCGCAGGCATACGACAATGCCAGATCGTGTGCGTTGCCCGATGCGTCTTGGTCAATCGCGATCAGGCAGGGGACGCCGCCGCCGCGCTGATATTCGGAACGCACCGTGTGGCCCGGGCCTTTCGGCGCCACCATCACAACATCGATGGTCGGGCCTGGCTCAATCAGTTTGTAGTGAACGTTGAGGCCGTGTGCGAACGCGATGGCCGCGCCATCTTTGATGTTGCCGGCGATGTGGTCCTTCCAGATATCGGCCTGAAGCTCGTCAGGCGCACACATCATGATAAAGTCGGCTTCTTTCGCTGCATCGGCGACCGACTTGACCGGAAAGCCCGCAGCCTCCGCTTTCGCCGCCGATGCCGACCCCGGTCGCAGCGCGATCATGACGTTCTGGACACCCGAATCTTTCAGGTTCTGCGCGTGCGCGTGGCCCTGGCTGCCATAGCCGACAATGGCGACCTTCTTGTCTTTGATGAGATTGATGTCGGCATCGCGATCATAATACACGCGCATTGGGGCGGCTCCTCGTTTCGTCACGGTTTGTTCATAGATGCTGAGACGGCACGCCCTAACGCATTCTGGCCGCACGCGCCATTGCGAATTGGGCCATGGCGTTTCGCCTGTTCCAGGCGCACCACCCAACCACGTCTCAGGTCGCTATCTCGACGGGGCCGCGTAAGCTTTACCCGATTGCCAAAGACATCACATCGAGACCGCCAGATGCGCGAGCCAACCCAAAGCCCTTCAAGACGCCGCTTGCCGCGTTGGCGTCTCATCGCCGGTCTTACAATTGTCTTGAGTGGGCTGGCAGCCGCGGCCGGTGCCGCTTTTCCTGGGCCGCACCGCATGCTTTGCCCCACCTGCTTTGGCTTGACGAAGATCGCGCCCGGCCTTTTCACCGACGGAAGCCGTGCCCAACAGGCACTCGCAAAAAAGCTCGTGAGCAAAGCGGATCAGGCCACAAGCGCGTTTTTCGGCGGCCTGATTTCAAAGCCGCGGTACGTGTTCTGCGCAAGCGCGCCGTGCATTGAAACTTTTGCGCGCGGCCGGGCGGCAAGTGGCGTAGCTTTTGCGGCCCTCGCCGTTCGGATCGCACCGCGCGGCTGGCACACCCACATCGTGACGCACGAGCGCATGCACATCGAGTTGCAGGCCCGGCTCGGCGCCGTGTTCATGTCGCGCCAATCCGTTCCCACCTGGTTCGACGAAGGCCTCGCCGTGCTGATCGCAAACGACAAACGTTTCATCGGCAAGCGGGCGGCCCGCTTTGGCGCCATGAGCTGGATCGCGAAGGCCCGCAGCCAATCCGACTGGAAC
>CAZOGY010000222.1:0-1270 GCA_964579305.1 uncultured Hyphomicrobiaceae bacterium
CCTAGAGCTCATCCGGTTTAGGCAGAACCGCCTAAGCCGAAAGATGCAGCGACCATCTAAAATCTAGATCATTGAGGGTGAACGCACGTGATCCTGAAATGATCTAGTCGCGCCGTTCGTTGGGTGGCGCGGCGCTCCGATCGTTGCAGGGCAAAGCCATGCCAACCAACTTCTTGCGGTCTGAACCAGCGCCGAAGACACGCCCGTTGCAACGTCCCGTGCCGGTTGGCGAGCGGCGCATTATGCTTTCAGCCCGGCAAGCGCGCTTGGTGCTGCGGCCGCATGCAACGCGGACAGCCGAACTTATTTGGCATGCGTTGCCGCTTTTCGGCATTGCTGAGACGTGGGGCGAAAGCCTGCATTTTGAGGTGCCTGTCAAAGCGCCGCGCGATCGGACGGCACGGCTTAATGGCCGCGTCGGGGAGGCCTATTATTGGGCCGATGACGAACGCATTGTGATTTGTTGGGGACCGACACCGATTTCGCGCGAGGGCGAGATCAGATTGATGCGCCCTTGCAATGTCTGGGCGTCCGTTGACGGCGATCCGCGTGCACTGTTGGGCCTGTCGCCCGGCGAAAAGATCTCCATCAGCCGTATGCAAGCCAGGTCATCATCGCCGGATTGAGCCGCCGCGTGGGCTCTGCGATGATACAGGTGTCATGTTGAGCAGCGCTTGGGCGGGGCAACGGCGGAGGTGATTGTGCGCCAGATTGAGATCAGGTCCGGATCGATCGTCGTGACGGCCAGACTTCGCGATACGCCAACGGCCGATGCGATTTGGACGGCGCTGCCGCTTACCGGCCGCGTCAATACCTGGGGCGATGAGATTTATTTCGCCACGCCGTTGTCGTGTGCACGCGAACGCGATGCCAACGATGTCATGCAGCCCGGCGAAATCGCCTATTGGCCGGACGGTGACGCGATCGCAATCGGGTATGGTCCCACGCCGATCTCGCGTGGCGATGAAATCCGGCTGGCAAGCCCATCGAATATTTGGGCCGATGCGGACGGTGATGTCCGCGTCTTCGCCGAAGTTCCAGCCGGTGCCGTTATCGAGATTGTGGCCTTGGATTGATCGCTCTGCCCGGCAAGATTGCACACGGCCGCCTGCGGCTGGTTTGCGATGTGGACGCCTGTTCCGGGCGGCCGGCGTTAGCGCTCAGGTGAGACCGGCCTGCGCACAGGCGGGCAGGGTGAGAAAGGCGGGCAGGGTGAGGTGGCCCCGACGCGCAAACTTGCCCGACCGGAGCCCTTTGACCTCCGCTTCGA
>CAZOGY010000223.1:0-1193 GCA_964579305.1 uncultured Hyphomicrobiaceae bacterium
TACTCGTGTTCCTGTTGTCTCCGACACTTGGACGAGCGGGTGCCGCAAAGGGAACAAAGTGTCGGAGACGGAACACTAGTAGCGGCGATGAATGCTAAGCCAAATCTTGCGCGAGGGTGATGATGGATGAAGTTGAGTGGTCCCGTTTGAAGGCGCACGAACTGCGCGCGCGTGCCGATGAAAACGCGGTAGTCATAATCCCCACGGCGGCAACGGAGCAGCACGGACCACACTTACCGGTCATGGTCGACACGCGAATTGGCCTTGAAGTGGCCGTTCGCGCTGCACGGAAATGCGCCGAAACGCGGCCGGTCGTTGTTACGCCGCCAATTTGGCTCGGTATTTCAGAGCATCATATGCCATTTGGTGGAACGTTGAGCGCTGACTATGATACGTTTTTTGCGATGCTTCGTTGCGTCATCACAAGTGTAACGCGTCATGGCTTTCAGGATATCGTGATATCCAACAGCCATGGTGGAAATAATCTTGCGATCCAGGTTGCCGCCGATCGTTTTGCCACCGAAATCGGCGCAACCATTGTCGCTGCACGTTATGCCACTGAGGGCGCGGCTGAAATCGGAGCTATTCTGGAGGACCAACCGCACATCATGCACGCGGGCGAGGGCGAAACGTCCATGATGATGGCGCTGGAAAACGAATTGGTCGACAGCTCCGAATTGCGCGACCTTGCGCGTGATCGCGGCCGGGGACCACTCGCGGCGGGCAAAGGCGCGTTTCGGTGGCGCAGCTATACTGCCGCGAGTGATAATGGCCTTACCGGAAATCCGGGACGGGCCTCATCAGAAAAAGGGGAGCGATTACTTGAGGTTGCCGCACAATCAATCGCCGATCTGATCATGGATCCTGATACATTTGCCCCCGCCGCAGACAAACGTGGACCTGACATTAAAGGCGTACCGTTTCGCAATTAATGGGCGTTGTAAACGGGGGCTATCTGGTTGCCCGAGATCAGAAGCCTTCGCGTGGGTGATCGCGCCGAACGGCGAGTGGGCGATGGATTTCAAAGGATGGTTCCGAACCACCGACGGAGAGCGCATTGCCAGAACCTGCAGCCGGTTCAGGAGTGGCAGCAGGCCGGCGCGCATGAAGCTGGATTTTGCCGAGCCGGAGGCGCCGAGGACTGTGAACAGCTTGCGACGGCCTTCGGCGCGGAGCCTCATCAGTGCTTCGCG
>CAZOGY010000224.1:0-1097 GCA_964579305.1 uncultured Hyphomicrobiaceae bacterium
CATGAAAGGATTTCTCTGGAGTTCCCAGTTTAGCGATGTCTCCGTTTAATAACATTGCCGGATTCTGCCGCGGAATTCTCCGGTCAACGCCACCAAACCGAGGCAGATCCCCCGATGAAATCCGTTCGCACCATCGCACCGCAAATCGCTTCCGAAACCGCGTCTAACGCAGATCATTTCAGCGAAGCACAATTCAAGGCAAAATTAAAATCGACCGCGTCAGGGCAGGCTATTTCAAGTCAAACCGCTCCGCGCCGATCGCTGTTGGGTTCCCTTGCGCGTGTTTTGGGGCGCAGCGTAATGTCATTCCTGGCAATTTTCGGCCACCGTCCGAAACGCAAAAAGCAGCGCCGTTTCACTGCACGCCGGCGTGCGCGGCGCGCCCTCGCCAAACAGAGACTTGTCCGTATGCGCAAACAAGCGCGCGCGCGCTTGCGCCATGAGCGTGGCCAAGCGGTGGAAGCCGCGACGTTGGCGCAGTTTTCGGCAAGCCCCGTTTTGGATTATCGCGCGCTTGAGCCGCGTATTGTTTTTGACGCAGCCGCAGTCGACACTGCGGATCAAGCGATTGAAGCCAACGAGCCTGAAGCGTTGCCGGAAAGCGAGGCCAGCGCGCACGAGAAATCCCAGACCGACGGTGAGCAGTTGATTGCTGCGGCAGAGCAATTGTCGGAAAATACAAAGACAGTCGTTTTCATTGATCATGCCGTTGCGGACTCTGAAGAAATCGCAGAACAAGCCGGGCCAAATGCTGAAGTTGTTCGGCTCACGGCCGATCAGGACGGGGTCTTGCAAATTGCGACATACCTGTCGGGTCGCGAAAACATCGATGCCATTCACATTATCTCCCACGGCGGCCCTGGCGAATTGCGCCTCGGCAGCGCTGTCCTGACCGC
The DNA here is from genome assembly GCA_964579305.1 of uncultured Hyphomicrobiaceae bacterium. Lineage (GTDB taxonomy): Bacteria > Pseudomonadota > Alphaproteobacteria > Rhizobiales > Hyphomicrobiaceae > JBCBWG01. The sequence goes on from CAZOGY010000224.1 coordinate 897, forward strand.
TGAAACGATTGCGGGCGAACACGCCGATGAACTGAATATCGTAAGCGCGGCACTGTCTGATGGCGCCGACATTCTGATCTATGGCTGCAACTTCGCAGATGATGCGGACGCCGTGGCAGCTTTGGCGCAAGCGACGGGCGCGGACGTTGCCGCATCCGACGACGACACCGGCCACGCCGACCTCGGCGGCGACTGGGATCT